>CAMPIM010000044.1 GCA_946886365.1 uncultured Novosphingobium sp.
CCAGCGACCTACTGATTAAAAGTCAGTTGCTCTACCGACTGAGCTAAGGGCCCTCTCATGCGAGGTCCGCACGCACTAGAGGCCGTTATGCGACTGGTCAACCTCTAGGGCGCAGCAAAACTTGCGCTTTTCGCAACCTTGCCCGCAGCTGCCGGATGGACAGGCCGGAAACCGGATCGCGCCAGCCCGGTGCGATCGCGCAAAGCGGTGACAGCACGAAATCGCGCGCCCGAAATGCGGGGTGCGGAATGTTCAGCGTCCTGCTCTCCCAGCGCCCGCCGGACCACAGGATGATATCGATATCGATGCTGCGCGCTCCCCAGCGGCGATGGCGGCGCCTGCCGAGGCCCGCCTCAATCATCTTGAGCGCGCTCAACATTGCTTTCGGTGGCAGGTTGCTATCGATCAACAAGGCGCTGTTTGCATATTCCCGCAACGAAGGCCCGATCGGCGATGACGTCAATGTCGGCGCCATCGCAAGCACCCGGCCAAGCCGCCGCAAGTCCGCCGCAGCTTCGCGCACCAGCATCTTGGGCGTCCGCTTCCCCGACAGCGGTCGGTTCGACCCTAGTGCAAGCGCGTAAAGATGAAGAGTGCTTGTCTTGACCATCGCACTGCGCCTAACCGCTACGCATGACGCTGCAAAGCCCCATAGCTCATGCGGAAGCTCCGCTCGATTGTCCGCTCTGCCCGCGCCTCGTCGCTTTGCGCGAGGAATGCCGGACCCAGCATCCAGACTGGTGGAACGCTCCTGTGCCTGCCTTCGGCGATCCGCTCGGCCGCATTGTCGTAGTCGGCCTCGCTCCCGGCAAGCAGGGAGCCAATCGGACCGGCCGGGCCTTTACGGGAGATTTCGCCGGCAATCTTCTCTTCGCGACGCTGCTGAATGTCGGCCTAGCCCAAGGCACCTATGAGGCTCGGCCCGATGATCAGCTCGTCCTGAACGACGCCATCATCCTCAATGCCGTGAAATGCCTCCCGCCGCAGAATAAGCCCGTACCGCAGGAAGCGCATAATTGCCGCATATTCCTGAAGTCCGCCGTGGAAGCACTGCCCAACGCACGGATATTCATCGCGCTCGGCGAAATCGCGCATCAATCGGTCGTGAAGGTGCTGGGCGGCAAGCTCCCAAAGGCGCGCTTCGCCCATATGGCGGAACATCGCATGCCCAGCGGCAAGATCGTCATCGACAGCTATCACTGTTCCCAAAGAAACATAATGACTGGCCGCCTGACGAATGAGATGTTTGCGGCCGTTTTCGAAAGGGCAGTGACGCTACTCTGACGCGGACCGCTCAGCTTATCACATAGTCGAGATAAGCGCCTTCCGGCGGCCCATCCATCGCGTCCATCATTGGCCCGAACAGCCCCTTGTCCAGCATCGGCCCCGCCGCCTTGTGCGCTTCGACATCAGCCCAGCGCTCGATAAAAACGAAGCGGCGTTCATTCCCCAGGTCGCGCAGCATCTCGACACCCTCGCAACCCGGAAGCGGGCGGACGGCGTCGGCAAGCGCGCGAAGGGCACTTTCCAGCGCGGCGTCCGATCCCTCTCGGGCGTGCATCACATAATGGCGTGCTACCGTCATGGCGTCATTCTCCCAATCAGATGTCTTGTGCGATCCGGGAATAAAGCTCCGGCCGCCGGTCGCGGAAGAACCCCATGCCTGCCCGATGCTTGCGCGCCTGGGCCAGATCGATCGTGGCGACCAGAGCGCCATTGTCCTTGGCATCGGCTTCCGCCGCGAAATCGCCCCACTCATCGCTGATGAAGCTGTGGCCGTAGAATTTCTGGCCTTCCTCGTCGCCAATCCGGTTCGCCGCGATGACCGGCATACAATTGCTGACGGCATGGCCGATCATCGCCCGGCGCCACATGCGGCTCGTGTCCAGATCCGCATCATAGGGTTCAGATCCGATCGCGGTAGGGTAGAAGAGCAGCTCGGCCCCCATCAGCGCCATGACCCGCGCCGCCTCCGGATACCATTGGTCCCAGCAAATGCCGACGCCGATCGTGCCGTAGCGCGTCTCCCACACCTTGAATCCGCTATTGCCGGGACGGAAATAATATTTTTCCTCATAACCCGGCCCGTCCGGAATGTGGCTCTTGCGATAGACGCCCATGATCTCGCCTTCATCATCGATCATCGCGAGAGAATTATAATGATGCTGGCCGTCGCGTTCGAAAAAGCTGGTGGGAATATAGACGCGCTCCGCCTTTGCCACCTTGCGCATCTCGGCCACGGCGGGATGTTCGCCGATCGGCTTGGCATTGGCGAACAGGGCCTCATCCTCGACCTTGCAGAAATAATGCCCTTCGAACAGTTCGGGCGGCAGGACGATCTTCGCGCCCCGTGCCGCTGCCTTCACCACATGGTCCGACACCATGGCGACATTGTCATCCAGATCCTCTGAAAAGGCGAGCTGAAGGGCGGCAACGGTGACTTTGGTCATATCCTCGATGGTCCTAAAGGCGAATGCCCAATCGGGCGGTGATGGCGACGGTTGCGAGATAGAGAAGGATCGTCATTGCGCAACCGGCGATCAATGCTGGGGGAAAGGAAATGCCCCGCCGCAGCAGCGCGGGGATCAGCAGGAACACGGGCAGGGACGGCAGGACATAGTAAAAGGTCGCCTCTGCATGCCGCGCCATATTCTCGGCATCGGGCTTGTCATTCCACAGCCATATCATCCCCAGAACCGAAATCAGGGGCAGGGACGCGATCAACGCGCCCAGCGCCGGATAGCGCCGGGATACGACAGACACGATGGCGATGATGACGCCCGACAAAAGCGCGCGTATCGCCAGCATTCCGCTCATCACGCGGACGGCATCTGCTGGCTGCAACAATGGAAACTGCCGCCGCCCGACAGGATGGCGTCGCTGCGGAGCCCGATGATCTCGCGATCGGGGAAGAACGGCTTGATCGCGTCCAGCGCCGCCTGATCATTGGGCTTGCCATAGACGGGCACGATGACGGCAGCGTTGCCGATATAGAAATTCATGTAACTGGCGGGGATGACTTCACCATCCACCAGCACGCGGCCGGGAGAGGGGATGGACGCCACCTCGACGCCGAACGCCTTGGCGCGGGCGCGGGCATCGGCATAGATGGCGGCGTTCGGATCATCATCCGTGCTTGCTTCGGGCAGCGCCAGCACCCCCGGAGCAACGAAGCGCGCCAGATTATCGACATGGCCGTCCGTATGATCGTTCAGCAACCCGTCGCCCAGCCACAGCATGTCGGACAGCCCCAGCGATCCCGCCAGCAGCGTTTCGATCTTGCCCCGATCCAGGTCCGGATTGCGATTGGGATTGAGCAGGCATTGCTCAGTCGTCACGAACAGGCCGGTGCCATCCGTGTCGACGGCGCCGCCTTCGAATATCCAATGCTGCGAGGATGTCGCCAACCCGGTGGTCGCGGCCAGACGCGCACCGATATCTTCATCGCCCGGCATCTGATATTTGCCGCCCCAGCCATTGAAGCCGAAATCGACCAGAGCCCGCTCGTCCCCGCGCATCACCGCGATCGGCGCCGTGTCCCGCAGCCATACGTCGCCCAGCTTTTGGACGACGATCGTCACATCCGGTCCAGCCAGCGATCGCGCCACTTCCGCGTCGCCCTCATTGGCGCAGACCAGCCGCACTTCTTCACCCCTGCCATCGGCATGAAGCGCCCTGGCAAAGGCAGCGATTTGCACCCGCGCATCTGCGAACGCGTCCGGCCATTCTTCCGGATAAGTGGGAAAGCCGATCCAGGTCCATTCATGCGGCGCCCATTCGGCAGGCATACGGAATGTCATCGGCTTTCTCCTGCTGAGATGGCGTTGTCCCCTGCGCTCTACAGGATTGCGGTCAGTGTGACAGCGCCAAATTCAACGGCGTCAGCCCATTATCTGCGCCGCCCACTGATCAAGCAATTTGAATCCAAGGGCTACCTCGAAACTCAATCCCGCATATGTATCCTGACGCCAACGGACCATGGCATCCCGCTTGCCCAGCCCTTCTACAAAGACCTGCACCTTCATGTTTTCCCGAAGCTGACCTGCTTCGTCGAGGACCTTGATCCCGAACAGCGAAATGTCCTGCATCATACAGGAATGCGTGCCGGTGATAGCGGATACGGTAATAGGCATGACGATGTTCAGCCGAACGGCTTCCCGTTCGCTGCGACCCTGCCTCTGTTCCGCGATGATGGTCGAAATGGCGATATGCTCTTCGAACAGCAAAGATACATGATCGCCCATGTTCATGCCGACGACGGCCGAAACGGAAAACCCGTTTCGCAGCCCCAGTGTGACGCTTTCGCCCGCCATCATCGGCAGGCTGGTGCGTACGAGTGCTTCACGCGGTGACAGCGAATGGACGACGCACAGGCATTCCTTGTGCGCCGTCACCAACTTGCCGACATGCAAGATTGTGACTGACTTATTGACTTCCACGACCCATCCCCATTTTTTTATCGTTACGTGTCCGATTCTTCGGACCCTGTGGTCATAGGGATCAAGTTTCCGTAAGGGAAATAATTAACCGGCTGGCCTTGTTGGATAATTGGGCAGCGCGCAGCTTGATGTTCTGCATCGGATCGGATGAAAAATAGCGCGTCGGTCGCGCTTAATGATGCTGATTGCTGACTCGACTTTTGTCCCGGATCGCGCGGAATTCGTCCCCTGCCATCCAGTTCGGCCACTCGGTGGTGTTCGCCAGTGCCCTGCCGACCTCGTAGTAAAGTTTGAGGTCAGCCTTCACGCCGCTCCAGTCCCATTTTGGATCATATTCGTCCTTTGGGCTGTGGTAACGATGCTCTTCATAATCCTTCGCCGCAGCGGCGCCCGCTTCAATCCCGCCCTTCGCCAGGTCTTGCCCCCCTTCGAAATAGAGCATGGGCACGCCATGTTTGGCAAAACTGAAATGGTCGGATCGATAGTAGAATCCTTTTTCCGGTGTGGGCTCCAGGCTGGCTACACGCTTCTGCGCGGCCAGGGCATGATCCAGATAGGCGTCCAACTGCGATTTGCCCTTGCCGATCACCACGACGTTTTTCGCCAGCCCTGCCATGCTGAGTGCGTCCATGTTGACGCCGCCCACTGTCTGCCTGAGCGGAAAGACGGGGTGGTTCCCATAATAGGCTGATCCCAGAAGCCCGGACTCCTCGGCTGTCACCGCCAGGAACACCTGACTACGCGCGCTCGGCCCCGCTTTCACATTCGCCTCCGCCAGCGCGACCAGCGCTGCCGTCCCGGTCGCATTGTCGATGGCGCCGTTGCAGATGTCGTCGCCATCGGGCGCGGCCTCGCAGCGACCCAGATGGTCCCAATGCGCCGCATAGAGCACATATTCATCAGGTCGCGTCTTGCCCGGCAGCAGGGCCACGAGATTCTTGGACATGTGCTTGCGGGTGGCATTGTCGAAGGAAACGCTCGCCTTGATGCCCTTCAACGGCACTGCCTTGAACCCGCGCTTCTTCGCCGCCGCGCTCAATCTATTCAGATTAAGGCCCGCGCTCGCCATCAGCGCCGCAGCCTTGTCCTTCTGCATCCACCCGATAGCCGCCGATTGTTTTGCATTGCCGTCCGCGCTGTCCGCGACATGCTGCGCCCCTGTCCAGCTCGATTGAACGACGTTCCAGCCATAGGCGGCGGGCATAGTGTCATGGACGATGATCGCAGCCGCCGCGCCCTGCCGCGCGGCCTCTTCGAATTTGTAGGTCCAACGGCCATAATAGGTCATGGCGCGGCCCTTGAACGGCCCACTAAGAGTAGGGTTCTGATAATCGGGATCGTTGACTAGAATGATGACCGTCTTGCCTCGGACGTTCACCCCGGCATAGTCGTTCCACTTCTTTTCAGGCGCTTTGATGCCATAGCCGACGAAGACGACCGGGCTATCCTGGACCTCGATATGCGGCGCAGCCGTGCGGTAGGTGGCGATCACCATCTGCGATCCATAATCGGCCGAAACCGGCCCCTTGCCGCCAATGAAACGCAGCGGCGAAACATTCTTCGCCGCGATCTCCACGAGCGGGACATCCTGGAACCAGCTGCCCTTGTTGCCCGGCTTCAGTCCGATCGCCTCGAACCGCCGCACCAAATAGGAAAGCGTCTTCTCCTCACCCGCAGTCCCCGGCGCCCGCCCTTCATAGGCGTCCGATGAAATTTCTTTCACCACCTCCTTCATGGTTTCGATCGACGGACTTACGTCCGACGGCGCAGCCGCCGCGGCACTGCTGGCGAGGAGAGCGATCAGCAAACTCGGAGAACGCAGGCGCATGGCAATAGCCTTGAAAAGGGAAGGGCGCAGCATTTCTGCCAGCAGCCTTCACACGGGACAAGGCATGTTGAACAAACAAAAAAGGCGGCCCCGAAGGACCGCCTTTCCGTAAATCATGACCCTGACGGATCAGCGCGAATAGAATTCGACGACCAGATTCGGTTCCATCTTCACCGGGTAGGGTACTTCGTCCAGCGACGGGACGCGGACATAGGTGACCTTGGCTGCGCCATCGGGCGACACATAGTCAGGGATGTCGCGCTCGGGCAGGCTCTGTGCTTCCAGAACCAGCGCCATTTCCTGCGCCTTCTTGCCCAGGGTGATTTCGTCGCCCGGCTTAACCAGACGGCTTGCGATGTTGCACTTCACGCCGTTCACATAGACGTGACCGTGCGAAACCAGCTGACGCGCCGACCAGATGGTGGGTGTGAACTTGGCGCGATAAACTACTGCGTCCAGGCGGCGCTCCAGCAGGCCGATCAGGTTCTGGCCGGTGTCGCCCTTCATGCGGGCGGCTTCGGTGTAGTTTTTCTTGAACTGCTTTTCGGTGATGTCGCCGTAATAGCCCTTCAGCTTCTGCTTCGCCTTCAGCTGGATGCCATAGTCGGACATCTTGCCCTTGCGGCGCTGACCGTGCTGACCGGGACCATATTCACGCTTGTTGACCGGGCTCTTCGGACGACCCCAGATGTTCTCGCCCATGCGGCGGTCGAGTTTATACTTGGCGCTGGAACGCTTCGACATGATAATTCCTTACAATCGCTAACAACGTTTGTTCACCCTCCTGATCCGAAAACCGGTTCCCACTTTTCGGGGAGGGTGAAAGTTATTCCCGGTACTCGCCTGCTTGCCATAAAGGGGCAGGGCCGCCGCTTCACCGGGGTGCGGGGCCAATCACGAAGGCGCGCCTATGAAGAAGGCAAAGTGGCATGTCAACCCTCGACAGCTGCCCTCGGCGCGCCTAGTCAGCGTCGCCATGGACCCCGAAAACTACACCAGCATGGCGCAAGTCCGGACCGGCGTGGATGAAATCGACCGTCAGCTCGTTGCGCTGCTCGCTCGACGCTTCGCCCACATGCGCGCGGCCGCCCGTATCAAGCCGGAAAGAAGCGCCGTACGCGACGAAGCGCGTAAGGCGGAGGTGATCGACAATGTTCGCGCTGAAGCTGCTCGTCTAGGCGTTCCCGCTGACATTCTCGCTGCTTTGTGGGATCAGTTGGTTGAAGCTTCGATCGCCTATGAAATGAAGGAATTCGATCGCCTCAAGGCTTAGCGTGAACGCGGATTGCTCAGGGCGGAAAGTACGCCGCGCAGTGTCCGCACCTCCAGATGGTTCCAGCCGGGCTTCGTCAGCAGGTTCCGCAACGTCCGCTTGGTCGCGGGTGCCCGATCGGGCGGGAAGAAATAGCCCGCACCTTCCAGCAAAGTTTCGAACTGGTTTATCATCCCTTCCAGTTCCACCTGTGGCGCCGGTTCGCCAAGGTCGACGACCGTCGGCTGTTCCAACTGGGCCTGTTTCGACCATTCATAGGCGCACAGGATGACCGCCTGCGCTAGGTTCAACGATCCGAATTCAGGATTGATCGGCACTGTCAGGATCTTACGCGCGAGCGCGACATCCTCCGTTTCAAGCCCTGACCGCTCCGGCCCGAAAACATAGGCCGCCCTTCCCGCAGCCTCGTGAATTTCGCGTGCCGCTTCTTCCGGCGTCACCACCGGCTTGGTCACGCCCCGCTTGCGCACCGTGGACGCATAAACGTGCGAGCAGTCCGCGACAGCGTCGGCAAGGCTTTCAAAAACCTCCGCCTTGTCGAGCACGACATCGGCTCCAGCCGCCGACGGGCCAGCATCAGGATTGGGCCACCCATCACGCGGGCTGACCAGTCGCATCTCGGTAAGCCCGAAGTTCAGCATGGCCCGCGCGGCCTTGCCAATATTCTCACCGAGTTGCGGGCGCACGAGGACGATGACGGGGCGGGGTGCTGAAGGCTCTGACATGATCCCGTTTGCTCTGAAAAGTGGCCGAGCTTATCGCAGCTCGTTATCGAAGGTTTTCTTGCGAAGTGACGAATGGGCAGCTGGGGTAGCCGCCTTCACTCACTCCCAACCTCTTTCACCGAGCCCGCGAAATCCTCGAAGTCCTGAGCATCGGTGAAGTCCTTATACACGCTGGCGAAGCGAATATAGGCAACACTGTCGAGCCGTTTGAGGCCTTCCATCACCATCTCGCCGATCGCGCGCGCAGGCACTTCGCCGTCGCCGCTGGTTTCCAGCTGCCGCTGAATACCGGAGATGAGCTTTTCCAGCCTGCTTGGATCAATTTGCCGCTTGCGACAGGCGATGTCGATGGAGCGCGCCAGCTTGTCGCGGTCGAACGCTTCCTTACGTCCCTCGCTTTTCACCACCCAGATGTCGCGCAACTGGATGCGCTCGAACGTGGTGAAGCGCGCGCCACAGGCTTCGCACTGCCGTCTGCGGCGAATGGCGGCGCCATCTTCGGTGGGGCGGCTGTCCTTTACCTGACTGTCGTCGTGAGCACAGAAGGGGCAACGCATTCAGTAATAAGCTCCGTTCGTTCGGATGAGTCGAGACACGAGATGGCACAGCCGCCGCGCCTCGACCACCCCTGACAGAACGAAGCTATCAGCCTTCGTAGATCGGGAAGCGGGCGCAGAGTGCCGAAACGCGTTCCCGGACATTGGCTTCGACCGCCGCGTCGCCATGCTCGCCATGATCCCGCAGACCTTCCAGGACATCGGCGATCATGTCGCCAATCGCCTCGAACTCAGCCACACCAAAGCCGCGTGTCGTACCGGCGGGCGAGCCCACGCGGATGCCGCTGGTCTTGGTCGGGGGCAAGGGGTCACCCGGGACGCCATTCTTGTTGCAGGTGATGAAGCTGCGCTCCAGCGCCTCGTCGGCATCCTTGCCGGAGATGCCGTAGGGACGCAGGTCGATCAGCGCCAGATGCGTGTCCGTACCGCCCGAAACGACGGCAAGGCCGCGCTGTTCCAGCTTGCCGGCCAGCGCTTTGGCATTGGTGACGATCGCCTGTGCATAGGTCTTGAACTCAGGCCGCAGTGCTTCGCCGAAAGCGACCGCCTTGGCGGCGATGACATGCATCAGCGGGCCGCCCTGAAGGCCGGGGAACACTGCCGAATTGATCTTCTTCGCAATGGCTTCGTCATTGGTCAGGATCATGCCGCCCCGTGGCCCGCGAAGGGTCTTGTGGGTGGTGGTGGTCACGACATCGGCGAAACCGAAAGGCGTCGGGTGCGCGCCACCGGCAACGAGGCCTGCAAAGTGCGCCATATCGACCATCAGCAACGCGCCCACCTTGTCCGCGATCGCACGGAACCGAGCGAAATCGAGGTGACGGGGATAAGCCGATCCGCCCGCGATGATGAGCGTCGGCTTCGCTTCGATCGCCTGCGCTTCCAGAGCGTCATAGTCGATGACGTGCGTATCCTCGCGCACGCCGTACTGCACGGCGTTATACCATTTGCCCGAAAGCGCGGGCTTTGCACCATGCGTCAGGTGGCCGCCAGCGTCGAGCGACAGGCCCATGATCGTATCGCCCGGCTTGGTCAGCGCCAGCATCACCGCGCCATTCGCCTGCGCGCCCGAATGGGGCTGCACATTGACGAAGCCGCAGTTGAAGATCTGCTTGGCACGGTCGATAGCCAGCTGCTCGACCTCATCCGAAGGCGCGCAGCCCTGATAATAACGCTTGCCCGGATAGCCCTCGGCATATTTGTTGGTGAAGACGCTGCCCTGAGCCTCCAGCACCGCCTTTGAAACGATATTCTCCGATGCGATCAGCTCAATCTGGTTCTGCTCGCGCTTCAGTTCGTTGGTGACGCCGGCGAAGACTGCCGGATCGGCATCGGCCAAGCTGCGCGTGAAATAGCCTTCCGCGCGGATATCGGAGAGGTCGGGCTGGGCGAGGGTGGCGGTGCTCATAGGGCTGGCTCCTTAAAGCGCGGGCTGAGAGAGTTTTTCGACACGGCCATAATGGCGGCCACCGCCGAATTCGGTGGAAAGGAAAGCGGTGACGCAGGCCTTCGCCATGTCCACCCCGGTCAAGCGGGCGCCCAGGGCAAGGACGTTCGCGTCATTATGTTCGCGGGATAGCGCCGCCGACAATGGTTCCGACACCAGCGCACAGCGGCACGCCGGATTCCGGTTGACCGCGATGGAAATGCCGATGCCAGAACCGCACAGCGCTATGCCGCGCTCGGCCGCGCCCGATGCGACGGCGCTGGCGAGCTTATAGCCAAAATCGGGGTAATCGACGCGGTCGGCTGTCGCTGGGCCGAGGTCATCAACCTCATGACCTTCATCACGCAGCCAATCGGCGAGCTCGGCTTTCAGATCAACGGCGGCATGATCGGAAGCTAGGGCGATTTTCACGGCGAAATTGTCCTGTCACGCAAAAGGTGATTCGTATCCCGCGCCTCTTAGGGGCAGAGGCAGCCAATTGCCACAGTCCAGCTGGCCGCTTATGGCCTGCTTCATGGCATCGACAATATTATCCATTCTCATGCTCGCGGGACTGTTTCTCACGGGCGGCGGCATCTACGCGATCGTGAAAAAGGGCGATCGCAAGCGTGGCGTCCTGATGATCATAGCCGGACTGGTCATGTTCGCCAATGTAGCGATTTCCGCTATCCCCGGCCCCGATGTACCGATGCTGGAACGCCACCGCGACTGATCCTAGGCGCGCAGCGCCATCGCCGCCAGAAGATCGGTTTGCGTCACCATTCCACGCAGCTGTCCCGCGCCATCCACGACGATGGCTTCATGCGTCAGTCCACTCGTCAGCGGACGAAGCAATTGCGAAACCGGTGTATGTTCCGACACGAGCAGCGGCTCCGACGCAATGTCGCGGGCCGTCTCACCTGCCCGCGAAAGGTCGAGCGGACCGACCAGACCTTGAACGCGCCCAGCGTCATCCAGCACCGGCAGCGACAATAGACGCCGGGCATGCAGCAGTTCGGCCGCTTCGGCCACGGACTGGCTTTCACGAATAGACAGGATGTCGCGCGACATGATCTCGCCGCACGTCAGCGTGGCATGGCTGCGTTCGGCCGCGCGTACCTCCGCATCATGCAGCACGACCTGCAAATCGGCGGCGTTAACGTCCAGGACATCGCCATAGGCCTGCAACGCTTCCTCGACATCCTGTTCGGACGGCGGCGTTCGCAGCAAGGGCGCCGGATCGTTCGTCCCATGTGCGCTCGGAGATTTGGGCGCGACATGAGGATAGCTGTGCCCCGCGATCCGGTGAAAGATGATTGCCACCGCCACCAGCAGCGCAGTGTTCAGCCCCACCGGGATAAAAGCGAACATATAGCTTGGCGCACCGTTGGCAGCGCCCAGCACGACCGAAAGTGCAACCGCGCCGCCCGGCGGATGGAGGCAGCGCAGCAGGGACATGCCCCCAATGGCGCAACCTACCGCCAGCGCAGCAGCTATCGTAGGATCAGGGATTAGTCGCGCGACGGTAATCCCGACCAGCGCCGATACGACATTGCCGCCAAAGACGGACCATGGCTGCGCAAGCGGGCTTGCAGGCACAGCGAACAACAGCACCGCCGAAGCGCCCATCGGGGCGACCAGCAACGGATGTGCTATGCCGTTCCCCAGCATCAGGCCGCAAAGCAATCCCGTGATCGCGATGCCGCCGATGGCGCCGCTCGCCGCTTTCAACCGGTCGAAGAAACCTGGCCCGGGCGGCGCAGGTATGAAGGCGCTGTAATAGCGGCTCCATATCAGGCGAACGTCGTTGTTCTTCTCGTCACTCATGGCCCGCTGCCGCTAGTCGCGGCGACCGCGCAGGCCAAGATATATTTTCTTGATAGTTGATTTGGCCGGAAACAAAGAAGGGCCGCGTTGCGAGCGGCCCCTCTTCAGCAACCTATGGAGTGTCTCAGCGGATCGGCGAGTCAGGCGACAGGCGCATGTCGAGATAATTGTCAACCGACTTCATCAGCTGATCCAGCTCATGTTCGAAAAAGTGGTTCGCGCCACGGATTTCGTCATGATGGATGGTGATGCCCTTCTGGGTGCGCAGCTTGTCGACCAGCTTCTGCACCGCGTTGGCCGTCACGACCTCATCCGCTGTTCCCTGCACAATGATGCCGGAAGCAGGGCAGGGAGCGAGGAAGGAGAAGTCATACATGTTTGCGGGCGGCGCGACCGAGATGAAGCCGCGTATTTCCGGACGGCGCATCAGCAACTGCATGCCGATCCATGCGCCGAACGAGAAGCCTGCGATCCAGGTGGTCTGCGCCTCGGGGTGGAAGCTCTGTACCCAGTCCAACGCCGCAGCGGCATCGCTCAGCTCGCCGATGCCATTGTCAAACGTCCCCTGACTGCGGCCCACGCCCCGGAAATTGAAACGCAGCACGGCAAAGCCGCGCTTCACAAAGGTCTTGTAGAGCGCCTGCGTGATGCGGTCGTTCATCGTGCCGCCGCCTTGCGGATGGGGATGCAGGATCATCGCGACTGGCGCGCGGGGGCGAGGCGGAGGGCTGAAACGGCCTTCGAGACGGCCTTCGGGTCCGGGGAAAATAACGTCGGGCATGGCACCTGTTATGGTTCTGGCCGCCACCCGGAGAAAGGAGGCCGGCGGTTGGATGCGGGCGCGCGAAAGCCAATGCTGGCGTTGCGCGGCAGACCGCCTATATAGAAGGCGCCGCCATTTCCGCAATCAATGAGTAACATCGCCTCGTGGCCCTTGATCGCCTTTATCTGGACCACGCCGCGACAACCCCCATGCTGCCGCAGGCGAAAGCTGCCATGCGGGAGGCAATGGACCTGTGGGCAAACCCATCCAGCCCGCATGCTGAGGGACGGGCGGCCCGTGCTGCGCTGGAGGATGCCCGATCGCGTATCGCCACTGCCTTGGGATGGAAGGGGCATGTCCTGTTCACATCAGGCGCGAGCGAGGCGATCGTCATCGGCCTGACGCGAGCGAAGGCCGCCCATATTTTCACATCTCCGGTAGAACATGATTCGGTTCTACGCGTGACGCCCGAGGCCGAACGGCTGAAAGTCACGGTAGAAGGCACTGTTTCGCTCGCTTCAAAGGCGCTCGGCCTCGGTACGCTCGTCGCCATCCAGCATGTGAATAATGAAACCGGCGTCATCCAGCCGCTCGAAACATTGGATCGTCAAGGATCGATCCTCTTTGCCGACTGCGCCCAAAGCGCGGGCAAGCTCCCCCTGCCTGACGCGGACATTATCGCAATCAGCGCCCATAAATTCGGAGGGCCGCCCGGTGTAGGCGCGCTTCTCATCCGGGATTTGGGGCTACTGCAACCCAGCGGTGGTCAGGAGCAGGGCTACCGGCCCGGTACTGAAAACCTCCTCGGCGTTCTTGCCATGGCGGCTGCTCTGGAAGATCGCCCGGACTGGTTGCCGGAAGTTGCGCGACTGCGGGAGCGACTGGACCAAGCCATCGAGGAAAGGGGCGGTGAAATCGTCGCGCGTGCGGCGCTGCGAAGTCCGGCGATCGCTAGCTACCGCATGCCGGGCGTTTCGGCCCGCGCACAACTGATACAGTTCGACCTCGCCGGGATATCCGTCTCGGCGGGCAGCGCATGCTCATCCGGTTCGCTCAAGACCAGCCATGTCTTGCACGCCATGGGCTGGGACGAGGTTGCGGCGGGGGAAGTCATACGGGTCAGCTTCGGCCCTTCGACCAGCGACGCCGACATTGATCGCTTCCTGGATCAATGGACAAGGATGGCGAGCAGGCGGCCATGACCATCTATCTGGACTATCAGGCCACGACGCCGCTCGCGCCCGAGGCCTTTGACGTCATGGTCCCACTTCTGCGCGATCAGTTCGCCAACCCCCACAGCGCCCATCGCTTGGGGAGAGCCGCTGCGGCGCAAGTCGAGCTGGCACGCGAAAAAGTCATCAGGCTCTTGCCCCAGGGAGGGCGGCTGATCTTCACATCGGGCGCGACCGAAGCGCTGAACCTCGCCATTCTCGGGGCGCCCGTCGGCGACATAGTGACGCTGGCGACCGAGCATGCCGCCGTTCTTGATACGGTGTCCGCACTCGGAACCAGGGGGCGACGTGTCACGATCCTGCCAGTCGGCACCGACGGCCTTGTCGATCTGGACGCAGCGGAAGCCGCGATCAAACCCGGCGTAGGGCTCGTCGCTGCCATGCTGGTGAACAATGAGATCGGCGTCATCCAGCCCGTGGACAAGCTCGCCGCCCTTGCTTGCCGTATAGGCGCGCTGTTCCTCTGCGATGCGGTGCAAGGCTATGGCCGCGTCCCGATCCCCGACAGCTGTGACATGATCGCCATAAGCGCCCACAAGATCCACGGACCCAAGGGCGTGGGCGCCCTCTGGATACGGGACGAGGTGAAGTTGGAGCCCGTCATGTACGGCGGCGGGCAAGAGGCGGGCCTGCGATCAGGCACGCTATCGCCTGCCTTGTGCGCCGGTTTCGGCGTCGCAGCCCGGCTCATGCGGGAGAGGGCGGAGCAGGACCACGCCCATGTAGAGGCGCTATGGCAACAGGCGCGCGAACTGTTTGACACATGGACCCTCAACGGCGGCGTGGACGCGCGCTACCACGGCAATCTCAATCTTCGCCGCGGGATCGATGGCGCCCGGCTGTTGTCGGAATGTCGTGAAGTCGCATTTTCGCTGGGAAGTGCTTGCGCGAGCGGCTCCGGGCGGCCAAGCCATGTGCTGCGCGCCATCGGATTGTCGGAACGAGAGGCGCGCGGATCGGTGCGGATCGGCTTTGGCCGCTACACGACACTGGCCGAATTGGAGAGTGCCGCAAAGATAATGAACGACGCGGCAGCCGTACAAGCGGCGCCGTAGCCAAGGGAGTCGCAATCATGATCAGGGTCACGTTCGTCAGTGCGGATGGCGAAAATCGTCAGGAGGTCGATGCCGCCGCAGGCTCGGTGCTTCTGGAGGTAGCTCAGGCGGCAGGCCAGCCGCTGGAAGGGACGTGCGAGGGACAGATGGCCTGTTCCACCTGCCATGTGATTGTTGAAGCAGAAGATTTTTCCAAGCTGACCCCCGCCAGTGAGGCGGAGGAGGATATGCTGGATCTCGCCGCAGCAGCCACGCGGACCAGCCGTCTATCATGCCAGATCATATTGGAGGAGAAGCTCCAGGGCCTCACCATCCGCATCCCCGGCGAATCTCACAATATGCAGGGCATGTAGTTCATGCGCCGTCGCATCGGTATCGCGGCAGGAATGATGTTGTCGCTCTCTGGGCCACTCATGGCGCAACAGGACGGCGCGCGCCAATCCCTCTTGCCGCCTGCGCCGCGTTACACGGTTAGCGAATCGGCGATGAAGTCCGTCCGCAACCCGCGCGAGATCGAAAAGGAGACCGGCGGCCGCCTCGGCGTCGCGCTGGTCGACAACAAGGGCGGACTGCTCCTCGGCTTCAACCGGGACGAACGCTTCGCCATGTGCTCGACCTTCAAGGCGCCTCTCGCAGCGGCGGTGTTGATGGGCGCCGACGCAGGGCGGTTCGGGTTGGAAGGACAGGTGGCGTTCACTGACGAGGACATTCTCGACTATGCGCCGGTGGTGAAGGCAAACCGCAAACGCGGTCGCCTGTCCATGGCGGAACTGGCCGAGGCGGCGGTGGAGGTTAGCGACAATAGTGCCGCAAACCTGCTGCTGCCGATGATTGGCGGCACGGAAGGATTGACGGCCTTCGCCCGCGCACATGGCGATACGGTGACGAGGTTCGACAGGACCGAACCGGCGCTGAACGAAAATGTCGAAGGTGATCCCCGTGACACCACCAGTCCGGCCGCCATGGCAAACCTTATGGCTCGCTTGATTTTCCGCGACATGAAGAGCGAAAGCGCCGAGCGTCTCCGAACCTGGCTCAACGGCAGCACTACCGGCGATAAACGCATCAAGGCTGGCCTGCCAAAAGGGTGGGCCTCAGGCAGCAAGACTGGAAGCTGCGGCACGGCCTATAATGATGTGGCGTTGGTGAAGGCGCCATCGAGTGAGGAATATGTGCTGGCCGTCTATCTCGATCGGCCGACCACCGATGCCAAGGCGGCCGAGGCAGCCATCGCCGAAGCGGCCCGCGCCGCACTTGATTTCGTCGCAAAGGCGCAGCGAACCGGGCTTGAGTAACCCGGCCCTTGCCATCGCCGCAGCCTTTCGCCATATGCCGCGCCGGGAGTCGGGCGGACGTGGTCGTCGCCAACCTGGTCAGGTCCTGACGGAAGCAGCCACAACGATTTCGCCGCGGGTCGTTCCGGCTCCCACCTTTATTCGGCTTTCCGGCTTCGACAGCCGCTCCTCAAGCCGCTAGATTGTTACCATGTCCGATTCATCTCAGCCCTATCGCGTGCTTGCGCGCAAATACCGGCCGCGTAGCTTTCGCGAACTGATCGGGCAGGATGCCATGGTCCAGACGCTGGGTAACGCCATCCGTCGGGGCAGGCTGGCCCACGCGTTCCTGATGACCGGGGTGCGAGGCGTCGGGAAAACATCGACCGCTCGCCTGATCGCCAAGGCATTGAACTGCGTAGGGCCGGACGGGCAGGGCGGCCCTACGATCGATCCCTGCGGCGTCTGCGAACCCTGCCAGGCAATTGCAGAGGGTCGCCACATCGACGTGGTCGAAATGGACGCCGCCAGCCACACCGGCGTCGATGACGTGCGCGAGATTATCGAGGCAGTGCGCTACGCCGCAGTCTCTGCCCGCTACAAAATCTACATCATCGACGAAGTCCACATGCTTTCGAAGAACGCGTTCAACGCGCTTCTCAAGACGCTCGAAGAGCCGCCCGCGCATGTAAAATTCCTGTTCGCCACGACCGAAGTGAACAAGGTTCCCGTCACCGTCCTTTCCCGTTGCCAGCGTTTCGACCTGCGCCGCATTCCCGCGGAATTGCTGGCGGCCCACTTTGCCCATGTGGTCGAGACGGAACAGGTTGCCGCCGAAGACGATGCCCTCGCACTGATCGCCCAGGCGGCAGAGGGTTCCGCCCGCGACGGCCTTTCCATCCTGGATCAGGCAATTGCCCATGCGGAAATGGGGGAGGGCGCCCCGCTCGTCACTGCTGCTCAGGTCCGCGATATGCTCGGCCTGTCGGATCGTGGCGCCGTTCGCCGCCTGCTCGGCCTGCTGCTGGAGGGCGATACCGCCGCGCTGCTGGCTGCGGTGCGCGAACAATATGCGCTCGGTATTGAGCCCCTCTCGCTGGTTCGGGGGCTGCTTGAACTGGTGCATGCCGTGACGCTGGCGAAGGCGGGGCGGGATATCGCCAATCCCGGCCAATCCGCGGAGGAACGTGAGGCGCTCGCCACCTGGGCCTCGCAAATCGGCTTCGCGCCGCTTCATCGTCTCTGGCAACTGCTGCTAAAGGGCCATGACGAGGTTGCAGGCGCCGCTTTCCCCATCGAATCCTGCGAGATGGCGCTGCTACGCGTCATGCACGCCGCGACCATGCCTGACCCCGGCGAGATCGCGCAGCTCCTGCGCGAAGGCTCCGTTCCGGCTGCGCAAACGGCTTCGGTTTCGGCCTCATCCGCCTCGGCTCCTACCGCATCGCTGCCCCAGGATGCTAAGGCCCTCGTCGATCTGCTTTGGGAACAAAAGAAGGGCCGGCTCGCTGACTTCCTTCATGATTGCGTGCGCATCGTCCGGTTCGATCCACCTGAATTGGAATTACAACTAATGCAGGAGTGGGCCGACGGTGATTTCTGCCGAACGCTCTCGATGGAATTGCAGAGGGCGACGGGTTCGCCGTGGCAGATCAGGCGCAGTGAAGGCAGTGCCGTTCCGTCATTGCTGGAGCAGCAACAGGCAAGTCAGGCGCAAGAGCGCGCCGAAATATTCGATACCCCGGTGGTGAAGGCCGTGCTTGCGGCTTTCCCCGAAGCCGATCTTGATCGGACCGAAGCATGGAGCGCAGAGCGATGAAGGATCTGAACGAAATATTGGGCATGGCCAGCCGCGTGCAGGAAGAGCTGCAACGCGCACAGGACAATCTCGACAAGATCGAGGTTGAGGGAGCAGCAGGCGGCGGTCTGGTAAAGGTCCGCGCTTCGGCCAAGGGCCGGATCGTGGGCGTGTCGATCGACGACAGCCTGCTCGCGCCTAGCGAAAAGCAGATGCTTGAGGATCTCGTGGCGGCAGCTTTCAACGACGCTCGCAAAAAAGCGGACGAGGTAAGTTCTGCGGAAATGTCGAAGATGACGAGCGGCCTCCCGCTTCCGCCGGGCTTCAAGCTGCCTTTCTGATCGGCACTCGGATAACAGTCCGTTCAAAAGGACGGCACCAATTGAATGAGGCCCTGATTGTCCCCATAAAGCCATGAACAGCATGGCAGAGCAAATAATCGTGCGGCCCGCCGGAGATTGAATGACTACGCAATATCCCCTCCTTCCGTTGCGCGACATCGTGGTTTTCCCGCAGATGATCGTCCCGCTCTTTGTCGGTCGCGACAAGAGCGTCTCTGCCCTTGAGTCGGCGATGGAAGGAAATAAGGAAATCTTCCTCGTGTCGCAGCTTGACCCTGCCGAGGATGATCCGAACCGTGACTCGTTGTACGACACCGGGGTCGTCGCGATCGTGTTGCAACTGCTGAAGTTGCCCGATGGTACCGTCCGCGTGTTGGTCGAAGGAAAGCATCGCGCGCAATTGCAGTCGATCAGCTCGGCCGATAACCATCTGATCGCCGAAGTCGATCCGGTCGACGAGGTCGCAGCCGAAGGGCCTGAAGCCGAGGCGCTGATGCGCTCCGTCGCCGAGCAATTCGAAAACTATGCGAAGCTCAACAAGAAGCTGCCTGCCGAAACGCCGGTTCAGCTGCGTGAGATCGAGGATGCAGGCCGTCTGGCCGACGCCGTTGCCGCCAACATCAACGTGAAGGTCGCCGACAAGCAATCGCTGCTGGTCGAGGCTGATCCTGTAAAGCGTCTGGAAATGGTCTTCGCCTTCATGGAAGGCGAGCTTGGCGTTCTTCAGGTCGAAAAGAAGATTCGCGGCCGCGTGAAGCGACAGATGGAAAAGACCCAGCGCGAATATTATCTGAACGAGCAGCTCAAGGCGATCCAGCGCGAGCTGGGTAATGGCGAGGGCGAAGAGGGCGATGAACTCGCCGAACTGGCCGAGAAGATCGCCAAGACAAAGCTCAGCAAGGAAGCGCGCGCAAAGGCGACGGCTGAGTTCAAGAAGCTCAAGGGCATGCAGCCCATGTCGGCTGAAGCCACGGTCGTGCGCAATTATCTCGACGTGCTTCTGGGCTTGCCGTGGGGCAAGAAGGGCAAGGTCAAGACCGACCTGAAGCGCGCACAAGCGATCCTGGACGAGGATCATTTCGCGCTGGAGAAGGTCAAGGACCGGATCATCGAATATCTCGCGGTGCAGGCCCGGACCAACAAGCTCAAGGGGCCAATTCTGTGCCTCGTCGGTCCTCCGGGCGTTGGCAAGACCTCGCTAGGCCGATCGATCGCCAAGGCGACGGGCCGCGAGTTCGTGCGCCAATCGCTTGGCGGCGTGCGCGACGAAGCCGAAATCCGGGGCCATCGCCGCACCTATATCGGGTCTCTGCCGGGCAAGATCGTGACCAACCTCAAGAAGGCCGGCACGATGAACCCGCTCTTCCTGCTGGATGAGATCGACAAGCTAGGCCAGGATTTCCGGGGTGATCCGGCTTCGGCGCTGCTGGAGGTTCTGGATCCGGAGCAGAACAGCAAGTTCCAGGACCATTATCTGGAGATCGATGTCGATCTGTCGGACGTGATGTTCGTCACGACCGCCAACTCGCTGAACCTGCCGCAGCCATTGCTGGACCGCATGGAGATCATCCGGCTCGAAGGCTATACCGAGGATGAGAAGGTCGAGATTGCGCAGCGCCACTTGCTGCAGAAGCAGATCGACGCTCACGGGCTCAAGGAAGGCGAGGTGGAAGTCACCGAAGCCGCGATCCGCGATCTTATCCGCTACTATACGCGAGAGGCGGGCGTCCGCACGCTTGAACGTGAAGTGGCACGGATTGCCCGCAAGGCGCTCCGAAAGATTTTGGAAGGCGTTTTCGAGAAGGTTACGATCACGCCGGAAAATCTTGCCGAATATGCCGGGGTGCGGAAATTCCGCCACGGCGTCGGTGAGGAAGAGAACCAGATCGGTGCCGTGACTGGTCTCGCCTGGACCGAAGTGGGTGGCGAGCTGCTGACCATCGAAGCTGTCACCGTACCGGGCAAAGGCGCGATCCGGACGACCGGCAAGCTTGGCGAAGTGATGACCGAATCCGTGCAGGCGGCCTTTTCCTATGTGAAGGCGCGCTCACCGGGTTATGGTATCAAGCCCAGCCTCTTCACCCGCAAGGACATCCACATCCACCTTCCCGAAGGTGCGGTGCCAAAGGATGGACCATCCGCAGGCATCGGCATGGTGACCAGCATCGTTTCGACGCTCACCGGCATCCCTGTTCACAAGGATGTGGCTATGACGGGCGAGGTGACGCTGCGTGGCCGTGTGCTTCCGATTGGCGGCCTCAAGGAAAAGCTCCTCGCAGCGTTGCGGGGTGGTATCAAGACGGTGCTGATCCCGGCGGAGAATGAAAAGGATCTGGCGGAAATTCCGGCAAATATTAGGGAAGGGCTGGAAATCGTACCCGTTTCCCATGTGGATGAGGTGCTTGCCCGCGCGTTGGTTTCGGTGCCTGAAGCGATCGCCTGGACAGAAGAAGATGACCTAGCCGCGCAGCCGAGTCCGGCTGCGGGGCGGGATGGCGACGCGACGCTTCGCCACTGATTGCAAGCACAACGGTAATTAGCCGCCACTTTCAGTGAGATTTAGGCCTATGGTTGAAAATCTCATTGGAGGTGGTGGCTTTGTCGCTTTCCCTTTGACAGCCGATCAAAGCTGGGCCTTATTGCGCCGCCGACGCCGCGATTCCTTAGCTATTCACACAGTTAGAAGGGGGTTCCCAAGGTATGAACAAGCAGGATTTGATCAGTGCTGTTGCCGAAAGCAGCGGTCTTAGCAAAAGCGACGCCAGCAAGGCGGTTGAAGGCGTATTCGATTCCATTTCGTCTGCACTTAAGAAGGGCGACGAAGTCCGGCTCGTGGGCTTCGGCACCTTTTCCGTTTCGCAGCGCAAGGCGTCCACCGGCCGCAATCCGCGTACTGGCGAAACGATGACCATCAAGGCGTCGGCCCAGCCCAAGTTCAAGGCGGGCAAGGGTCTGAAGGACTCGGTCAACTAACAAGCAGGATGGCGCCTTGCAGGGCGCCTGATCCAGAACCAAGATGTTGGGCATCGCGGCCTGATTGGTTTAGGAGAGTAGCGTCGCCGAAGGTGAGAAAGCCTCGTTGCGATCATGTACTGAACAGAGGGAAGAGGGGCGCGGACCAATCGGTCGGCGCCCCGTTTCTTTTTCCATCGTGCGTACGCATTTGCCAGCTTGACGACTATCCAATCGCCGCATATGTGCCGCATCTCTCTTGGGCCGAACGGCCCTGTGGCGATCGTAGCTCAGTTGGTTAGAGCGCTGGTTTGTGGTACCAGAGGTCGGGGGTTCGGATCCCCTCGATCGCCCCATTTTCCTCCTTTTTCTGACGCGATGGGCTTCGCATGAGCCCTCCACCGGACTATAGCCCGACTATGGACGATGCGCGTGACAAGGGCCTGACCCTCAATCCCAAATATGATCGTGACGGGCTGATTACAGCAGTCGTAACTGATGCTGGCAGCGGCGAAGTGCTGATGGTTGCCCATATGAATGCGGAAGCGCTGGCCCTGACCTTGGAAACAGGATTGGCGCATTTCTGGTCGCGCAGCCGCCAGTCGCTCTGGAAAAAGGGCGAGACGTCGGGCCACATGCTGGAGGTACGCGACATCCGGATCGATTGCGATCAGGACGCGGTTTGGTTGAAGGCGGTTCCGGCAGGTCCGACATGCCACACAGGCGCGCGATCCTGCTTCTTTCGCCACGTAGGCCCGGAAGGACTGACTGCTGTCGATACGGTGGAATAGCCTCGTCATTCTGCCGCTACTGGTCGGGTGCCAGGGGGACGGCGGGGGCTCCGCGAGTTCGGCAGGCAATACCGCCTCGACGTCCGGGCTCGAACGCGCAGCCATCGAAAGCGGCGTCATCGCGGACACCTCTAGATCGTCTCCCGTCGGACTTTTTCAGCGGCGTCATGAGGCGGGCAGCGACAGCCTGTGCATCATCCCCGGTCGATCCGGCGATTTTCGCTTCGGCGCCGAAGCCATTTTCGGCGAGGATCAACGCTGTCGGGGGCGGGGTTCCGCAAAGCGAGCCGGAGACAGGCTAATACTCAGCTTCGATCGGGCCGGGGGCTGCATCATCGTCGCCCAATATGATGGCGATCAGATCGCCTTCCCCGGTGTGCTCGACCTGAAGTGCGCTGATCTTTGCGAGGGTCGGGGTTCACTCGAAGGCGTCAGCTTTCCCCGCGCATCGAGTGACGCCAGCTCTGCGCTGCGCGTCACCGGGCGCGATGGCAATCCGCTTTGTGAACAGGATTGACGCAGCTCAGCTCGCGTCTCGAACCTGGCTGGTGTCCAGCATTTTGCCCTGCGTGATGATCACCAGGTCCCCCAGCTTCACCGCAGAAAACAGCTTGCGCGCGAAGGCGGTCGGGACGCCGATGCAACCGTGGGTGGCGCTGCCCCATTTGACGTCGCTGCCATGGATCGCCACGCCATCATTCGTCAGTCGCAGCATGTAGGGCATCGGCGCATCATAAAGGCTGGACACATGGTCCGCGTCCTTCTGCGTAATGGGGAAGGCGCCCAAGGGGCTGGGCTTGTCATCCGCGCCATATAGGATCACTGCCGCGCCGATTTCATGGCCAGCGCGAAAGGCTGACAGTGTCTGAGCCTTCAGGTCCACCGTGATGATGACCGGGCCCGTCGCAGGCGCTTGGCTCTCATCCCAGACATAGTCGCCATGACGGAATGGCTCCTCGATCGGCAGAACGCTTTTGACCACCAGCGCATGGGGATCGACGGGTAGCGGCTGTGACCGGCTTCGCTCGATCGGTGCCTTGGCAGGGGCGCTTTCAGGTGAGGCGGCCTTCTGCGGCGAGGACTCAAGATCGCGCCCGCGATCCATATAAATGTTCACCAGCAAACCGGCAGCGCCAAGCATACCGCCTATGATCAGCTTCGGCCCCGCCGCTTTCGCTACATTCCGGATCAGTCGCGCCATGTCCGTTCTATTGCATGCAAAAGGTTAAGCTCAGCCTTCCCGATCCACCTCGGCCGCCGCGATTGCGGTCAGGTTCAGGACGCCGCGAGCGGTGACACCCGGCGTCAATACATGAATGGGTTGCGCCAGCCCCATGAGCATCGGCCCCACGGTCGGCGAGCTAGAGGAGGCGGATAGCGCGGTGAGGGTGATATTCGCCGAATCGAGGTTCGGCATCACCAGCAGATTGGCAGGTCCTTCAAAGCGAGCATCTGGCACCAATCGTTCCCGCAGCGATTGGCTGAGTGCGGCATCCGCGTGCATTTCACCGTCGACCAGCAGGTCCGGCGTCTGTTCGCGGACCAGTTGCAACGCCGTCCGCATCTTCCGCGCGCTGGGGCTGTGCGAAGCTCCAAAGTTCGAATGCGAAAGAAGCGCCACGCGCGGCGAAAGGCCGAAGTGCCGAAGCTCGGTCGCACCCGCTATCGCCATCTCGGCCACCTGCTCGGGTGTCGGATCGGGGACCATATGCGTATCGGTGATGAACAGCGCGCCTGCGTCCAGGATCAGTCCCGACAGCGCATAGACGCGACTATGCCCCGGCCGACGCTCGATGATCCGCAGGACATGTTCCACCTGACCCCAATATTCGCTGTTCCCGCCGACCAGCGCCGCATCGACGCGTCCGGTGCGCAGCAGCATCGCGGCCGTGACCGTCGGGCGTCGGTAAACGTGACGCAACAGCTCGGCTGTAGGGACGCCTTTGCGCGCTGCGATGGCGCGATACGCATCCACCAGTTGCCCGAGCAGTTCATGATCGGTTTCGGGATCGACCACTTCCACATCGCGATCCAGCTCGAACCGTAGGCCAAGGCTGGGCAGCTTATCCTTCAATATCCGCCGCCGGGCGACGATGACGGGACGAACGATCCCCTCGTCCAGACCGTCCTGAATCGCGCGCAGCACGCGCTCATCCTCGCCTTCGCCATAGGCGATGCGGCGGCAGGTGCCCCGCGCGGCCTCGAACACCGGCAGCATCAGCTGCGCTGATCGCGTGTTCTGTTGGGCCAGTGACCGGCGATAGGCTTCGATATCCAGCGAACGCTTCGCCACGCCGCTGTCCATTGCCGCCTTGGCCACTGCGGGCGCGATCTCCGCTATCAGGCGAGGGTCGAAGGGCGTCGGAATGATATAGTCCGGCCCGAACGCCAGCCGCCGCCCACCATAGGCCTGCGCAACGCTGTCATGCGCAGGCAACCGGGCGAGCGCGGCGATTGCTTCCGCCGCTGCGGCCTTCATGGCCTCGTTAATCTCGGTCGCGCGGGCATCCAGCGCCCCCCGGAACATATAGGGGAAGCACAGGACGTTATTGACCTGATTGGGATAGTCGGAGCGCCCGGTGGCAACGATCGCGTCGGGCCGTGCCTCGCGTGCGACCTCTGGCCGGATTTCAGGCTCCGGATTGGCCAGCGCGAAGATTAGCGGATTCGGCGCGAGCAGGGGCAGCCATTCAGGCTTCAACACCCCCGGCGCCGACAGGCCCAGGAAAATATTAGCCCCCGGCAGCACTTCGGGCAAAGTCCGCGCATTGGTCTCGCGCGCGTAACGGGCCATGTTCGGCAACATGCCCTCACGACCGGAATGGATGACGCCATCCTTGTCCGTCAGCGTCACATGCTCTTGCCGAAGGCCCATCGACACCAGCAAATCGACGCAGGCCAACGCCGCCGCTCCGGCCCCCGATGTAACCAGTCGCGCTTCTGACAATGTCTTGCCCTGCAAGACCAGCGCGTTTCGCACGGCGGCCGCCACGACGATCGCCGTCCCATGCTGGTCGTCGTGGAAGACCGGAATCTTCATCCGCTTCTTGAGTTCCGCCTCGATGGCGAAACATTCCGGCGCCTTGATATCTTCCAGATTAATGCCGCCGAATGTCGGCTCCAGCAGCGCCACGGCCTCGATGAACTTTTCGGGGTCGGTCGTGTCCACCTCGATATCGAACACATCGATGTCGGCGAATTTCTTGAAGAGGACAGCCTTGCCCTCCATCACCGGCTTGGAGGCAAGCGCACCGATGGCACCCAGCCCCAGCACGGCCGTGCCGTTGGAGATCACCGCGACCAGATTGCCGCGCGCCGTATAGTCCATCGCTTTGTCGGGATCTTCGGCGATTTCCAGGCAGGGGGCGGCCACGCCGGGCGAATAGGCCAGCGCCAAGTCGCGCTGGTTCACCATGCGCTTGGTAGGTTCTATCCGTAGCTTCCCCGGCTGGGGAAAGCGATGATAATCCAGGGCTGCGCGGCGGGTGTTGTCGTCCATGACGCGGCCTTATTATTGATTTGGAATAGGGGCAATGCCGACAGGCCCGTAAATGGCCGATTTGCGTGTCTTGTCGGATAAGAGACCCCACTTGACCGCTGCGATGAAAAGCCCCGCTTGTGCGCCGGGGCGCTTCCCACTAAATCGCGCGCATGACATCGACCAACGACATTCGCCGCTCCTTCCTCGACTATTTCGGGGCGAACGGCCACACCATCG
>CAMPIM010000045.1 GCA_946886365.1 uncultured Novosphingobium sp.
GTCACGATACTGAGGATGCAGCTTGACCCAAAGGCCCCAATCAGAGAAGGACTCACTGATTAAGCCAGAAGATGACCACCCCATCAAGTCCAGACGCATGCGATTGGATAAATCGCTTGCTCGATTTGAAGGTCTTGACGGCCACAAGCGATCGTCCAAGCCGTGCTGCTAAACCGGCATAGTTGGATCGGCAGAGGTCCGGCGAACGTAGAATTCCGTTCGTCCACGCGATCCAATCGGCGACCAGATTATGCGTTTCCGATCCCCGCTGGCCACAGGTTGCTGCAGCGCCTGCATCGCGCAGTAACGTCAGTCGAAACAACGAGTAGAGGGCGAGCGCGCAATGCCGGCTTCGTTTACCGCGTCGACGGCGACGCAATAACCCTTCCCAAGGTTCAGGCTGCCAATCTCCAGCGACGTCAACCCGTCGTAGACCTGAAAATTTTGGTTCATCAGATCGGGGCGACGCCCGACGCGAACGATATGAAATTCGGCGCCGGGGGCCGCCTGCCAAGTAACCGTCACGCGCCGGGGGTCCGCTGTGCTCCGGCTCGCCTTCACTGCGGATACGCGCCCAGGGCGTCGGCCTGTGCCTTTACCGAACACGCGCAGGTCGTAGAGAGAGAAGTTGCCGCCGTCCGGCGCCTGTACATTGCGCAGCCGCACGAAGCGAGCGTTCTGCGCTTGGGGCAGCACCTGATAGTCATGCGGCGCGTCACGCCCATCGTGGGCGTGGTCGATAGCTGTGCGCCAGCGTCGGCCATCATCCGACAGCTCTAGCACATAGCGGTAGCTATCCCGGCTGATCCCGCGGCCCTGGCTGCCCTGATCGGCAAAGTTGATCTGAATCGCTTCGATGCGCTTTTTCGATCCCAGATCGATCTGGAACCATTCTTCACCGCCCGATCGCGCCGACCACAATGTCCTCGAATCCTCATCGACGGCGTTTTCAACCGGAAAACCGTCCAGTGTGGAGGACGCGGTGGCAGCCTTGCCGCGCGAAAGAAGCATCCATCCCGTCAGGTCACGATTGCCGCTGAAGTAACGCGGATAATCCCCCAGATAGGTATCCGACAGAACTTCGCCCGTCCGTGTAAAACGGGCCGGGAACAGTCCCAGCCGCCGTTCGAAAATATGGCGCTGCGAGATAGTCATGGTGCCTGCGTGCCACCACCGTCCCGTCGCATCCTTGAAGGTGTTGCCATGCCCCGCGCCGGTAATGAAGCCGGTGGGCTTTACAGCGAAGGGGCTGTAATCCTGATAGACGAATGGCCCCATCGGATCGTCCGCAACGAGGACGCCGTTGGCATATGTCTTGAACTCAGTGCCCGGCGCTGAATATTCTAGATAATAGCGGCCGTCATGCTTGGTCATCCACGATCCTTCGACGAAGGAGGGAGCATCGGGCTTATCATTGGTGTCGCCGGGCACTTCCCATCCACGACCGTCCTTGTCGCGGGACTGCGGGATTTCCGCAGTCCTGATCACCCGGAACGTAGTGGTATCGAGCTCATCCACGCGGAGCGGACCTTTCGATGCCAGACCGCTGTACATGTACAGGCGGCCATCATCGTCGAGGAACAAGTCCGGGTCCTCATAACGCTGTTCGATGACGGCGGCTTCATACCAGCGCCCGGACTTTGGATCGTCGGTCGTCCAGATGCGGCGCGTACTTTCGCTTGTGGCCAAATACATCCGGCCCCGGATTACGACGACGGTCGGAGCGAACTTGTCCACGGCGTAGCCGCTCGCTTCCACGAAAGTCCAGTGCTGGAGGTCTGGCGAATGCCAATAGCCCTTCGAATGCGATGCGAAGAGGTAGTACAGGCCTTTATATGTGATGATCGTGGGATCGGCCGCTTCCCGATAGGCTTCGCCGAGCTTGAGCTGGATTTGCGGGATCTTGACGGGCGTCTGGTAACGATAGGGTAGATCAACAGGATTTGCATAGGTCGCCATGCGCGACCTGCCTGCTGCCTCTGCCGGGACGAACGGGACCAACGCCATAACGGACAGGCTCGCCGTTACCCAGTGCAGAGCCTTATATACCGCCCCGTTTCGTGCCGAACTTCCCACAAGACTACCCCACTGATGCGTCAGATACCCGGTGACATAGGCCGGGCTGGCAAATAAGTATACAGATACGTTGCATTAATCCGGCGGTGGAGTATGGCCTGCTTCTGGAAATATCTGGCGAGGCAGCGCAGGAATGCGAGCGTGCGCGGCTAAGGATGCAGGGAGAATAAGATGGCAAATTCAGAGGCGTTGAAGCTTGCCTGCGCTGCGGCACTGTATTTCACCACATCTCACGCGGCCATGGCGTCGGACACCTTGCTTGATGGTTTCCGCGCTCCGCCGCTAGCGGCCAAGCCCAGGGTGTGGTGGCACTGGAACAGTGGGCAGATCAGTTCCGCCGGCATCGCCGCCGACCTCGACTGGATGGAGCGCATCGGCCTGGGCGGGTATCAGGCTTTCGACGTGGACTTGGGCGCCCCGCGCGTGGTGGAAACGCCGCTTCCCTACATGAGCGATGGCTGGAAGGCGATGTTCGGCGAAGCCGTGGAGCGAAGCATTCGTAAAGGCTTCGACATCGGGATCGCCGG
Source organism: uncultured Novosphingobium sp. (assembly GCA_946886365.1). Next base: position 2,604 of record CAMPIM010000045.1, read on the forward strand.
TTCGCCCGGTTGGAGCGAGAGCGGCGGCCCTTGGGTCAAACCCGAACAGGGCATGAAGAAATATGTGTGGAGCGAGACCCAGGTCACCGGGGGACGACGCTTCACCGGCCAGCTCGTCCAACCACCGGGTTCCGCAGGACTGTTTCAGAACAATGCCAGCGGGCTTGGCGTAAAGATGTTCTACCGCGATGCGAAACTGGTGGCGTTCCGCACGTCCAATGGCGCGAAGCTGCCGACCCCCACGGTCGGCGCCAGCGGTGGCGACTTCACCGCGCAGATGTTGAACGACGGCGATGTCGTGAAAAGCACGGAGTTGACCCCCGGCCCCGATGGCGATGCCTGGCTGCGATTTGACTATGGTCGCGCCGTCACCGTCCGTGCGGTCACGACCGCAACCGGCGGCTACGCCCATTTCGGAGGTCGCGGCGGTGCGGGCCTTGGGTCGGGTGCACGGCTGGAAGCAAGCAATGACGGCCGCAGCTGGAATCAGGTCGGGATGATCGAAACGGCAGGCCCGCAACGGACCGCTACCGTGCCGACGACGACCGCGCGCTGGTTCCGGGTACTGGTTCCGGCAGGGGCGGGTCCCAAAGCCAAGATTGGCGGCGCGAGCATGGCGGGGCCTCCCGGCGGCAAGCTGCTGGTATCGGAGCTGGTTCTGCGCGGTGCCCCGATGGTCAACGCATGGGAAACCAAGGCCGGTTTCGCGCTGTCGTCCGACTATTACTCCCTGGCCACACCGGGCGGGCAGGGCGCGATCCGCGGGCGGGAGGTCATCGACCTCACATCACGCATGCGCCCCGACGGCACCTTGGACTGGACTCCGCCAAAGGGCGAATGGACTGTCCTGCGCATCGGCTACTCCCTGACCGGCCAACGCAACGCTCCGGCTCAGCCTTCCGGTTCCGGGCTGGAGGTAGACAAGCTCAGCGGCGCGGACGTGACCAGCTACATTACCCAATATCTTGACCGCTATCGTCAGGCGAGCGGCGGGCGGTTGGGCGCTGGCGGCGTCACCAACATGATCTTCGACAGCTGGGAAGCAGGGGAAGCGAACTGGACGCCCGCCATTCTGGAAAAATTCCAGCGCCTGCGTGGCTACGACGCCACGCCGTTTCTGCCGGTGCTGGCAGGCTATGTGGTGGACAGCGCCGAGGCGAGCGACCGTTTCCTGTGGGATTTCCGCCGCACGCTGCAGGACCTGCTGAAGACCGAGCATTACGACACCCTGACTGCCGAACTGCACAAGGTCGGCATGATCCGCTACGGCGAATCGCATGAAGGCCGCCCCGCCGCCATGGGTGACGGGATGGAGATGAAGGCGTCGGCGGACGTGCCGATGGCGGCATTCTGGCACAAGCGGACGCCCGGCGTCTTCCAGCCTGGCCCTTTCGCCGACATCCGCGAATCCGCTTCCGTCGCCAATATTTGGGGCCAGAACATCGTCGCCGCAGAAGCGCTGACCGCCAGCGGCTCGCCCTGGTCGATCGCGCCGCGTATGTTGAAGCCGGACGCCGACCTGATGATGGTTGCGGGCATCAACCGGTTCATCCTGCACAGTTCGGTGCATCAGCCACTGCTCGGGAAGGCGCCGGGGCTGGTGCTCGGTCCCTTCGGCCACTGGTTCAACCGCAACGACACTTGGGCGGAACAGGCAGGCCCCTGGATCAGCTATCTGGGTCGCGCCTCGTACCTGTTGCAACAGGGGCATGCGGTGAACGACGTGGCGATCTTCTACGGCGAGGGCGCCTCGATCACCGGGCTTTTCGGCGAAACTCCACCTGCCGTGCCGGACGGGTTGCAATATGATTATGTGAACGCCGATGCGCTCAAGACTCGCATCTCGGTGAAGGACGGACGTCTCTTTACGCCGGACGACATGTCCTGGCGGCTTTTGTACATGAGTGGCCAAACGCGGTGGCTCACCTTGCCAACGCTTGAACGCCTGCGCGCTCTTGTCCGTGACGGCGCGATCCTCGTGGGTGACAGGCCCCAGGGCTCCCCAAGCCTCAGCGACGATCCGGAGCAGGTCCGCGCCATCATAACTGAGCTTTGGCCGATGGCATCTGGCGCTCACACGGTAGGGGCAGGTAAGGTTTACGCAACGAATAGCCTTGCCGCTCCGTTGGCAGCGGAAGGGGTAACGGCCGATTTCGAAATCGTGGGCGGACAGGCGGACGGCGCAATCCGTTTCAGGCATCGCCAGACATCGGACCGCGACATCTATTTCGTCTCGAATAGTCACAACAAAGCGCAGACGGTGGTCGCCGCCTTCCGGGTGACGGGCAAGACCGCAGAGATTTGGAATCCTGTAAGCGGCCAGGCACGACCTGCAAGCTATCGGTATGAGAAGGGCCGCACTCTGGTCGATATCCCGCTTGCCCCCTTCGGCTCAACCTTTGTGATGTTCCGCAACGGTGGTCCGGAAAGCCAGCAGCTTCCAGTCCCAACCGTTCAGCCACTGGCTGATGTGTCTGATAAATGGTCGATCGCGTTCCCGCCCGACCGAGGCGCACCGGCAAAGCTCGAACTCGGCCGGTTGCGCGATCTGAGCAAGGACGTCGACCCTGGGGTGAAGTATTTTTCCGGCACTGCCAACTATAGCCGGACGCTCCGGGTGCCGCGGTCCTGGATGCAGGATGGCGGGCGCTTGCAACTCGATCTCGGCACGGTTGAGGTGGTCGCCGAAGTGCTGGTCAACGGCCGTTCGGCCGGCATTGTGTGGACGGCGCCATACCGCGTTGATGTTACCAACCTGCTGAAGACCGGGCGCAACAAGATTGAGGTTCGGGTCAGCAACTTGTGGGTCAATCGCGTCGTTGGTGACCGTCAACCCGGCGTGACGAAACGGATCGCCTTCACGCATGAGGACGCGGCAAGCCTAGGCATCAAGCAGCCGCGTAGCGTGTTCGACACAGTAGGGCCGGGCGGAACGCCCTTCGGCGCCACACCCTACACCGCCTCTACGCCAGTGCCGCCATCGGGGTTGATAGGCCCAGTACGGCTGGAGCGTCAGATGCCCTAGGCTCTCAGACAAGCTCGATAAGTGCTACACCCTCCGGCGGCAAGTCGAGCGTAAGCTGAGCATGCTCATCTAGCGTCATCCTCTCGGGGGCCGCCAGTTCCGCTGCCCTGCGAATGGTATCTAACTGCTCGCGGGTGGGATATTGCGGCGATCCCATGGCGCGCCAAGCTGGATAAGGAGATCCGCGCTCCTGATCCACATAGCTGACCTGGACGGCTTGGGCGGCTGCGGCGCCCTGCAGCCGAACGGTTAGCGTCTTGCGGTCGCCGATGATCCGGCGCTCCCTGCTGGCGCCTGGGATGCCCGGGGCCTGCTGGACGTCTGCGAGGTTCCAGACCAAAGCCGCGCACCCGCCGTCCCGCGTGCGCGAGGCCAGCGCAGGACCCTTCGCGGCCAATCTGCGGTCGCCAAGCCGATGTAGCAGCTTGTAAGTGTTGAATTCCGGCTTGGCCACGCTCCCCCGGGCGAGCATGCCCCAACCGTTCTGACCTTCCTTGAAGATCCAGTTGGCAACCATATTCTCTTCATACTCGCCGCTGATCTGCCACTGGCACATAGCCTGGCAGTGGGGGAGGCTCTCTTTGATGGCGTGGGCGATCATGGCCGGACTATCGGATGACCATTCATTGATCCACAATGCCGTCCCCTTATAGCGGGTGGCATCGATCTGTTTCCGGGCCAGCGCGGCTGCGGCAGGCACCACATCATACTCTTTATGCAGACCTGCTTTCCCGAAAATCAAGGCCTGATCGTCTCCGGGATAGACATGGGTCGAAACGAAATCGACCGGCAGATTATTCTGTGCACAGAATTGGAGGAACTGCGGAATCCACTGTATTGCTGATGTCGCAGGCCCCCCCACCTTCAAAGAAGGATCGACCGCCTTCACTGCCTGAGCAGCTGCCTTATAAAGCGCGAAATATTCCTCCTGCGTCCCAGTCCAAAACCAGGATTTCAGATTTGGTTCATTCCAGACCTCAAAATACCATTGTCGCACTTCCTCGGCGCCATAGCGCTGAACGAGATGGCGGACGAACTTCCCGACGAGTTCCGCCCATTTGTCCAACGATGATGGTGGAGTTACATTGGCGCGGTAAAAGCCAAATTCCTTCGCTCCGCTTGCCAACGAGCGGGGCATGAAACTGAGTTCGACGAACGGCTGGACGCCACGTTCTAGCAGGCCATCATATACGGCATCGACGTTCTGGAAATTACCATTTGCTCCGACCCCCATCTCGTCATTGAAGATGCCGTGAAAACGGATGCGTTGCAGACCGGCCTCATTCTTGAACCGCGCCAAGTCCTTGCGCCATGGCTCCCGAAGAGTGATAGCAGCACGATCTGAGCCCATGCAGCGCGACCAAATATGATCAAGAGGACCGGCGTCTTTTCGGATATCGATATCGATGAAGTTGTCGGGCGTGCGGCCCCAAGCCGGAGAAGTCAGAGCCGCCACGCCCATCGCGCCCCCCATCGCGGAGAATTCACGGCGCGTCCACATCTTGTCATCCATAGATTTTCACCACTCGCAAGCCAAGCCCATCTTGACGGGCAATTTCCCCGAAATTGATGAACCGACCATGGATCTTAGCTCTATTAAATGCAACGTTATTGTTTACTTTTGAGCCATGGGGAGGACCTTGGCCGCCGCGTGCCTTTTCAAATTTGCCTTACGAACGAATGACAAGCGCCCCTCCAGGGGAGAGCATATGCTGCGCTCTGATCGTGCTTTCGTGCTGCTTTACGTGAGCGCCGCTGCTGCGGATATGCCGCGGCTTAATGTGAGGATGGAGGGCTCGCGTTGCCATAAAGCCTTTAACGCGAATAGGATCAAAGCGCCTGTATCATGGAAGCAGTTCGAACCAGTCGGAGGGACAGGATCACCATTGTTCGCGGGCGAACAATATGAGATCCACTATCTTCTTCCCATGTGTCTCGATATCTTTTGCGGAGAGCTTGCGAACGAGGTCATACTGTAAAAACCAGCCATATACCGATGTGAGAATGTGCTCGGCGACTGCTTCTGGTCGCTCCACGGGGATCGCGTCCCTGTGCGCAGCGGCGCGAATATCCTCCGCCAGCAGCCGAACTGCATTGAGATAACCCAGTTCGTGCATCAGTGGCGCGAGATCTGGAAAGCGATGGCGATTGAGAAGAATTAACGAATGAAGTCCGCGAAAGAGGGGATCGACCAACAGAGACGCCATGTCGGCAACGCGTAGGTGCAGAACCTCTCTCAGATCGGTAACGCCATGGGTGGATTTGACTCGGGAAACCGCATACCAGCGGGCCAGCGTTTCCCTCACGACCGCACGGAAAAGATCCGCCTTGGTCGCGTAGCGGGCGTAAAGCGTGGTGCGGGTTATGCCGGTCGCCGCGGCAATCTTCTCCATAGAAACGCCATCGAACCCATCGACCAGAAACATGCCTCGGGCGGTGCCAAGTATGGCTTGCTCGATCAGCGCCACCTCCGTTGACGAGGGACGCCCTCTCTTGAGGGCAAGCTTTGCAGGAGTGGCGGTTCGACGGATCATCAGTGCCTTCTGATATAGGAGCACCGCCATGGCAATGAGATGCTGAAATCGACCCGTTATCTAAATTTGGCGAGATCCTTATCAATTGCAGCCAGCTGCCTGTCGCTGATCTTGCCCTGGGAGAAGCGCTGGATTCCTTTCAGCGTCAGGCCGCGTGCGAGGAAGATCCTGCTGTCGGTCGATGTGTTGGGGATATGCCTGTCCACGATTGCGCGTGTGCGAGGATCATCCAGCAGCGTGCCGATGGGCGTACTCGAGCTACTGTAGCGCGGTGCGACAGCTGGCGCATTCTTGCGCGCTGGGATTGCCGCCAAAGAGGTTGCAGAGAGGGCGGTGAGGGCCGCGAAAAGAAGAAGATTTTTCTTCATGGGGTCTTTCAGTCGAGATGGGCGGGCGTGTTTGCAGCCGTTGTCTGAGCGGATGGTCCCGGCCAGATTTGAGCGAAAAATGGATTCGACGCGGCAACTAGCGGATAACTGCCGATATCGGTCTGGCAGGTGGGACACCAATGGCCGCCCGCCAGATAGAGGTTGGGAGACATGGTGAAGCGGTGGCCAAGACTGCATTCCCAATCTACGGGGGAGAATGGGTCATCAACCTTGCTTGCATGGCATTTGGCCCCGCGGAAGTCAGCGGCGCCGCGAAGATCCTCGGCTGCCCATTCGTTCTTCGGCTTGGAATCGTCATAGCCATGATCGAGCGCTATCGGGTCTTGCGAAGGCTGCGCCAATGGGAAGTCATCCCAGTCATCGGGAATTTGTTCCCATGCCTCACGCGATCCGAAATAGGCGTTGATATGTTCCCTATCATTGGTGCGGATCCAGCTGGCAGGCCCCCCAGAGCCCTCCGCAACCGCACGAATCTGCTTGCGGGCAAGGCCTGGGAACAAGCGCATTATGGTGCGGACCATCCAGGGAATGCGACGGGGTAGTTCGGTGAAAAAGTCGTCGATCGAAAAACGCCGATAGGGCACGAGCTCTTCCAAACGATCGGAATCGAGGTACCACTGTCCATGGAAGTTTCGCGTTGCCAGCCATTTTGGATTGAGAATGCGCCGGAAATCCTTGACGCCCATCGCGGCCATCATCTTGACCATCAACTGATGGTTGACGAGCCGCGCGGATTCTCCGCCGCCAATATTATAGAAGTGACGCCAGAAAGTCTCTGGAACGTCATCGCCGCACAACGCTGCCATCAAGCGCGCCGAGTCCTCCACGGTTGACCACTCCATGACTCCGTTAGGAGGGTTATGGAACATGATCGGCCCCTGGGTCTTCCACATGTCGTAATGGGCCATACCGGTCTGGCGGATCGATACCCAATATTTAAGGCCGGACTCGGCTACGATGGCCTCTGCACGGGCCTTGGTGCCAGCATAATGCCCGTTATAGCCGATGCAGATCGGATCGCCGGTACGTCCCCAGTGGATCGGAGGATTGCGGCTGCCAGTCTGCGCCACGGTGCCGATGTAGACAAGGCGGATCTGATCAGCATTGGGCTGGCTTCGGATGGCGTTCACGACATTTTGCGTACCGCCGACATTCACCTTTTCAACGACAGCGGGCGGGAGTTCGTCGGCGAGAGGGGACACGAGAGCGCCCATGTGCAGGACCATGTCCACGCCAGCGACTGCCCGGTCCACGGAGGCGGCGTCGGTGAGGTCGCCCCATGCAAAATCCACGCTATGCTGCTTTTGCAGGCGGCGAATAACGGGATGAGATTTCTCTTCTGGACGCACGAGTACGCGGACGGTCAATGCGGGCATTTGCGAAAGTGCATGGACAACGGCTCTGCCCATATTGCCTGTCGCGCCCGTCACCAGGACCAGCTTTCCAGTTGCTGCCATTTTAGTTCCTTTCGCCGTTCTAAGAAATGCGACTTAGCCCCGGGATTTGTGAATGCCAATTGAAATATACATTAATGTCCATTTATAGGGGAGGGAGATTCAGGAGATCAATTATGACTCGTCCGCACGGTGAACCTCGCCCTGGCGACCCCCATTGGAACAGCGACGTCGAAGCGCCGCTTGTCATCGAGGATGCTGACGCCTTCGAATGGGACGGCGCAGAAGATGTGATCATCGTGGGCTATGGCGGCGCGGGCGTCGCGGCAGCGATCCAGGCGCATGAAGAGGGCATGTCGGTCCTGGCCATCGATCGTGCGGATGGAGGAGGCGCGACGCGCATCAACGGAGGCATATTCTACGGAGGCGGCGGCACGCCGGCTCAGTTGGATGCAGGTGTCGAGGACAGCGTTGAAGACATGTTCAGCTATCTTCGTTTGGAGACCCAAGGCGTTGTCAGCGACCAAACGCTCCGGATCTTCTGCGAAGAGAGCGCAGATACGGCGCGTTGGCTGGCCGGACATGGCGTCCGTTTCGCGGGGCGCGTCTATGAGAAAAAGACAAGCTATCCGCACACCGACTATTCCCTCTATCATTCCGACAACAGCCTTGCGCCCAACTACAAGGCCGTGGCGAAACCTGCCCCGAGAGGGCATCGCGCCCTGGTCGACAAGCTGGATGCACCGATGGGATACGGGAAAGATCTTTATGATCCGCTGCGGAAGTCAGCGGAGCGTTTGGGGATCAAGTCCTTGCCCTCCACCAAGGTGAGGCAGCTCGTGATGGATCACGATGGTCGCGTGGTCGGCGTGGTTGCCATCCAGATGCAGCCCGGCACCGCCGAGGGGAAGCGCTATGACGCCTTGATGCGTCGCGCGACGGCTATGGTACTTCGCCTGCCGCCTTCGATGCCGGGCGCCCCCATCATCGCTCACCTGGCGTCGCGGCTGTTTAAAAAAGCGGCGGCTTTGGAGCGTAAGGCGGGTGTTAAGCGCGTGATTCGTGCGCGTCGCGGCGTATGCCTTGCGGCGGGCGGCTTCATTTTCAATCGAAAGATGGTTGAGCATTATGCGCCCAAGTATCTCAAGGGCATGCCGCTTGGCACTCCCGGCGATGATGGAAGCGGTATTCGGCTCGGGCAGAGCGCGGGCGGTGACGTATCGCGCCTTCAGCATGTCAGCGCTTGGCGTTTCATCAACCCGCCCATCGCCTGGGCGCAGGGCATGGTCGTAAACCGGCAGGGCCAGCGATATGTCAACGAGATGCTCTATGGCGCGTCTATCGGTATGCCGATGGTGGAAGATCATGAGGGTGTGTGCTGGATCATCCTGGACGATGATGGCTATCGAACGGCCAAGCTCCAGTCGAAGAGCAGGGCCATCCTGGGCTTTCAGCGTTACCCCGCACTAGCCGCCATGCTCCTGGGGTCGAAAAAGGCAGGCTCGATCAAGAGCCTGGCCGGAAAGTGCGGGATCACGCCGGAAGGTCTTGAAGCAGCGGTCGCCGACTATAATCGGCTCGCCGAAACAGGGGTGGTCGACCCACTTGGGAAAGCCTCCGAGGATATCGTGCCGATCGTCAAAGCGCCTTTTTACGCCATCAACATGTCCATCGACGCCAAATTGGGTTTCCTCCCCGTTCTGACGCTGGGAGGCCTCAAGGTGCAGGAGCATAGTGGCGCAGTCTTGAACGAAGAGGGTGAGCCGATCCGCGGACTTTATGCGGCCGGCCGGAATGCTGTCGGCATCTGCTCCAATATTTATGTCAGCGGCTTGTCGGTTGCGGATTGCATCTTCTCCGGACGCCGTGCCGCGCGGTCGCTGGCGAGGTCGGACTAAAGCCGTTGGGTTTGATAGCACGCCGGAGCAAGGCGCTAATGCTACCAGAGCGTTTACTTAATTGCCGGATTGCTTATGTTGAGCATCGGTCGAATCGAGATGACCACTATTTGGATCATGTTTGCCGTGCGGATTGAGGGACTCTCGCCGCATCGGTGCTGCGCTCTGGGCCGAACTGCACGGCGGCCCAGAGCGCATTGCCTTGAGGCCGCATTTGACCGCATCAGCAAGTTGGTTGTGTTGTAAAATATGCAGTTAAGCACATTTATACAGCGCGGCCATCTATACGCACTTGCTCCGATGACCGATAAACGGCGTCGCCATGACGGTTGGCGGTAGCGGCCTGGCGATCCAGAGGTCGCCAGGCTTTGGGCAACCCGCTATCCCTGCATCGCCTCCAACTCTATCCCCTTGGTTTCCTGAACCGTCATAAAGACGAACAGCAGGGATAGCAGGGCAAAGGTGGTATATGCGCCATAGGTGACGGGCAGCCCGATATTCTTCGCCAGCCAAGGGAAGCTTGAACTGACAAGAAAGTTCGCGAGCCACTGCGCAGCACCCGCCACGGCGAGGGCCGACCCACGCATCTGGTTGGGAAACATTTCGCCAAGCATGACCCACATGACCGGACCCCAACTGAGGTTGAAGAATATCACGTAGATGTTGGCAGCGAGCAGCGCGACGAGGCCGAGCCCTGCCGGCAAGCGAAGGGCGCCGTCGACCATGGCGGCATTGCCAAAGCACCAGGCCAGCGTTGCGAGCGTGGCTGTCATGCCTGCGGAGCCGATCAGCAAAAGCGGCCGCCGCCCGATCCGGTCGATGAGCAGGATCGATACGAGGCATGCGAGGATCGATACGGCCCCAGACGCGATATTGATCTTCAGAGCGTCGCTTTCTGTGAAACCCACGGCCTGCCAGAGTACCGCGCCGTAGTAGAAGACGACATTGATCCCGACGAGTTGCTGGAACACGGCCAGGCCAATGCCGACCCAGACGATCTTGCGCCAACCGCCGCCCGGCTTGCGAATATCGGCCAGGCTGGGCTGGTGATCGTGAGAAAGCGATGCGCTAATTTCGTTCATTTTCTCGGCTGCGGCTTGTGGGCCGAGCAGGCGATCCAGAACCAGCCTGGCCTGTTGCAGTCGCCCCTTGGCGATTAGGAAGCGGGGGCTTTCCGGGATGCCGAATAGCGCCACCAGGAACAATAGGGCCGGTACGGCTTGAACCCAGAACATCCATCTCCAGGCAGGCTGCCCGGCCCAAGCCGTTCCAAGCGAGGATCCCGCGATGCCTGCGAGATAATAATTGGCGAAAAAGGCTCCGGTCAGACCCGAGATGATCATCACCTGCTGCATGCTGGACAGCCTTCCGCGTATATGCGCGGGCGTAACTTCGCTGATGTAGGCGGGGGAAAGGACGCTTGCCGCGCCCACCGCCATTCCAGCGAAGAAGCGGGCGATGGCGAGGACTGTTGCGCTGAATGCTCCGCCGGAGGCGACGGCGCTGATGATGAAGAGGATCGCCGCGACGATCATGACGGTACGACGGCCCCAGATATCCGCGAAGCGGCCCGCGAGGAAGGCGCCCAATGCACAGCCTGGCAACAAAGCGCTGACCGTCAGGCCAAGCTGAGCCTCGTCAAGTCCGAAGGTGTGGCGAAGCCCCTCCTGCGTACCGTTGATTGCCCCGGAGTCATATCCGAACATGAAGCCGCCGATCGTGGCAACCGCGACTATACGGCCGATCAAAGCCAGATTGACCCGCTCCTGTGCAACCCGATGCATAGCTGAACCTCTCCTATTGTGAGCGCTACCATGGCGAAGTTGTGGACGTGGTCAAGTCTTTAGCTGAGGCGCTGCATCAGATCCGCGGACGACCAGTTCGTAATCAAGTTTTACATGTTGAGGCTGAGCGCGCGCCAAGGGGCGCTTGGATCGCACGGCCTGGGCAAGAATTTCGATCGCAACGCTGGCCATAGCCGAAATCGGTTGGCGTATCGTGGTGAGTTCGGGCCATATTGTCGTGGCGATGGCGGTATCGTCGAACCCGCAAACGGTGAGATCGCTGGGCACATCCAATCCTCGCTGGTGCGCGGCGCTCACCACGCCCGCCGCCATGTCGTCATTGGCTGCGAAGATGGCGCTGGGCGGCGATGTGATGTCGAGTAGCGTGGCTGCTCCGGAAAGCCCGCCTCGGTAGGTGAAATTTCCCTGCGCGACCAACTTCTTGTCCGGCTTGATCCCCGCCAAATGCAAAGCGCGTTCATAGCCTTGTCGCCGCAGATGACTGGCGGTTTGGTTGGGGTCGCCCGCGACGAATCCGATACGGCGATGTCCGCGCGCCAGGATATGCTGAGTCATTGTGAACGCCGCTTCCTCATCATCTATGAGCACGGCGTGAGAGGAAGGCGCTGGCTGTCCGGATGCAACCTGAGCGGCCGCGAGACCGCATTTTTGCAGAGCGCTGAGCAGTTCCGCGTCGTCGCAGAGCGGCGGCGGCAATAACACCGCATCGACCCTGTGTGCGACAAGTCTGGCAGCGAGCATGACGGGCTTTTCCAGCGGGTCAATTTTATCGACGATCAGTTCGACGTCATTCTCTCGGGCAGAGCCGAGGCTTCCGAGAAGAAATTCGCTTAGGTAGGCGGCGCTGGGATTGCCGTATAGCAAGACGATGCGGCATTGCCGTGCCCCCGCCAAAGCGCGTGCTGCAGCGTTCGGGACATAACCCAAGGCGGCAACGGCCACTTCGACCTTTTTGCGAGTCGCGTCTTTCACCCGCTGATCATGGTTGATAACGCGGGACACGGTCATTGGGGACACGCCCGCCGCGTGCGCGACATCGGCAACTGTGGGTCCTTCGGTTCTGCGGCGCGAACCTCTTTTGGCGACCATCTTCTGCATTTCCCCTTTTGCATCGCCTATTCGGAAGGGAGAGGTTGAGCAAGCCTCTTGCATGATGACGGATGTTAGCGCTACCTACGCAGGTTAGGAGAGGGTGTAGCGAGATGTTTCTCGGCATAGATATTGGCACATCGGGCGTTAAAGCCGTGATAGTCGCGCAGGATGGCAAAGTGCTGGCGACTGGGAACGCGCCGTTAAATGTATCACGGCCTTTCCCTTTATGGTCTGAGCAAGATCCCCAGGACTGGTGGCAGGCAACCGAAGCCGCCATTCTTGCGCTGCCTGATGACTTACGCGCAGGGGTGCAGGGCATCGGACTCGCCGGGCAAATGCATGGCGCGACGCTGCTGGGGGCGGACCATAAGCCGCTTCGCCCCGCCATCCTGTGGAATGATGGACGCAGCTTCCAATTATGCCGAAAGCTAGAGGAGGAGATTCCGGAATCGCGCGCGATTACGGGGAATCTTGCCATGCCAGGCTTCACCGCGCCAAAGTTGATGTGGGTGAGGGAGCATGAGCCTGAAGTTTTCGATCGGGTCCACAAGGTGCTGCTGCCCAAGGATTATGTGCGCCTTTGCATGACCGGCGAGATGGCGTCCGATCTTTCGGATAGCGCCGGGACATTGTGGCTTGATGTGGGGGCACGCGACTGGAGCGACGTTATGCTGGCCGCCACCGGGCTTTCGCGGCAGCATATGCCTGTCCTTTTCGAGGGCAATGGGATCACGGGCGTGTTGCGTCCCGAAGTGGCCGCGCGGTGGGGCATGGCTGCCGTGCCCGTGGCGGCTGGGGGTGGTGACAACGCAGCGGGTGCCGCTGGCATTGGGGTGGTCAACGAAGGGGACGCACTGTTGTCGCTTGGCACTTCAGGCGTGATTTTCGTCGCTACAAGCGCGTTTCGGCCGAACCCCGATGGAGCGGTACATGCCTTCTGCCACTGCCTGCCAGCGATGTGGCACCAGATGAGCGTACATTTGTCCGCCGCGTCCTGCATCGACTGGGGCGTGAAGGCGGTAGGGGCGGACGGCCCCGCGGATTTCTTTGCGTTGGCGCAAGAGGCTGGCAGCGGAGTGGGGCCTGAACTGTTTTTACCGTATCTTTCGGGCGAGCGTACGCCACACAATGACTCGCATATTCGCGGCGCTGTGCTGGGCATAGACAATGAAACGGATCGAAGGCGCATCGCAGCGGCCGTTCTGGAAGGCGTGGCCTTTGCGCACGCAGACGGTATTGCCGTACTGCGCCAGGCGGGTACGACGATCGAGGAGCTTGCGGTCATCGGCGGCGGCGCGCGATCGCGCTATTGGGGTTCGATCATCTCAGCCGCATTGAACGTGCGCCTTGCCTATTTGGAAGGTGGAGAAGTGGGGCCTGCGCTGGGGGCGGCTAAGCTTGCCCTCATGGCCGTGACCGGAGCAAGCGCCGCTGAAGCTTGTACCCGCCCATCTATTTCGGACGTCATAGAACCCGATGCGGCGCTCGCCGATCGTCTCGCGCCGCGGCTTGCCCGCTTCAGAGCGGCCTATTCGGCCCTCAAGTCTTTGTAAGGAGAAATTCGTGTCCGCCAGTTATTTCGCTGAATTCCCGACCATCGGCTATGAAGGGCCGGAAAGCGCCAATGACCTTGCCTACCGCTGGTATGACAAGGATCGCGTCATATTGGGCAAGCGCATGGAAGACCATCTGCGCTTCGCCGTGTGCTTCTGGCACAGCTTCTGCTGGCCGGGGAGCGATGTTTTCGGTGGCGGCACCTTCCGGCGCCCCTGGCATGCAGGTGCCAACGACGCGTCGGCGGCGCGATCGAAGCGAGAGGCAGCGCTCTCTTTCATCGAAAAGCTCGACGTGCCTTTCTACTGCTTCCACGATGTCGATGTGATGGCGGATGCCGACACGATCGGCGATTTTCGCAAAAGTTTTGCCGAGGCTGTTGATCATCTGGAGCAACTGCAAGCCCAGCATGGCCGCAAGCTGTTGTGGGGCACGGCCAACCTGTTCAGCCATCCCCGCTATATGGCGGGCGCGGCAACCAATCCGGATCCCGAAGTATACGCCTGGGCCGCGAGCCAGGTTCGAGACGCGTTGGAAGCCACCCATCGTTTGGGCGGAGCCAACTATGTATTGTGGGGCGGTCGCGAAGGTTATGATACGATCCTCAATACGGAGATCGGCATTGAGCAGGAAAATTTCGGCCGTTTCTTAAGCCTGGTCGTCGATCATAAACATCGCATTGGCTTCAAAGGAACGATCCTGATTGAGCCCAAGCCGCACGAGCCGACCAAGCATCAATATGATTTCGATACTCAGACCGTTTACGGCTTCTTGAAGCGCTTCGGCCTGGAAGGCGAAGTTCGCGTGAACATTGAGGCGAACCACGCCACTTTATCAGGCCACACATTTGAGCATGAAATCGCCATGGCACGGGCGCTTGGCCTCTTTGGATCGATCGATGCAAACCGCGGTGATCACCAAAATGGATGGGACACGGACCAATTTCCCAATTCGGTCGAAGAGCTGACCCTGGCCATGCTGGAGATTATCCGCGCCGGAGGCTTCAATGACGGGGGCTTCAATTTCGACGCAAAGGTGCGGAGGCAGAGCGTAGACGCGGCCGACCTTTTCCACGGCCACATTGGCGGGATCGACACGGTTGCGCATGCGCTCATCAAGGCGGCGGCGATCATTGAGGATGGCCGCGTCGATGCGTTCCGTGCGGAACGCTATTCTGGCTGGAAGGAAGATTTGGGGCAGGCCGTTCATTCCAATAATGCGACGCTCGCTTCGATCGCGGATATTGCGGTTTCCCGCGATCTGGCGCCACAGTTGCGATCGGGTCGCCAGGAGTGGCTGGAAAATATGGTGAACCGCTTCTGATGGAGATCCGAGCAGGCGATTACCGCCTTTTGTTGGAGCCGGAACGTGGCGGCTCGATCTTGGCGTTCGAGTGGCGGGGTGAAGCGTTGCTTCGCCCCGCCTGCGGTCCTGCAATATTGGACGTTGCCTGTTTTCCATTAGTGCCCTTTTCAAACCGGATCGCCTTTGGCCGCTTCCAGGCCAATGGGCGCGAAGTGCAACTGAGACCGAACTTCCCCGGTTCAGACCATCCCCATACACTGCATGGATTTGGATGGCTGGCGTCTTGGACTGTCGAACACTCTGATGTGAACAGCGTGACGCTTGGCCATCATTATTTGGAAGGGGAATGGCCTTGGCCATATTATGCCGAGCAGCAGTTTGAACTAACGGAGGAAGGGCTAACGATCGGGCTGCAAATAATAAATCATGGTCAAAGCCTGATGCCCGCAGGACTGGGACTTCATCCTTATTTCCCTCGGGATTGCAACACGGTCTATTATGGGCTGCATCATGGCGAGTGGCGAAATGATGGAGACTGTCTCCCGCAAGACTTGGATCTTAAAGAGCGGGCGATTGATTGGTGGGACGGCCGCAACGTGGAAGAGCGCCGAGTGGATACAGTTTACACGAACCGGCAGGGGATTTTGTCAGTTGCATGGCCTTCCCGTAATTTGTCGCTCGTAATCCAACCAGGAGATGCGCTGCCTCATACGGTAGTCTACACGCCGGAGGGACAAAATTTTATCTGCGTCGAGCCAGTTAGCCATGCAACTAACGCTCTCAACTCTTCACCTGATGACGTCAAATGGCTAAAGCCGGGGGAAAGCTTTGCGGCAGTGACGTCGTTTCGCGCCACTAGGAACGGAAGCAAGCGCTATTCTTAGGTTTCGGCGCTAGGCAAACTGCATGGGTGAGCGGAAATGGTTAAGCGCTCGTCGAGCCACTGCTTTTGTTGGCAAATAGCAACACCCAGAAAAAAATCTCCGGCCCAGTTTACTTTTGCACTTGGTTGCGTCAGGATTCTTCCGTCACACAAAAAAAGGGGAATCAACGAGAGGCTACCGTTATGCTTCGATTATAAAGATAGCGCTACCAAAGCCTGTCCTAAGAGGCGTAGGTGTCAAGTGCAAAGTGCGCTTAGGCACGTCAAGCGACAGCGGTTTCTCAGGTCATGTGCGGCGACACAGCAGTATTGGTTAAGTTTGCGCTTTTTGGGTGAAGCTGAAAAGCGGTGCTTTCGGCAAAGTCCAGCCAGACGTGAAATGTTAAGTTTGAACAATCTATGGGGAGAGGATGATGCAAAGGAATTTGCGTACACACACATTGTCGCTATTGCTCGCAACCAGCGCAGCTTGCGGCCTGTCGGCGCCCGTCTGGGCTCAGGAAGCGAATGGCAACGTCTCGACAGGGGCTAATCAATCCAGCGCCGAAATCGTCGTGACCGCGACACGCCGGGCCGAGTCGTTGCAGAATGTTCCGATGAGCATCAATGTCGCGACAGGCGAGCAGATCGAACGCCTTAAAATTTTCGATGTCAAGGATGTGCAGCAGCTTGCTCCGGGCCTTGAGCTGCGCAACGACAATGGTCGTGCGAACTCCGCAACTCTGCGTGGCGTAAACTTCGACCCTGACCAGGGGACCGGACCGGCAGTTGATCTTTACTTCAATGAAGTTCCAATCGATGCGCAAACGGCTTTCACTGCTATTTACGACATCGATCAGATCGAAGTCTTGCGCGGACCGCAGGGCGGCCTGCGCGGCCGTACGGCTCCATCGGGTGCCATTACCATTCGGACCCGCCGTGCAAACCTCAATAAGATCGAGGGCTATGTGCAGGGCAGCGCGACCGAAGATGCCGGCTACAACGTGCAGGGCGGCGTATCGCTGCCGGTAATCGAGGACAAGCTTGCCATACGCGCCTCGATGCTGGTCGATGGCAACCGTTTGAACCAGGTGCGCAATATCGTTCGTGGCGACCGTTCGCAAAGTCGAACCGAAAGCGCCCGGCTGTCGGTTGCGTTTCAGCCGACGGACGGCTTCGACATCAACGTGATGTATCAGTATTTGAATGCTGATAATATTCTGTACCCGCAGGTCTTTGGTCCAGGCAATCCTGTAATTGGCAATCCGCCGGTAGCATTGGATGATCGCTATACCTTGGCAGAAGGGCGCAGCCGATTCATTAATAATAGCCATCTGCTCACCCTGGATGCGAAATATGATCTGGGTCCCGTCACCCTGTCATTCGTCGGCGGACATCAGGAGACCAAACTCACCCAATATGGGGAGTTTGACGCGGGGAATGCGATCCACAACTATGCGCCAACCCAGATCACGCGTACGCCCTACAATGTCGACTCGGGTGAACTGCGGTTGATGTCCAACAATGATGGCTTCTTCAACTGGACGATCGGCGGTACTTACAGCAAGAATACCGGCAATGTGACAGTCGATAAACCGTTGGATTACATTCCCAGCGTACCCGGTGTCCCCGTTCCTGTGGCTCCCATTTTTCCTGTCCCCGGCGTGATCAACATACCTGTTAGTGGTGAAAGCTACTCTGTGGCCGGCAGCGTTCGGCTCCAGCCTACTGACAAGCTGACCTTTGAAGCGGCGGGGCGTTATTCCGTTATCAGCGGAAAACAGTTCGCAACCATCTCCATTCCGGGCGCTGGAACATTCCCGATCGTAGATTTCGAGAAGAAATCGCATCCATTCACTGGATCCGCTACGCTGACTTACAAAGCTACCCCGGATCTCACCGTTTACGGAGCATATGGGCGTTCATTCCGTGCCCCGACGGCAGGCGTCGGCGTACCGCAGAATGTCAGTCAGGATCTGGCAATCAGCAAAGCGGAGCATGCCGATACTTTTGAAGTGGGCTTCAAGTCAGCCTTTTTTGATCGTCGCTTGTCGCTCGACGTTGCAGCCTTCTACCAGAAGTTCGATAACTTCATCTCCCGCTTCACTGGGATTGCGACCGATCAGGGCACCAATATCGACGTTACGGGTGATGGCGTTCCGGATGGCGTATATTTCGGCCCGCCGGACGGCACCGTGGATACGAACGCCGATTATAATTATAATGGCAAAGCCACAGTTAAGGGCATTGAGGCGACCCTCGCAGGTCGGCCGACAGACAATTGGGACGTGTCAGTCAGCATGTCGTACGTGAAGGCGCGTTATAAAAATGCGCTCCTGCCGTGCAACACGGTGGATCCGGTGACCAATCAGTCCATCGTTGTTCCCAATCCGGCATTCGGCGGAGTCAACAACGTTAGCTATTGTCAGCGCAACTCGCGTCTTGCGGACGTGCCTGATTTCAGCCTCACTGCGAACAGCGAATACCGCTTCGGAACTGGGCCGATCCAGCCGTTCATTCGTGGCCTGATCACCTATCGCCCGAGCGTTTATTCTCAGAATCAGCAGTACCGTTATCCTCATCGCGAACTCATCAACCTGTTCGTCGGTTTGCGAGGTGGAGATACGAACAAGTGGGAAGTATCGGCTTTTGTCCGCAACCTGCTGAATCAGAACAAGGTCACTAACATCAGCATCAACAATGCGACTATCACCGGGAACAACGTTCTGGGCGGCCCTGGTGTGATCTTCGATTCAGGATATCGCTCTGTGAACCTCACCAATCCACGGGAGTTCGGTATCTCCGGGTCGTTCCGTTTCTAAACTCTCCACTCCCGCCAGCGTTATGCGCTGGCGGGCCTTTTCGTGCTCCGACGCTGGAAAAATCGTTGGCGCAAGGATATAATGGTACGGCCATGTTTACTTTTCCCCTCTTCCTGTTGTAAGATTTTCATATGACGATCCGCCCACTACGTTGCGGGACGCCTATGATTTTTTGAACGGAGGATTCCTTGGCTGATCGGCTCGCCCTTACGCGGCGCATGTTCATCGCTTCAACCGCTCTGGCGATGCCAGTTACGGCCATGGCCGACGTTGCGGGCAAGCCCCGATATCGCGACGCGAAAGCTCCCATCGAAGAGCGCGTACGCGATTTGTTGAGCCGGATGACTTTGGAAGAAAAAGCCGCGCAGATGCGGTCGATCGCCTACACAAAATCGCTGTTTCTAGAGGGCGACCTATTTTCGCCGGAGAAGGCCAAGCAGGTCTTCGTGAACGGCATCGGTCAGATCGGTAACCCGAGTGATACCAACGGAACGGTGCGTGTAGCCAAGGACAATTACCGTTCACCTGGAGAGACGATCGACCTCGTCAACGCCATTCAACGACATCTGGTCGAAAATACGCGTCTGGGCATTCCCGCACTGTTCCATGAGGAGACGGCTCATGGTCTTAAGGCGAGGGACGCGACGATCTTCCCAATTCCGCTGGGCCTGGGCAGTACGTGGGACCCAGCTTTGGTTGAGCAGGCTTACGAACTTGCGGGGCGCGAGGCTCGGATGCGGGGCGCAACGGTTGCGCTTAGTCCCGTCCTCGACCTGGCCCGTGATCCACGATTCGGCCGGGTGGAGGAGTTTTTCAGCGAAGATCCCTATCTGGTGAGTCAAATGGGTATCGCGTCCGTGCGTGGCCAGCAGGGGACACGCCCCTTGGCGGCGGACAAGGTATTCGTGACGCTCAAGCATTTCATACACGGGGCGCCCGAGGGTGGGCTTAATACCGCGCCGGCCGACATGAGCGAGCGGACGCTGCGCGAAAATTTCCTCGTGCCCTTTGCCCAGGTGATCAAGAAAACCGACCCGGCCGTCATCATGCCGTCCTATAACGAGCTTGAGGGCGTTCCCTCACATGCCAGTTATGAACTGCTTCAGCGCACGGGCCGGGAGCGACTGGGTTTTCGCGGCGCCTATTTCAGCGACTATGGCGGCATCACCAATCTCGTCACCCAACATTATATGGCAGCGAATGATGATGAGGCCGCGGTGATGGCGATCCATGCGGGC
The DNA here is from genome assembly GCA_946886365.1 of uncultured Novosphingobium sp. The sequence continues at coordinate 22,522 of CAMPIM010000045.1, forward strand.
GTCGATGCTGAATTGCCTGAGGGCCAAGCCTACGCCCGTTTACCCGAATTGGTGCGTTCCGGGCGCATCCCCGAAGCGAGTCTGGATGTAGCTGTTTCCCGCATTCTGGCGCTGAAATTTGAAGCCGGTCTGTTCGAAAATCCCTATGTCAGCAAACCGCGTGCGCTGCGCCAGGTCAATGCGCCGGCGAGTAAGGCGCTTGCCCGCAAAGTCGCGCAGAAATCGATAGTGCTCCTCAAGAATGACGGCCTATTGCCGATCAATACCGCCAGGCCGCAAAGGATTGCGGTGATCGGACCCAATGCGGTCGAGCCGTTGTTTGGTGGATATTCCTCGGTGAACGCTCAAGCCGTGGGGATTTTGGAAGGTGTGAAAGCGGCTGCTGGTCCGGCGGTATCCGTCGAACATGCTGAAGGTGTTCAGATCATCAAGCCTGACCCAACCGGCCAGCATTTGCCGGCTCGGGCTGCCCGGTATCCCGATCCTGCTGAGAACGCCGCGCGCATCATTCAGGCAGTGGAGGTTGCAAAGCGGGCGGATGTAATACTGCTCGTCGTTGGCGACGTTCCGGAAATCACGCGAGAAGCGATTCACGGAGGTGCGCCGGGCGATCGCAACACCCTCAACCTCTTCGGCGATCAGGATGCGCTGGTCGAAGCCATGATCGCGACGGGGAAACCCATAATCGCCTTGTTGATCAATGGACGCCCTCTTTCGGTCAATCGCTTGGCTGAGAAGGCCAATGCTTTGATCGAGGGCTGGTACCTTGGACAGGAAGGCGGGAATGCGTTCGCCGATGTGCTGTTTGGGAAGATCAACCCGGGCGGGAAGCTGCCGGTCACTTTCCCGCGCTCGGTCGGTGACCTGCCGATGTTCTACAATCAGCATCCATCGGCCAAGACCGGCAAGCGCTATGTTGAGAACAAAATAACGCCACTATTCCCCTTCGGCTATGGCCTCAGCTACACGACATTCGACATTTCCGCGCCTCGCCTCGCGAAATCCACGATCGCAATCGGGGAAACGGCCATAGTGGAAGTGGATGTCACCAATAGCGGTCCCAGAACAGGCGATGAGGTCGTCCAGCTCTATGTTCGTGACGATGTAAGTTCCGTGCCGCGCCCGGTTTTGGAACTGCGGGGGTTTGAACGTGTGACATTGAAGCCCGGCGAGAAACGCACAGTAAAGTTCAGTCTTGATCCCGATAGCCTGGCCTTCTGGAACATCGATATGGCTTATGTCGTCGAACCGGGAACTTTCACCATCCACGCGGGGTCCAGTTCAGCTAGCCTGAAATCGGTAAAGCTCACGGTCGTTTGATCGGCGAAATTGGAGAGGGCGCCGTAACGCGGCTGCCTGAGGAGTAAAAGTGATGTGGGACCGCCGAGAAATAATTGGGGCCGGTGCGGCAGCTTTGGCAGCTTCTGCTGTGGCCAGGCCAGCGTTTGGGCAAATTGCTACCGAACATGTCGAGATCGATCTGCGCCGCGACGCGGGTGCGCTTGATCATATCTGGTCCCGTTGCGCCGGATCGGATCGTGCGTCCGTAACGCTGCGCGAAAGCTGGCGCCACGATCTCGAGCGCTTCCATAATGAAACGGGGCTTGAGCGCGTACGTTTCCACGGCATCTTCAACGATGATCTGGGTGTCTGGCCTGGCGGCATGAACGGCAAGGACCCCAACTTCCAGAATGTCGACGACGTCTATGACGGCGTGTTGGCAAGAGGTGTCCAGCCCTTCGTCGAATTGAGCTTCATGCCCAAAAAGCTCGCCAGCGCGAATAAGAAGCTCAATTTCACCTATGATGCCAACATCAGCCCGCCGACCTCTCCAGAGGCGTGGGGCGCCTTCATCCAGGTTTTCGTGCGTCACTTGCTGGACCGTTACGGGGCCTCTGCGGTGCGCCAATGGTATTTCGAGGTCTGGAACGAGCCCAATCTCAGCTGGTTTTTCAGCGGGACGCAGGCTGACTATTTCGCCATGTACAAAGCCGCAGCCCGGGCAATCAAGGAGGTTGATCCCAAGCTGCGCGTCGGCGGCCCGTCCACTGCCGCGGCCCAGTGGATTCCTGAATTCCTGGGCTTCTGTGCGCAGGAAAATCTGCCTGTCGATTTCGTGTCAACGCACATCTATGCCGGGGATGATCAGAAGGAACTGTTCGGCGAGGCCAATCGCTATCCCCACAAGGACGTGATTCCGGCGGCCATGGCCAAGGTCAGAAGCCAGATCGACGCGACGCGATACAAGGGCGCCGAACTATGGCTGTCCGAATGGTCGTCAGACAGCCCGGCGATGATTGCGCATATCATCAGCAATTGCCTGCCCTACTGCCATGCCATGGCGCAATGGTGCATCAGCAATGTGTTTGAGGAAATCAACTTCCCCAACTTCATCCTTAAGGAAGGTGATGGTGGGTGGGGCATGCTGGCCCAACGCGGCATCGCGCGGCCGGCTTTCAATAGCTACAAATTGTTGCACCGGCTCGGCCAGCGCCGACTATCAGCGACGGGGCCGACTCTGGCGAGCAAGACGCGAAACGGGGCAGCGGCTTTGGTGTGGAACCTGGCCGAGGTGAAGCAGCCTGCGGGCATCCCAGGCATGAGCAACCAGCGGATCGTCACGGGAGAGCGTAAAAAAATCGAGGTCAAGCTCAAGGGAGCCGCTCCGGGCAAGAGCGTGCAAGTCAGCTATGTCGATCAGGAGCGGGGTTCGCCTCTTCCCAAATGGCGCGAGCTGGGTTCGCCGCAATATCCGAAAAAGGACCAGATCGAGCAGATTCGGCGAGCGGCCGAACTCGCTCCGCCGGAAACGCGGCGCCTGGATGGGCAGGGCGTCCTGACGCTGGATCTGCCGCCTGAAGGTTTGGCCCTGATCGAATTGACGGCCTGATCTGCTTTGTTGAATGCAGGCCGTCCATCGACCTTGGACGGCTTGCTGCTCAAGCGATATGTTCATAAGTGGATACGCCTAACGAAAACGGGACATGCGGGTGAAGGAAGCGAAGAAATGCGGTTCAGGGAGAGGCGCAGAATCTAATTCCGGAAGCGCGCCCGTTAGACGCATGGGACGCCCACCGAATAAAAA
>CAMPIM010000046.1 GCA_946886365.1 uncultured Novosphingobium sp.
GTGAAGTCTCCCAGACGATAGTCCGACGATGTCGCCATTTCTTGATCCTCTCACTGCCCATGGCAAATTAGCAGCTAATGCGGCGAGTCACAGCCTCGCTTATAGCCTTTTTGAAATCTTCCTCTTTCTACGCAAAACATCATTATAAAGGCAAGTTCATATGTTAAATGCGCGATTCACGGCCGTTATGGCTCTATGGATAACGAGGTAAACAGGATATGTGCGAATCCTCTCCACCCAGCGTGCCGGGACCCAACCAAGCGCACATGCGGGCCGCGCTTCAGGCCTATGTGGATCGCATCAACGCGGGCGATCGGGACGGCGTTCTGGCGCTGTTCGCGCGTGATGCGGTGATCGAGGACCCGGTCGGTTCTCCGCCCAAGACCGGCGAGGAAATCCGTGCATGGTTCAGCGACACGATCGCTTTTGACACACACATTCGGCCGGTCGCACCGATCCGGGGATCGCATGCCAATGCGGCCGCGCTCGTGTTTGATGTGACGTTTCAGCCGCCGGAAGGCTCGCGCCTGCTGATCAGGTCGCTGGATGTCTGCACGTTCGATGGAGAGGGAAAGATCACCAGCCTGAAGGCCTATTGGGGTCCGGAGGACATGGAACCATCCCCCTGAAAACGGAGGCCATGAAAAAAGGGGCGCCCTGACGGGACGCCCCTTTTTCCTGCTCTTGCTGTCCGCTGGCGCTCAGGCGGCGACCAGCTCACGCGGCGCTTCGGCCGGATATTCGGCCGGGCCACCATAGTCGTAAGCGGCGTTCAGCGCCTTGATGAAAACCGGATCGTTGATCGGATCGGTTGGCGTTTCGATATGGAAACCGCGCGAACGGACATCCTTGATCAGCGTGTCGAACACCTGATCATAGGTGAGGTTGTCAGACCCATCCATGTTCTTCTTGAGCTCGGCATAATCTTCGAACACTTCGGCCGACCAGTGGACGAGGAAGCGCAAATCGTCGGTATGGTAACGCTCGATGACTTCGTCCCCGGTCTTCACCAGCCAGCCATCGGGGTTGCCCGGTTCGCCGCTGAACAGGGAGTCAAAGCCCAGGCCCTGCGGCTTGCGGCGCTCGATCGGGCCATTGGCTTCGCCGCGATGGACGAGCATTTCATTCTGCACAACTACGCCACGATTATAGACGGGCGGCTGCAACCGCGCGGGCTTTTCCAGCGGACCCTTGGGCCAATAGGTGAAGCCGCTATTGGGATCATGGCTGAACCAGGTGATCACCTGCGCCATCTTGATCAGATAATCCTGGAACAGGCCCGACCGGCCCATGATCGAACATAGCCATGTGGGCGAGTTTTCATAGCGAACGCCACGGAAGCTGGGCGAATCCAGATGGCCCGGATCAGTATTGCCGCAGGGGCCGTTCACGTTGAACAGCATCATCTGCGGCTTGGCGTAGTCCGCATTCCAATAGGATTTGGCATATTCCAGGAACGTCGGATTGTAGAAGGTATCCTGGATCTCCGGGTACATGCATGTCGAATAATTGGCGTAGAAGCCGCGGAATGTCGGCGTCAGGAACATGTCGAGCGTCGGCTCGAACCCTTCCGGAAAACCGCCCGCGAAGGTGGCGATCAGAGATTCCGGCGTCGGAAAATGCTGCGCGATGATGAGCTTCCAGGCGCCGCTATGGACGACATCCAGCAGCCGCCGACGTTGATCCTCGGTGTAGACGTCATGCAACTCGCGCGGCGGCGAAACAGGCTGCAGCATGTCGGACAACCGCCGCTTCTGCTCATTGCTCAACATGATTTTTGCAACTCCTCTCCAAACGTCGGGCGAATCATTCTATCCGCCTTTAAACGCTGTAAAGTTATCGTATTATAACTTTTTCGTCAATCCTGGTTGGCATGGAAATGTCCGTCGGCCCCGGTCGGGATGTTTTGCGTCACACAGGAAGGATAATGGCACGGTATCGACAGAAGATTGGCTGGCCGCGCGACAGGGATGATGGCACCTTCTCGCCTCAAATCAGGAGAGGATGCGGCGCGATGACTGACGCCTTGAAAGAACCGATCGACAAGCGCGCGATTGAAACGCGGGCGGCGCAGCGGCTGCTATCGGGCCAGTCGTGGGAAGATTTCTGCGACGTCCTGAAAGTCGCTGGCCGGATGATAGACCGGTTCGGCGATGATCCGTCCGATCTCGACCGGGCGGAATGGTATCGTTTTCTAACGCGGGTCGCCCGGTCGAGCTTCGAGCGGCTGATCGAGAACGCCGAACCCACCCGGCCACGCCTGCGCGACATGGTGTGGCGCCAGTCGATCAACGTGCAGACGGTCGATCAGGACCATCTGATGTGCCAGTTCGATGAGGCCCGCGATTGCCGGATCATCGGCACGCGCGGGACCATACCCTATTTCATCTTCGCCATTTTGACCGCGCCAGCGCCCGACGATTTGGGCGCGCGTGATTGGGCGCAACTGGGCGTGGAGGGATTGAAACAATTCGACCCCTCCAACCTCAAAACCACCGGCTTCCTGGGCAGTCAGCAGCTTCATATCGAAGATGACGGGACGTTCGAAATCATCATGTCGCAAAATGATCCCGGCGAAGGCAAGAATTGGCTGAAGCTGCAACCCGATACTAACTGCATCCTCATCCGGCTGGTCTGGAGCGACCGGGAAAAGGAAATCGCCCCGGGCCTGCGTATCGAGCGAATGGACGGCGCGGCGCCTGAACCCATCACGCCAGCGTTGATGGCGAACAATCTGGCCTGGGCCGCGCAGGGCGTGTTGGGCTATGCCGAACTGGTGCGCAACTGGTGGAACGGCACGCAGGGCAATTTCGCGGCGAAGCTGAACCGGCTGGACTATAGCCGCGCGCAATATCTGTCGAACGGTGGCGTCCCCGATCGCCACGTCGCGTTCGGCGGATGGGAAAAGGGGCTGGACGAAGCGCTGGTGCTGGAATTCGTGCCGCCTGAGTGCGAATATTGGAACTTCCAGATCTGCAACATGTGGCAGGAAAATCTCGACACGTTCGAGGATGGCAACGGATGGGTGAACAATTACCGTTTCGTCGCCGAGCCTGATGGCCGGGTCCGCATCGTCATAGCCGAGCGCGATCCGGGCCTCGGCGGCAACTGGGTGAATAGCTATGGGCATGAGCGGGGCATTTGGGGGCTTCGGCTGGTGCGGACAGAAAGCACCGCGGAAGTAAATCTGTGGCGCCTGCCGCTTGCGCGCTTGGAAGCAGAGGGCACGGCCGCGCTGGATCCGGGCGCAGCGATCCTGACCGGCCAGTTTGTGGATTGATGCAATGGCCGTACGAACGCTTGACCATGTGAACATCCGTACAGCGGACGTGCCCGGAACGGCCGCCTTTTTCCGCGACGTGCTGGGCCTTCGCGCGGGTGTCGCGCCGGGGGCGGAGTCGATCGACAAGGGCTGCTGGATACACGATCCTGACGGTCGTCCGATCATTCATATCGGCCCTGTCGAGGGCCGCTATCCCAGTGATGATGCGTTTCCCTTCACCCCTGCGCGGGGCAGCGGCGCTGTGCATCATGTGGCGTTGGAATGCGACGACCTGCCCACGATGTTCGCGCGACTGGAAGCCGCCGGTCTTGGCGTCGTGCGCAAGGATTATCCGCCGGCCAATCTCTGCCAACTATTCGTGGAAGAGCGGAACGGGATCATCCTGGAACTGAATTTCCGTCTGGATCAGACATGACGAACGATCCGATGCTTGTCCTGTCAGCCCCGCCCTTCATCCATGTTCCGCTGCTGGAACGGCTGGCGCCCGCGCGGGCAGCCGGGTTTTCCGCCATATCGCTGATGCCCGGCGACATCTGGGCTTTGGAAGAGGCGGGGATGAATGCCGCCGACATCGGCATGCGGATAGCGGACCACGGCTTGGCAATCATGGAGATGGATTGCACGGCCTGCTGGCTGCCCAGCCATCGCAGCGCTGGGGATGATGTCCCTATGGCCGCCCTGCTCCGCTCGATGACGCCCGACCGCGTGGTGGAAACCGCCGCGCGCATCGGGTCACCCTCCGTCACGGCGGTGGAGATGATGGGCGTCACGCCGTCACTCGATGAGGCTGCGGAAGCCTTTGCCGATTTGTGCGACCTGGCCGCCCGCCATGGCATGAAGGCGCATATCGAGTTCCTTCCCTTTGGCGGCATCCCCGACCTGGCGAGTGCTTGGGCGATCGTTCAGGCGGCGGGCAGGCCCAATGGCGGCCTGACCCTCGACAGCTGGCATTTCTTCCGCAGCGGGGCGAACTTTGATCTGCTGGAGCAGATTCCGGGGTCGCGCATCCACACGATCCAGATAAACGACGCGCCCGCGCAGCCGCAATCCGACCTGATGCACGAAACGATGACCGCCCGTCTTGTGCCGGGACAGGGCAGCTTCGACCTCACCCGTTTCATCCGCACGCTCGATCGGATCGAGGCGACAGCGCCTATTTCGGTCGAGATTTTTTCCGCTGCGACCAGTGCAGCGCCGATGGGCGAAGCCATCGCCTCATGGGCGCCAGCAGCCCGCGACATCATCAGAAAGGCCAGAGAAATACGATGAGTGGAGAAGAAACGCCGATAGGCGCGGTGGTTGTGGGCACGGGCTTTGGCCTGTTCACGCATGTCAGGGCGCTGCGGGAAGCGGGCTTCGAGGTTCGCGCCATTGTCGGGCGCAACCGGGAACGTACGGCCGAGCGTGCGGCCCCGCTCAATATTCCGCTGGCGTCGGATAATCTGGAACAGGTGCTTGCCGACGATCCGGCCATCCGGCTGGTGACGGTCGCAACGCCGCCCCATGCGCACTACACGCCCGTCATGCAGGCCATTGCCGCTGGGCGTAATGTGATGTGCGAAAAGCCCTTTGCGCGCGATCTGGCGCAAGCGCGCGAGATGCTGGACGCAGCGAACAAGGCTGGCGTCGTCCATGCGCTGGGCGCGGAGTTCCGGTTCGACAGCGCGCAGGCATTGCTGCGGCGCGTGGTGCAGAATGGCCTGATCGGCGATCCGCTGATGTTCAGCCGCATCTACCAACAGCCGGGTACGGGCGAGGAAGAACCTCTGGCCGATTGGTGGACCGATGCGGCGCAAGGCGGCGGCTTCCTGGGCGCGTTCGGCACGCATATGATCGATCAGGTTCGTTCGACCTTGGGCGAGATCGTGGCGGTCAACGCGATATTGCGCAAGCTGACCACGACCCGCCCCGCGATGACATCCGACGACTATTATAACGTGCAGTTCAGGACCGCGAACGGGTGCATGGGCGTGATCGAGGCGGCGATGAACTTCCCCGGCCCCTTCGTCATGGCGACCAAGGTGGCGGGGACTAAGGGCGCCGCGTGGATCCAGTCGGGCAGCGCCTTTGGCGATCCCGAAGAGGTGTGGATCAAGGATGCGGACGGCGCGCGGCAGGTTCCGATGCCTGCCGAACTGGTCAATCCCGCGCCCGAACCCTTTGCCGTCGCGGAACTGATCCAGACGGAAATGGATCGCTGGCACACGCAGGGGTTCGATGTCGCCCCTTATGCCAAGCTGTTCCGCCAGTTGAAGGCAAGAATCGAAGGGCGCACGCCGCCCCTGCCTGATCCGGCGGGCGATTTTCATGATGCGGCGGCAGGACAAGCCGTGCTCGATGCCGCGCGCCTTTCGGCGGCGGAAGGCCGTTGGGTCGAAGTGGAGGCAATATGACGAACCCATCCTATGATTTTTCCGAGGCGCATGTCCTCGTCACCGGCGGCACCAGCGGCATAGGCGCCGCCGCCGCTGCCGCCTATCTTGAAGCCGGGGCGAATGTGACGATTACCGGCACGCGCGGCAGTGCCGCCGACTATGACGGCGACCTGTCCGGCTACCGCTATTTACAGATGGATATTGAGGACGGCCAAAGCATCGACGCGGTGGCGGCCAGCCTGGATAAGCTCGACATTCTGGTGAACAATGCCGGAGTGGCGCTGCCTAGTCTCGGCCTTGACGAATATGAGCCCGATATATTCGCCCGCGCCGTCAACATGCTGCTGGTAGGCGCTTTCCGCATGGCGCGGCAGAGCGCGGACCTGCTGGCGCAAAGCAAGATCGCAGGCGGGGGGAGCGTCGTCAGCATCGCGTCGATGAGCAGTTATTTCGGCATTCCCATCGTGCCGGGCTATGGCGCTGCCAAGACCGGCCTGCTCGGCCTGACCCGGTCACTCGCGGTCAAATGGGGGGAGCGCGGCATCCGCGTCAACGCGGTCGCGGCAGGGCTGACGCGAAGCCGCATGACTGAGGGGACCTTCGCGCAAGAGGACTGGATGGCGCCCACGCTCGCAAGGACGCCCTTGGGCCGTCCCGGTGCGCCCGAAGATATTGCCAACGCGATCCTTTTCCTGTCGAGTCCCGGCGCGGCATGGATTACCGGTCAGACCTTGGCCGTTGACGGCGGGTACACCGTCTCCGGCTGATCCCACAAGAAACGCGCAGAAACGATAAGAGCCGGTCCTTACAGACCGGCTCTTATCCTATGTCATTTCTTTCGACCCGCGATCAGTGCAGTTCGAAATTCTCCTTGGCGGGACCACGTGTCTGGTTCCAAAGGTCCACCAGTCGCCACGGCCAGGACAGGAATACTCGGCCTGTCGAGTTGTTATAATAGCTGTTCGCCCTCGGGTGGGTCCAGATCATATTCTTCATCTGTTCCTCGACCTCCCGGTTCCACTGTTCGAACGCCTGTTGGGTCGGTTCGACAGCACGAGCGCCGCTTTCGTTGATCCAGTCCAGGCATTCGATGATGTAGTTCACCTGCGCTTCGGAAATCAGGTTCTGGCCCGCCGCATGGTTGGGCGCGCTGTTGGGGCCGACGGTCATGAAGTAATTGGGATAGCCGGGCACCGTGACGCCCAGATAGGAGCGCGGATCGTCCTTGCCCCATTCGTCGCGCAGTGACCGGCCGCCCTTGCCGTGGATTTCCAGCTTGCCCATCATGTTGGCGACGTCGAAGCCAGTGGCGCAGACGATGATGTCGAACTCATACTCCTTGCCGTCCTTGGTGCGGATGCCCTTGGGCGTGAAGCATTCGATGCCGCCATCTTCCAGCGTGACATTGGGCTGCTTGAGCGCGTCAAACCAGCCCGCGTCCAGGATGATGCGCTTGGAAAAGATCGGGAAGTCCGGCGTCAGCTTTTCCTTGAGGTCGGGACGGTCGTGGAACTTCGCTTCCAGATGGGCGAGCGCCCATTGCCGCGCGCCTTCATTAGCCGCCGAGACGGACGGGCTATCGACCGGCCATTCGGGGTCCTTCACGACATTGGCGTAGAGGCCGTCAGCCGCGAACCAGTAGACTCGGAAGCGGAACCATTCGCGGAAATGCGGAATGTAACGCAGGGCGAACTTCATGCCCGGCGATACTTCATGATTGATCTCGGGATTGTAGATCGACCAGTAGCGCGTGCGCATGAACACGGTGAGATCGCTGACCTGATCCGCGATCGCGCCGATCAGCTGCGCGGCGCTGGCGCCCGTGCCGATGATGCCGACGCGCTTGCCCTCGATCCGGACGGACGGATCCCAGGTCGCGGTGTGCATCATCTTGCCCTGGAACTCTTCGCGGCCCGGGATGTCAGGCCACTTCCAGCGGTTCACCGGACCATGAGCGTTGATGACGGCGTTGGCGCGGATGACTTCTTCCGTGCCGTCCTTGCCGCGAACGGTGACGTTCCACACTGCTTCTGCATCGTCATAGCGCAGGGCGACCACTTCGGTATTGAAGCGGATATTGCGGCGCAGGTCGTACTTGTCGGCTACGTGCAGCAGATATTTCTGCATATCCACGCCCTTGGGATGGTAATGCGACCATTCGGGCGTGATTTCGAACGAATAGGAATAGAAGTGGCTGGGCGTATCGACGCCGACGCCGGGATAGCGGTTTTCGTACCAGGTGCCGCCGACTTCGGGATTCTTTTCGATCACGATATGCTCGTAACCGGCTTCCTCCAGCTTGAGCGAGGCGGCAAGGCCGGTCATGCCGGCGCCGATCACCAGCACCTTGAAATCTGTCGGCGGCGGCGTGCGCCCTTCGATTTCCTTGCGCGGCTTGGGCAGTTTGAAACCGATCTGGTCGAACAGCAGCGGCAGGAATTCGTCAGCCACTTCCTCGCCCACGCCGACGCTCATCATCCGCTTCATCAACGCGTCGGACGGATCGTCCTCGCGCGCGGCGCCGGGGGTCGTCAGCACGTGGAGCAGCTTGGTACGCAGTTCCTGGCTATATTCGGCGGGGATTTCGGTGTTGGGAACGGAGAAAGGCGGTTTGATATAGTTGGCGAAAATGTCCAGCATCGCCGCGTCATGGGTCAGATGCACATAGACCATCAGCAGCGTCTGGATATTCGCTTCCTCCAGCGCGACGCGCAGTTCTTCGCTATCGGCCAGCGGCAGGCTGCGATCGTGCCAGTCCCGTGCCATTACCGCGCCATCCACATGTTCAGCCATCGTCCTAGGGTCCTCTCCGACTCACTATATTTGTAAGTGAATGCTCACTTGTAGATAATAGGGGCTGCTTTTTGAGTCAAGCGACCCTGCCTTCGCAGTCCGAGCACCCTTGAAGAAAGGTGCGCACAGCCATCCCGACATGAGCCGCACATTCCGTTTCATCCGGGAGCGCAGCGTCGATCAGGAGATAATTATGAACCGGCATCAGGAGCATGGAGAGCAGCAACTTCGCCGCTGCCATACTGTCCCCTTTCGCGACCCCGGTCCGCTCAAGATGGCTGGCCAAGGGAAGGATAAGATAATCATCCTGGCTCTGCCGGATCATGGGTCCAAATTCGGTGAACTCATGCGCTTCGCGCATCAACAGCCGCGCCATGCCGACGGTCGATGGCCTGGTGAATTCCGTCAGCAACGCAACGCCAAAAGCCCGTAGATCAGCTTCAGGCTCGGCTGGATCGCTAAATTGAGGCAGCGGAAAACGCTCTACCCCAGCGGCAAGGCAGGCCCGAAAAAGGGCCGCCTTGTCTTCATGCCAGAGGTAGAGCGAACGCTTGGACACCCCTGCCGCCTGGGCGATCGCGTCCATGGTGACCGCCCGATAGCCTTGGCGGATGAACTCCTCGCGCGCGATCTGGAGCAGGCGGCGCTTCTTCGCGAGCGTCTGGTCTGCCCGGCCTATCCGCGCCGGGACAGGCACTGGCTCAACTTCAGCAGATGCGGTTGCGGACGTCCCCATCATGCCTCATGCCGCACTGGAAAACGGTCATAATAAAAGGCGAAGCGTTCCCGCGCGGCGGCTTCGTTCAGGCCGAACACGCCTTCGAGGTCGTAGATCACCTTGCCATGCTTGTTCCGCGGATTTTCGTTGAGATAGCCAAGCAGCTGATTCTCGACCTCTGGAGTCAATTCCAGTCCCGCCAGCGCGTAAACCTCCCGCATCACCCGTTCCTGATCGGCCATATATTCGTGGAACAATAGGTCGACCGACTGTTCCGGCCCCCATGCGTCCCGCTGATCGACACAGGCGCGCAGCAGCCGCTCAATCCGGTCCAGCCAGAGACGGGCGAGCGCAGGAGGATCGACCGGATCACGGCGGATACGGTCGCTATAGCCAAGCATGGTGGTCAGCGACCGCAGAACAGCGACGGGATCACGATGCGTGATGACCATCGTGGCATCGGGGAAAACAGCCTTGATCGCGGCCAGATTTTCCATGTGCTGCGGTGATTTCAGCAGCCAGCGATTAGGCCCCCGGTGCCAGGTCAGCACCTGCAGCACCTTCTTTTCATAGGCATAGCTGGGGGTGCGGTCATGAGCAAAATAATGGTCGATCCAGCGCGGAATGCGGGACTGGAACTCCCAGCTGTAGCAGTTGAGGTCCATATAGAGCAGTTCATTATCCTCATGGATCGACGCTGCATCCATGCCGTGCATCGCCGCCATGTGGGGCAGCATCGCTTCGAACGCGCTCCATAGTTCGGCACTGCGGGTGATGCGCGGGTCAACTTCGCCGGGCGCAAGTTCGCGCACCTGGACGGGCTCCTCGGCTTCCCAGAGTGTCAGCGATCGCAATCGCTCATCGCGAGCGAGCCAGTTGACGAGGTGCGTCGTGCCCGAACGCGGCAGCCCCGCGATGAACAGCGGGCGATCGATCTGGATGTCGAGGATTTCCGGGTGCCGCTTGACGATATCCTCGATCCGCAGGCGGTTCACCATGACGCGCACCAGATGGTCGAGCAGGGTGATCCGGCCGCCACGGGTCAGCCCTTCATCCTCATCCCACGCCTGAAGCGTCACCGCCATGCGTTCGCGAAAGCTCTGATCCTCACCGAAATCATCAAGGCCGCCGGAATTGGCGATGGCCTGGGCCAGAACCTGATCCACCGTCATATGGTCGGGCCGGTCGACAGGTCCCTGGCGGGCCGCCTCGATCAACGGCGTGACAATCGGCTCCGCCATGTCGTCGATATGAATTTCCTGCGGCTCGGGCTGCATGGTTTCGCTCATTGTTGATCCTTTGGCGCGGCTGGAGCCAGCTTCACGCAGTCTGGGGGAAAGTGACGATGACCTTGGCGGACGCTTCGGTGTCCGCCGCGATGCGAAAGGCCTCGTCCAATTTGTCGAACGCGATACGATGGCTGATCAGCGGATCGACATTGATCTCGCCGCTCGCCAGCATCTGGAGGCATTCGTTGAACTCATCCTCGCGGTCGGTTGCGATCGATCCGGAAATGCTGAACTCATTGGCCATCATCTTCCACAGATTGACCGGCATCGGCTTTTTGTGGAGCGCGACGATCACGATCCGCGCGCGGAATTTGGCGACGTCGAGCAACTCAGCCAGCGGCGGCTGCGCTCCGGCGGCGTCGATGATGACATCCGTGCCGACAAAAGGCATGCCGAACCTCTCACCGGTTCCGTGCGCCTTCCCGATCGCCTCGACCAGCGGTTCGCGCGAGGGATTGACGGTGACGGCAGCGCCAAGCTGGCGAGCGCGTTCGAGCCGGGCATCCGACAGATCAGCGATAAGAATGTCCTTCACGCCACGATGGCGAAGGCAGATGATTGTGCACAGGCCAATCGGACCCGCGCCGAGAATCACCACCTTGTCGCCCGGCTGTACCCGACCAATGTTCACACCATGCAGGCCCACGGAGAGGGGCTCGGCCAACGCCGCCTTTTCAAGCGGGAGGCTGTCGGGGATGGGGCAGATGTCTGATCCGGCGCGCGCATCGGGCACAAGGATGAACGAAGCGAAGGCGCCCGTCGGCCCGCCCCCGCCGATAAGGCCCGCGTCGGGATTGACGGCACAGCGCTGGCCCGGCTGAATGCCGTGCACTTGCGTGCCCACCTTTTCCACGATGCCTGCAAATTCATGGCCGATCGGCAACGGTTCCGCGAGAGGCGCGCCGCCGCCCAGGCCACCTGCGGCAACATAGCCCAGGTCGCTGCCACACACGCCCGTGGCGCCGATGCGCACCAGCACATCATGGGGACCGACGACCGGTATCGCGACCTGATCGACGCGCATGTCGCCAACGCCATGAACGCGCGCCAGCGGCATGGTTGCGGAATTTTGCTGATCCGGATTCGCGCCCACGCCTTGGGAATCGCTCATGACGTCCTCTCCTCACTTTTTTGTTCGGCGAAACTGGTAAACCAATCAGTTTCCGAGTCAAGAAGAGAAGCGGCTGACGGCGGGCCGAATGCCGGGCGAACGAAAGCTGCCCCGCACCTTTTGACAGGCACGGGGCAGCATCATTCGATCAGCATTAGGCGGCCCCTTCACGCCGGGGCACGACGGCTATTTCATCCGATTTTGGCAGAGATGAGGAAGGGCCGCAGATAGGCTTCCATGCCTTCGCTGCCGCCTTCGGACCCCATGCCGCTGTCGCCGACGCCACCAAAGGGCGTTTCCGGCATCGCCATCGCGAAATGGTTGATGCCCAGCATGCCCGCATGGATTCCTTCGGAAATCTTGCGTTCGGTGCTCATGCTGTTGGTGAAGGCATAGGACGCAAGGCCATAGGGCAGCCGGTTCGCCTCTGTCAGCGCGGCGTCGATGTCATCGACCGGCATCACGAGCATGAGGGGACCGAACGGCTCTTCATTCATCGCGTCCATTTCGGGCGTCATGCCTGACAGGACGGTTGGCTGGAAGAAATAGCCGCGATTGCCGATGCGCGACCCGCCGGTTTCGATCTTCGCACCACGCTGCACCGCGTCAGCCGCCAGCGCCTCGATCTTGGACAGCTGGCCTGCTGTCGTTAGCGGCCCCATCTGCGTGTCCGCAGCCATGCCGTCACCGACGCGCAGCTTGCTGGCCACTTCGGTCACACCCGCAACGAAGTCGGCGTAGAGCGGCTTTTCAACCAGAAAGCGCGTGGGCGATACGCAGACCTGCCCTGCATTGCGGAACTTGAATTCGGTCGCGAGCGGAACGACGGTGGCAAGATCAGCATCGCGCGCGACGATCACCGGATTATGTCCGCCAAGCTCCATCGTCACCTTCTTGAGGTGCTGCCCGGCGGCGCTTGCGAGCAGGCGGCCGACGCGGGTCGATCCGGTCAGCGTCACCTTGTGAATTTCCGGCGCAGCGCAAAGGGTGGCGGAAATCGCCGCCGGGTCACCCCAGATCACGCTGATCGCGCGGGGTGGCAGGCCCGCAGCCAACAGCGCCCGGCCAATGCGCCACCCGGCGCTCGGCGTTTCTTCGGCGCACTTCAGCACGACCGAACAACCTGCCGCCAACGCCGGCGCGACCTTCTGCATGACGGTCCAGGCCGGGAAATTCCAGGGCGTGAATGCGGCCACGGGACCGACGGGGCGGCGCTGTACCGCCCAGCGCATGTCGCTGGCGCGCGTGGGGATCAGACGTCCGTAAGCGCGACGGCCTTCTTCCGCATACCAATCGAGCAGGTCGGCCGATCCCAGCCATTCGCCCCGCGCCTGCGCCAGCGGCTTGCCGCCCTCGCGCGTCATTTCGGCGGCGGCTTCGTCAGCCTCGGCGCGCATCAGGTCAGCGGCGCGGCGCAGGACCTTGCTGCGTTCAAAGGGCGAGATGGCGGACCATTGCGCGAAACCGTCAACCGACAGCCGGGCTGCTTCAGCGGCTTCGGCCGCGCCGCACGACGGCAGCGTGGCGATCAGTTCCTCATTGGCCGGATTGACCAGCTGAATCGTGCCGAGCGAACCCTGGCTGCGTTCCTGACCATCGATGATGGGACGGGGCGTCGAATTGGTCATGTGCTTGATCCTCCAGGGTCCGACTTGCGCCGCACAGCACATCCGCTGAATAGCGCATCGGTTGGCGGCCTCTTACCCTTCCTGATCAGAGGGGGAAAGACCCGGCCGCCAGTGAAAGGCGCGGTTCAGGCGCCCCGTATGAAATCAGCGGTCGGCGATGCGGCCACCGCGAGCCTCAATTCGCCCAGAACGCCGGCCCAATAGCTTTCCGAACCATCGGCCAAACGCCATCCGTGCAAGCGACGGGTGAGCAATTGGAGGTCATATTCCTCGCTGATGCCGATGGCGCCATGCACGGCATGGGCGATGGCGGCGACCTGCCCTGCGGCGAGGCTTGTGCCATGCTTGGCGATGGCAGCGTCGGCGGGCTTGGGCTGAAGCCCCGAGCGCGCGCCGATCGCGGCGGCGATGCGGGCGGCTACGGCCTGTTCGGCGAGGACGGACAATTGCTGCTGCACTGCCTGCTGCTTGCCGATGGGCTTGCCGAACTGCACGCGTTCATTGGCGTAGGCGACGGTCATTTCCATGACCCGGCCGGCCGCGCCGGAGATCAGCTGCGCGCGCAGCACAGCAGCGATGGGGCGCAATGCCCTTCCGTCCAGGCCTGGCGCACAGGCGTCGCCATCATGCGGAACGCCGGTCGGCTCGACCTTTGCGGCGGTCAGCACTGGTGCGTCGGGGGTGCCCGACAAAATGTGCGAGGCGACTGCCGCGAAGGGCACTGCGCCCGCCCCCGTTGCGATTGCGATCGGGCCTTCGGGCGCTTCGACGCCAGCTGCGGCGAGGAGCGCACGCGCGATCATCGTATCGCCGACCGGCAGCGGCACGGCATGGCGGCCGAGCAAAGCGATCAGTGGCGCGGCGTCCTCCAACGAGAGCCCTGCCCCGCCCGACTCTTCAGCGACGAGGGCGTCAAGGAAACCGGATTCGACAAAGGCATTCCACATCGCGCTGCTGTCACCGCCCTTCTCGATCTCGCGGATCGCGGCGGGGGTGCAGACATCTTCGATCAGGCGGGCGAAGGGATCGATCAGTTCGGACATGTCCATGAATTGGCTCCCTTCAGCGCAGGCCAAGGCCGCGGGCGATGATGCCGCGCAGGATTTCACGCGTGCCGCCGCGCAGCGAGAAGCTGGGCGCGATATGGGTGACGTAAAGCAAAGTGCGGTAGAGTTCCGGATCGACCGGCTCGTCCGGATTGGCGGCCAGATCGTCACCGATCAGCTGCGGCACGGCCTGTTCGAAGCTGGTGCCGAGGTCCTTCATCAGCGACGCTTCGACCACCGGGCTCTCGCCAGCAACCAGCCGCGCGGTGACGGCGAGCGACATTTCGCGCAGCACGGCCTGTTGGGCCATCAGCGATCCGACGAGGCGCAGCGTGGCGCTGTCCTTGCGGCCAACCGCTTCGAGATGGCGGACCCAGGCGTCGATCAGCACGACGGAGGAATAGATGCGCTCTGGCCCGCTGCGTTCGAAGGCCAGCTCGGCCGTGACCTGCTTCCACCCCTGCCCTTCCGCGCCGATCAGCGCGTCGGGAGCGAGGCGGACGTCTTCGAAGAAGACTTCGGCGAAATGTGCGTCGCCGGTGAGGTCGATGATCGGGCGGATCGTGATGCCGGGGGCTTTCAGATCCACGATCAGCTGGGACAGGCCCTGTTGCCGATCGGCGCTGGTGCCCGATGTGCGGACGAGAGCGATCATATAATCGCTGTGCATCGCGTTGGTGGTCCAGATCTTCTGGCCGTTCAGTAACCAGCTGCCGTCTGCCTGCTGTTCGGCACGGCTACGGACGCTGGCTAGGTCGGAACCGGAGCCCGGCTCGCTCATGCCGATGCAGAAGAGCGCTTCGCCCTTCGAAATGCGGGGGAGGTAGAAGCGGCGCTGTTCTTCGGTGCCGTAATGCAGGATCAGCGGGCCGCTCTGGCGGTCGGCGATCCAGTGCCCGGCGACCGGGGCGCCTGCGGAGAGCAGTTCCTCGACCACGACGAAGCGGGTGAAGGGACCGCGGCCGACGCCGCCATATTCCTTGGGCAGCGAGAGGCCGAGATAACCGGCCTGACCCAGCTTGCGGCTGAAGGCGGCGTCGAAACCCTGCCAGGATCGGGCGCGGCGGTGTACCGGCAGTTCGGCGATGGCTTCCTGGATCAGCGCGCGGAGGGCTGGGCGGATCGCCTCATCCTCGGGCGGGAGGGTGGAAAGGGTCAGTGTTTCGAACAAGCCGGCCTCGTGAAACCGTTAAGGAAGTGGCGAATAGATCGCGTTTTGTGACTTTATAGTCCAATATCGAATTTCGGTTATTCGATATTCAATGGCTATCGGAGGCGATGGCGGCGAAGTTTTTGGCGAGCGGACTCGCTGCGTCGCGGGGAAGGGCTACGCCGGTGAGGACGGGCACCTTGTTGGCGAGGCGGACGAGGCGGACGCCTTGGGGCACCGAGCCTGCCGCGCGGGAGGGGACGAGCGCGACGCCGAGGCCGGAGCGGACGAGAGCGAGGACGGCGCTCAATTGCGCGGCTTCCTGGGCGACGATGGGCATGAACCCGGCCTTTTGACAGGCGGTGAGCGTGATCGAGTGGAGGACGCTGATGCGGCTTTGCAGGATGAAGGGCTGCTGCGCCAGATCGCTTAATTCCACGCTGTCCGCGTCGGCGAAGGAGCTGCCTTCGGGCAAGGCCGCATGCAGTTCGTCGGGGTCGATGACCTGCGTGTCCACGGCCGCGATCTGGAGCAAGGGCAGGCGGACAAGGCCAACGTCCAGCTCGGCGGCGGCGAGCTTTCGCGCGATTTCGGCGCTGGTCGCTTCCTCCAGCACCAGTTCGACGGCAGGATAGCGGCGGCGATATTCCGCGATGAGGCGGGGGAGCAGTTCGAAGGTCGCCGAACCGACAAAGCCCACCCGCAACTGGCCGCGTTCCCCCGCCGCGCCTTCCCGCGCGGCTTCCCGGAAGCGGTCCGCCTGCGCCAGGGTCGCCCGCGCCATATCGAGCGAGGCGCGGCCCGCCGCCGTCAGCGTGACGCCGCGCGCGCTTCGCACGAACAGAGCAGCGCCCAGTTCATCTTCCAGCTTGCGGATGGCGACGGTCAGCGGCGGCTGCGACATGTTGAGCCGCTCCGCCGCACGGTGAAAGTTGCCGGTTTCGGCAAGCATGACAAAATAGCGGAGCTGGCGCAGTTCCATGATAGCTTCCATATATCGAACAATCGAAAATCAATATTAGCTTGATAGAAAGCGAGCGCCTAGCGTCCTGCGATCTTTTCATGTTTGGATTGGGAGAGTCCCGCTTGGACCCGTTTCTTCTCGTCGAGCGCGACGGCCCCGTCGTCATCGCCCGTTTCAACCGCCCCGAAGAACGCAACACGATCACCGAGGTCGCGCATAGCGAGGAGATCGTCGATTTCTGCCGCCAGATGGTGCGGGACAATTCGGTGCGCGCGATCGTCCTGACCGGCAATGGCAAGGCGTTCAGCGCGGGCGGCAATGTCAAATATATGGCCGAGCGCAGCGGCATGTTCGGCGGCACGCCCTATGAAATCCGCAACGCCTATCGCACCAGCGTGCAGATGATTGGCCCGGCTATCCATGAACTGGAAGTGCCCATCATCGCGGCGATCAATGGCCCGGCGATCGGCCTTGGCCTGGACATCAGTTGCATGTGCGACATCCGCCTGATGGCCGACACGGCCGTGGTCGCCGAAAGCTATGTGAAGCTGGGCATCATTCCGGGCGGCGGTGGCGGCTGGCTGTTGCCGCGCCTGATCGGGCCGCAGCGCGCCAATATCATGACGCTGACCGGCGACGCGATCGACGCCAAGACGGCACTGGAATATGGGCTGGTCGCCGAAGTGCTGCCCGCCGACAAGCTGATGGACCGAGCGCTGGAACTGGCGGGCAAGATCGCCGCCAATCCGGGTCATGCGACGCGCATGGCGAAGCGGCTGATGCGCGAAGGGGCCGACATGAAGCTGACCACGCTATTGGAAATGGCGGCGGGCTATCAGTCGCTGGCCCATTATACCGAAGATCATCATGAAGCGATCGCCGCTTTCCTTGGCAAGCGCGCGCCGGAGTTCAAGAACAAGTGAGCGAGCAGCAGACAGCCACCGGGCCTCTGGCTGGGATCAAGGTGCTCGACCTGTCGCGCGTGCTGGCGGGGCCGTGGACAACGCAGATATTGGGCGATCTGGGCGCGGACGTGATCAAGGTCGAGCAGCCGGGGCAAGGCGACGACACCCGCCGCTGGGGGCCTCCCTTCCTGGACGACGGGTCGAAGGACGCGGCCTATTATCTGTGCGCGAACCGCAACAAGCAGTCGGTTGCGATCAACCTTGCCGACCCGCGTGGGGCTGACCTGATCCGCGAGATCGCGCTGGGCGCGGACATCGTGGTCGAGAATTTCCGCGTCGGCGGGCTTAACAAATATGGGCTGGATTATGCGTCGCTGTCCGCGATCAATCCCAAGCTCATCTATTGTTCCATCACCGGATTTGGTCAGGATGGACCGTACAAGGATCGCGGCGGTTACGACTTCCTGATCCAGGGCATGAGCGGGCTGATGTCGATCACCGGGCGTCCCGACGGTGAGGCGGGCGGCGGGCCGATGAAGGTCGGCATTCCGATCAGCGATCTGGTGACGGGGCTATATTCGGCGATCTCCATCCTTGCCGCGCTTGCCCATCGCGACCGCACGGGCGAGGGGCAGCATATCGACATGTCGCTGCTCGACACGCAGGTAGCGCTGCTCGCCAATCAGGCGTCCAACTATATGAACGGCGGCATGATCCCCCGGCGGCTGGGCAATGAGCATCCCAATACCGTGCCCTATCAGGATTTCTCCTGCTCCGACGGCGACATATTGGTGGCGTTGGGCAATGACCGGCAGTTCCGCAGCTTTTGCGATCTGATCGGGCGGCCGGACCTGCCCGACGATCCGCGCTTTATCGACAATGGCAACCGGTCGCCCAACCGCAAGGCTTTGCAAGACGAAATGGGAGCCGCGATCGCCAAATGGAAGTCGGACGACCTGATCGCCGCGATGGAAGCCGCCAAGCTGCCGGGCGGACGGGTCAATGAAATACCCGACATTTTGGCGGACGAGCATATTGCTGCGCGCGGGGTCATCAAGGACATGGCCCGGTCGGACGGCACGCCGGTCAAGGTGCTGGGCTATCCGGGGAAGTTTTCCAAGACGCCCGCCGATTACCGCCGCGCGCCGCCGCGTTCGGGGGAAGATACGCGCGACGTGCTGAGCGATGTGCTGGGATTGTCGGAAGGCCAGATCGCGGCGCTTGTGGAAGCGGGGGTTATCGCGGAAAAGCTGCACTGATTTTTTCAAGCGGAGGCGCGGAGGACGGTGATTATGGC
The DNA here is from genome assembly GCA_946886365.1 of uncultured Novosphingobium sp. Next base: position 18,560 of record CAMPIM010000046.1, read on the forward strand.
CCCTTCCCCTCGTCACACCGGCGAAAGCCGGGGTCCCGCTTTTTTTCGCGGTGCCGTGAGCGTAGCGGGACCCCGGATCAAGTCCGGGGTGACGAAGGGAGCGAGACCCCCCTTCCGCTTCGCTCTTGAAAGATCGGGAAATAGCAGTTCACAATGCCGGGGACGCCCGGCTCAAGATTGAGAGGATTATAGCATGACCACTAAGATCGGTTTCATCGGCCTGGGCGCCATGGGTCTGCCCATGTCATCGAACCTTCAGCGCAAGGGCTTTGCCGTCACGGTGTATGACATCGACGCGGAGAAGATGGACAAGGTCGCGGCGCTGGGCGCGGCCAAAGCGGCGAGCATTGCCGAGGCCAGCCGGGGGCAGGACATCGTCATCACCGTGCTGCCCGCGACGCAGCATGTCGAGGCTGTGGTGCTGGGCGAAGATGGCGTGCTGGCGAATATCGACGCGGGCACGCTGTTGGTCGACCTGTCGACGATCGACACCAAGGGCACCGATCGCGTCATCGCGGCCTGCCGTAAAAAGGGCATAGCCTTTATCGATTCGCCGATTGGTCGCCTGTCCTTCCATGCCGAACGCGGGGAGTCGCTGTTCATGGTTGGCGCGGAAGATGCGGACTTCGCGCGGGTGGAACCGGCGTTGAAGGCCATGGGCACGGACATCTTCCGCTGCGGCAAGCCCGGCATGGGCAGCCGCATGAAGATCATCAACAATCTGATGCTGTTGTCGACCGCGCAGATCGACGCGGAATGCATCGCACTCGGCACGAAGCTGGGCCTCGACATCCAGACCATCCATGATGTCACCGGTGGCACAACCGCGCGCAACGGTTCCTTCCATGTGCTGATGGTGAACAAGGTGCTGAAGGGCGACATGGAGCCGGGCTTCACCATCGATCTCGCCTTCAAGGACTTGACGCTGGCGATGAACGCAGCGGCGGAGAACCGCGTCGGCCTGCCCATGGGTGCGGCGGCGCATGCCGTGTTCGGCGGCGCGCGGGCTACGGACTATGCGAACAAGGATTATTCGGCGCTGCTCGACTATGCCTGCCGCAACGCCGGTGTCGAAACGCCGCGCATGGATTGATCCGGAAAGGCCGTGGGCGCGCCGCAACTGATCGCCACCTGCTGGACCACGGCGGGGGATGTCCGGCCCGACCGGCCGGACAATCTGGGCCGCTTTCCTCTGGAGCAGCGGATCGAGGCGGCAGCGCGCGCGGGCTATGCGGGGACGGGCTTTTGGCTGGGCGACCTGCTTGCCTGGGAGGCGAGCGGGCGGGATTATGGCTCGCTCAAGCGGCTGATGGATGATGCCGGGCAGAAGATCGTCGAGCTGGAATATCTGGCGGATTGGTTTGCATCGGGGGAGCGTCGCGCTCGGTCGGATGCGGCGAGGGTGGAGCTGTTCCGCGCCGCCGACGCGTTGGGTGCGCGGCATATCAAGGTGATGCCGCCGTTCCTGCCCGACGATCCGGCGGGTGATGATCTGGCTGGCGAATTTGCGGTGCTGTGCGCGCAGGCGGCGGATCATGGGCTGATGATCGGGCTGGAGATGCTGCCCTTCTCGACGCTGCCGAATCTGGGTGCCGCGTTGGAGATGGTGGCTGCGGCGGACGCGCCCAATGGCGGGCTGTTGGTCGATATCTGGCATGTGATGCGCTCTGGCGGCACGATGGAGGAGGTTGCGCAACTGCCCGCGCGCTTCATCATCGCCGCTGAACTATGCGACGCGACGATGGCGATGCAGGGTGAGATCACGGAAGATACGATGCGCCATCGCAAGCTGTGCGGCGAGGGTGAGTTTGATGTGCCGGGCTTTATCCGCGCGATGGGTCGGGCCGGTTATGAAGGCCCTTATGGCGTGGAAATCCTGTCCGATGCGTTTCGCCAGCTTCCGCTTTCCGAAGCCGCGCGGCGCAGCTTTGAGAGCAGCGTGGCGCAATTTGGCCGCTGATCCTTTAGAGCATGATCATGTTTGAGTGATCGTCACCCCGGAATTGATCCGGGGTGACGGAAAAGGAGCCTTGATACAGATGCGATCGATTGTCCTGCATGCACTGACGATTGCGCAGAAAAATATTTCCGTCCCATCCGCCCTGTCATAGGAGGCGCATCACGGCGGGAGCGACGCCGTCGAGCATGAGGGGCGCTTTTCATGGCCGTGACGATCCTGGGCGCGCTGGTCCCGGTATTTGGGCTGATCCTGATCGGCTATGTGTGCGGGCGCTATGATATATTGGGTGATCGCGCGTTCGAGGTGCTGAACCGCTTCGTCATCGCCATCACCCTGCCTATCCTCACCTTTCGTTCGATCGCGCATATGGACCCGAGCAATCTGGCCGTGCCGGGCATGTTCATCGCGGTGACGCTGGGCGCGCTGATCACCTATGCGCTGGCCTTTGCGATTGCGCGACGGTTCGGGCGGTCGGGGGCGAATGCGAATATCGCGGCTTTGTGCGCCTGTTTCAGCAATACGGGCTTTATCGGCCTGCCGGTGGCGACGCTGGCCTGGGGGCCAGAGGCGGTCGCGCCGGTGTCGGTGACGATGCTGATCTACTCGGCGATCGTGTTCACGGTCGGTCTGGTGATGAGCGAGGTGACGGCGAGCCAGGGCCATGGGGTGGGCACCGGATTGAAGCTGGCGGCGCGATCGACGGTGCGCAATCCGTTGATCCTGATGGCGGTGTTGGGGTGCGTCTGGTCGGTGCTGCGCCTGCCGCTGACGGGGCCGGCCGACATATTGATGCAGACGCTGGCGCAGGCGACGGCGCCGTGCGCGCTGACGGCGATCGGGATTTTCATCGCCCTGCCCCGGCGCAGCGCGACGCCCGGACCGATCGGGCGGGTCGTTGCGCTGAAGCTGCTTGTGCAGCCGCTGATCACGGCGGGGCTGTTGTGGATGCTGCCGCCGATCCCGCCGCTTTGGGCGAAGGTCGCGATATTGATGGCGGCGATGCCGTGCGGCGCGTCGAGTTTTGTGCTGGCGGGGAAGGCGGGGCGCTGGGCGATGGAACTGAGCGCATGGGCGGTCATGCTGACGACGACGATGGCGTCGATCACGCTGATCGGGATGCTGTGGTGGCTGGGGGCTTAAAGGTCTTCGGTAACGCGCGCCATTGCCAAGGGGCGGACGAGCAGGAACAGCGCGGACCAATCGCCGGTGTCGGCTGCCGCCTCGCGTTCCTGCCGGGCGATCAGATAGGCGTCGTCGCGTAGCCGCTCGAACAGGGCTTGCACCCGGTCGCGGCCGTTGGGGCCGAGCCAGAGCATGTCCGAGACATAGCGCGCATCCCCCTCCAGCAGTGAGGGGCCGAGGAAGAAATGCTTTACCACGCGGTTGAAGGCCTGGTCGAGCGGGCCGCCCGGGCGCCAGCGGACGGCGCGGCTGGTGAGGGGGCGCAGGCGTCCGCCGGGCAGGCTGTCGACCAGGCCGAGCCGCCGGAGCCGCTCGATCGCTTCGCCCAGGGTCGCCGTGTCGATGCCGAGCGTCGACTGGCACTCCGCCCGCTGCGCGCCGTTGAGGACGAGGAAGAAGAGCAGCGCGAGGCTGCGGTCGGCGGCGAGGACGCGCTCCTGCGCCAGGGTGAAGCGATCCGCGCCGCTGTCGGCTGATCGGGCAAGCAAGTCGCGCACGTCGATGCCGATGGCGAGGCAGAGGCGGTCGAGATTGTCGAGCGTCAGACCCCTCCCCCGCAGCCAGCGCCACAGGGTCGGCTCCGCGACGTCCATGCGGGCGGCGAGGTCCGCTACCCGGACGCCTTGCACGCGCAGTTCGTGGCGGAGTTGGGCCAATATGGCGGCGACGCCGGGGCTTTCATTTTGCGGCATGTCTGAAGTCCGATCGTTAGGTGATCGTATGGGATCATATAATGATCGCCAAGGGCAAGCGTGAATTGATCCGGTGGCGTCCTTATCCCACTATGCGCGCGAAATAAGAGAGAGGATGGACGGATGGCGACCACGGCCGACTATGGCTTGGGCGAATTCACTTTTCCCCGTGGCTGGTTCATGATCGCGCGGGCCGAGGATGCCGTGGCCGCGCCCACCGCGCTGCGCATGTTCGGGCGCGATCTGGTGCTATATCGCGGGGAGAGCGGGCGGGCGGCGCTGCTGGATGCCTATTGTCCGCATATGGGCGCGCATCTGGCGGCCGAGCAAAGTTCCGGTGCGGGCGCGCGGCGGATTGAGGGGGACTCGATCCGTTGTCCCTATCATGCGTGGCGCTTTGGGCCGGACGGCATTTGCAACAATGTGCCCTATTTCGACGGGCCGCTGCCGCCCGCCGCGCGCGTGCGCGCTTTCCCGGTGGAGGAGCGGTTTGGGTGCCTGTTCGCCTGGCACGATCCCGAGCAGATGGAGCCGGACTATCCCCTGCCCGACCTGCCGGAATGGGAAGATGCGAGCTGGGTTCGCTGCATCTATGATGATCTGGGGCAGATACCGGTGCATCCGCAGGAGATTATCGACAATCTGGTCGATGCGCGGCATTTCGGGCCGGTGCATGGGCAACGGCTCGCCTATTTCAACTCGCGCTTCGACGGCGTCACCGGACGGCAGCTGTCCGGCGGAGGTCATGAGACGATGACCAGCGAGGGCGGCGTGCTGGACGTCGATGCTTATTATACCGGGCCGGGCATATTGATCGCGCGCTTTTCCGGTGAGACGGATGCGGTGCAGATCGTGCTGCATACGCCGGTCGAGGATGGCGTGACCCATGTGTGGCATGGCATCATCACGCGGGGACGGCAGGTGCCGCCCTCCGCAGAAGATGTCGAACTGCATGGGCAATATCAGCAGCTGGGCCTGTCCGCCTTCTCGCAGGATTTCGAGATTTGGCGGACGAAGGCGCCAGCGTTGCAGATATTGCGCCTGCCGACCGATGGGCCGTTCCACCGCAACCGCGCATGGTATCGGCAATTCTACAATCCGCGCGCGCAGGCAGCAGGCCATCAGGGCCGCGCCAATGGCGACCATGCCACCAAGGGGCTGGATCAGGCGCCGACGGCGGCAGCGGCCGAATGATATTCATAACGAACAGAGGATAGAACAGGCATGAACAGGGATTTCCCGGAAGGCGCGGCGCTCATCTTCGGCGGCAGCGGCGGGATCGGCAAAGGCGTCGCGGTCGAGTTCGCCAAGTCGGGCACGGACGTCGCCATCTGCTATCGCAGCAAGAAGGACGTGGGCGAAGCGACAGCGCAGGCGATCGAAGCGCTGGGCGTGAAGGCCAGCCTGCATCAGGTCGATGTGCGCGATCGCGCTTCGGTGGACGCGGTCGTCGCGTCCGCCACCGCCGCCCATGGCCGCGTGCATAGCGTCGTGTGGGGCGCGGGGCCGCTGGTGCCGCAGGTCGCGATCGCCGAATGGAGCGACGAGCAGTTCCGCCAGGCGATGGAGGTTGAGGTGTTCGGCTTTTACAATGCCGCCCGCGCCTTCATCCCGCACATGCGCGAAAAGGGCGGTGGGTCGTTCGTCCATCTGGGATCGGCGGGGCATGACTGGTGGCCCAAGCTCGATGGCCTGTCGGTGGCCCCTAAGGCGGCCAATGAAGCGCTGATCAAGGGCATCGCCAAGGAAGAAGGCAAATATGAGATCCGCGCCAATTCGGTGCTGGTCGGCGTCATCGACGCGGGCATGTTCCACGAACTGACCGCGCAGGGCGTGTTTGACGATTATTGGATCGCGGAGACCAAGAAGCTGCTCTGCCTCAAGCGCTGGGGCCAGTCGGAGGATATTGGACAGGCGGCGGTGTTCTTCGCATCCGAACGCGCCCGCTATGTGACGGGTCAGGTGATTTCGGTGTCGGGCGGCTTTGGGGTCTGATGCTGTCGCAGCGCGGTTTGTGAGAGGTTCTTAGGGGGGAGGGCTTACCACCCTCTCCCTTTCCGCTTCCTGTCCGCTAGAGCATGATCATGTTTGCGTGATCGTCACCCCGGGCTCGACCCGGGGTCCCGCTTCTGTTCTGACGCTGCCGAGGCAGCGGGACCCCGGGTCGAGCCCGGGGTGACGGAAAAGGAGCCTAGCGCGTAAACTCATACGAGCGGGAAACCGATCCTGATCTGGAGTGCGAGGCTCTAGGTCCGTCGCAGGACATGTTCGACGCTATCGTCGGCTGTACCGGCTTTCCCTTCGTCGCAGCCGACTTCCTTTTCCAGCGCGGCGCGAATCTCTTCGACCTCGTTGGCGCTGCGATGTTCTATGCCGATAAACTGTTCGCGCGCGGCGTCCAGAGCGCGGATGACCTCGTCCAGCTTTGCCTGCATGGCGGCGGCGTCGCGATTCTGGCTGTTCTGGATCAGGAAGACCATCAGGAAAGTGACGATGGTCGTGCCGGTGTTGATGATGAGCTGCCAGGTGTCCGAATAGCCGAACAAGGGTCCGGTCACGCCCCATATCAGAATGAGCCCCAGCGCGAATACAAAGCTGAGCGGCTGGCCAGCGGCCGAGGCGATCCGGGTGGCCATGGCGGTGAAGATGCGGTCCATATCATGTCCCTAATGCTGCTGCCGCTGGTCATTCGGAACCAGCAACATTTAGAAACATTCAACCAAGCGAAATGATCAACGCCGCTGCGATAAAAGCCACGGGATACGCAATATCTACCCTGAGCGTGATCGTCTTAGACGGAAGCATCGGCATTAAGGCTGCTTTTCCGTCGCCCCGGGCTCGACCGGGGTCCCGATGCCTCGACAGCGTCAGAACAGAAGCGGGACCCCGGATCAAGTCCGGGGTGACGATCACTAGAGCGCGCTGCGTTAAATCCGACGCAAGACGCGCGCTCTAGGATCAGGACCTATTAAATTGCTTGCGGGGACGAGGATTGGTTGATTCAATG
>CAMPIM010000047.1 GCA_946886365.1 uncultured Novosphingobium sp.
GAATTGAGCAATGCCGACGCTGTGTCGGCACTTTCGCTGAAGTTCCCCGGCGCTGAAGTTCCCCGGCCCAGCGTACACGACTGCTGGGCGGGTGGCGGTGAAGGACGAGTCGTTCGCCTTCGCATCACCGCCACATCTCCGTAACCCGGCATCTGTCCGATTACGGTATTGTTCCGCGCCGACGCGGTGAGCGGCGGCGCGGCTCCCTTGCCCCCCTTTGCCCTTGCTTTTCAACGCCCGACAAGCGTCAGATATTGGTCGGCGATCACCGGCTTGGTCCTACGGCCTATTATCCAACTTTCCATTATGTCCGGAATGGGTTTTCATATGATCCGTGGCTGTCCCAGGACGAGCCATCGGTAATCAGATTTATAGTCGCGCGAAAAATGACGCGACAAACGGAAAACCGACAACAGACATAAATGGAGGGGATAACATGCGGACCTTTACAGGAACTTCGCTATTGGCGCTCAGTTTGGGCGTGATGGCACCCGGTAATGCCTTGGCGCAAGCTTCAGGCGGATCGACACAGTCATCGTCGGCGGAACTGGCGGACATCATCGTCACCGCCCAGAAACGGGCCGTGCCGTTGCAGGATGTCCCCGTCGCCGTGACGGCTTTCACCGGCGAGGCTATGCGCGCGTCCAACCTGGATGCGTTGACCGGACTGCGTGGCATGGTGCCGGGCATGACGATTTCACGCTCCGGCGCTGCGCTCAACACGCCGCAGATCAGCCTGCGCGGCATCTCGCTTCAAGATCCGAACCGCGCCGTCGAATCCGGCATCGGCTTCACCATTGACGGCATTCCGCTGGCATTTCAACGCGGTACGCTGCTCGACGCGTTCGACATCGAACGACTGGAGATTTTGCGTGGTCCGCAGGGCCTGCTGTTTGGTCGCAACACGACGGGCGGAACGGTGAACGTCATACGCTCCCGTCCCGATCCCGACGCTCCCACAAGCGGCAGGCTGCGCGCGACGGTGGGCAGTTTCGGACGAACGGACTTTGAAGGTGTCGTGATGGCGCCGATCATCCCAGGCCTGTTGGCGGTCAAGGGCGCGATCGCGATCAAGAAGCATAATGGCGAGTTCCGCAACAGCATCACCGGCGATCGCGAAGGCAAACGCGATATGCGGGATTATATGCTGTCGCTGGTCGCTACCCCTTCAGACCGGACCAGCATCTATCTTTCGCTCGAGCGGATGGAGGATGATAGCGAAGTGCCGCCCTATGTGCCGGTCCTGACCCCCGACCTTATTCCACTGACCGGCCCCAAGCTGCTGACGGCCAATGGTCTGGGCACGCTGGGATATCCGACTTATGTCACCGGGCAGAATATACAATGTCTCAATCCTGCGACCTCGATCGTTTGCAGGCCGCTCAGCAAAAAGCGTAATGATGTCGAGACGACGCAGTTTCCGGCCTATTACAATCTTAATGCAGTGACGCTGGAAGTCGCGCACGAACTCGATGGCGTAAAGTTGGTGAGCCTGTCGGGCTATCGTGAGGACGAAGAAGACCAGCTCGGCGACTTCGACGCGACCCGGTTTGCTATACAGCGTAACGACAAGCGGGAAAGTTCCTGGCAGTTTTCCCAGGAGTTACGTGCGGAAACGCAGTTCGACGGCCCGATCAACTTCGTGGCTGGTGCATTCTTCATCGAATATGCGTTCACCGCGCGGCAGTTCCCGTCGGTCGATTTTGCCGGACTGTCGGCGACTACCGCGCCGGGCACGGCCTACTTCAACTCGCTCAACGCCTATCGCATCCGGCAGAAAAGCCGTTCCTTCGCGGTCTTCTTTCAGGGTGACTGGGACATTACGGACAAGCTGCGTCTGACGGCGGGTGCGCGGCAGACATGGGATCGCAAGCAGACGAACTTCACGCTGTGGGGAAGGCTACAGCAGCCGATCCGCGATCAGTTCGTGCTTGGCCCGCAGCAAGGGCCGGTGAGCGCCTCGGTCAAGTTCGACGAGCTGACGCCGCGCATCGGGTTGCAATATAAGATCCAGCCCGACCTGCTGGTCTACGCCAACTGGAGCCGGGGCTATAATGCGGGCGGGTTCAACGGCCGCGCGGGAAGCATCGTCAACGCCGTCATTCCCTATCGTCCTGAAATCATGGATGCCTATGAAGTCGGCTTCAAGAGCGAATGGTTCAACCATCGGGTTCGCCTGAACGTCGCGGCATTCCACAACACGCTGAAGGACAAGCAGGAAGATGTCCTGACGGTCGCACCGGGCGGCGGCATTGTTACGGCGACGGTGAATGCTGCCAAGGCCCGATACAAGGGCGTGGAAGCCGAACTGGCGGTGGTCCCTGTCGCGGGATGGACGATCACCGGATCGGCGGGCTATCTGGACGCGAAATATCTGAGTTTCGTCGGGAACCTTGCGGGTCAGGGCCTTGCGGACCTCTCGGACCTGAAGCTGCGCCGTACGCCTAAATGGACCGCGGGCCTGATCTCCGACTATGCTTTCGATCTGGGGGCAGGCCGAGCGGGACTTAATGCCGCGCTCTATTACACGTCGCGTTACGAAACGAGCGTTCTCAATGATCCACGCGGGTCCATTCCCCCGGTGACCAAGGTCGACCTGGCCATGCGTTACCAGTTCCCGGTGCATGACAAGCTGAACATGACGCTGACTGGCTTCGTCAAGAATGTGACGAACAACACCACTTATGACGGATTCACGTCCAGCAACACGATCGGGTCGTTCATCGACTTTGCGATCCCGTCGGTCGGCAGGACCTGGGGCGTGTCTCTGGCGGCAGACTTCTGATGGGATTGGAAGAACTCGTCCCGCGCAATGACAGGATGGCGCTGTTGCAGAATTGCTGGGTCGTGGCGGACCTGGACGATGCGATGGAGCGGTGGCTGTCCATGGGGGTCGGGCCGTTTTTCCGGCGCGACTCCGACTATCCCGACGCATTGTATCGCGGGCGGCCCGAGCCGCTCGCTTTCAAGGCGGCGCTGGCGCAGGCGGGGCCGGTTCAGATCGAACTGATCCAGCAGACGAGCAAGGGGCCGTCCGCCTATCGCGACATGGTTCCCGAAGGCCAGATCGGTTTTCATCATATGTGCCGGATAGTTCACAATGTCGGCGAAGAAATCGGGCGCCTGAGAGCGCGAGGCATAGAGATGGCGAGCGAGTTCCGGTCGGTCGGCGGGGCGCAGGTCGCCTATGCCGACACCCGCAATGAACTGGGCTGCATGCTGGAACTGGTGCCCGCAGAGCCGGTGTTGATCAACCTGTTCCGCGACGTGGCGCAAGCCGCGCAAGATTGGGACGGGACTGATCCCGTCCGCATGCTGAAACTCAAAGACGGCCCGGCCGCACAAGTGGGAGGATCACAGTGAAGACAGAGGCAGCCAAGACGCTGGACGAAGTTACGTTCGCGACGACGGCGGATGTTGTAATCGCGGGGCTGGGAGGGGCTGGCGCTTCCGCCGCGATTGCAGCGGCCGAAGCGGGCGCAGAGGTTTTGGTCATTGAAAGGACCTCTGGCGGGGGAGGCTCCACCGCCATGTCCGGTGGGTTCATCTATCTGGGCGGCGGCACGCCTCCGCAAAAGGCCAATGGCTTTGCCGACACGCCGGAGAATATGGCCCGGTTTTTAAAGGCCACGCAGCCGAAGGCCGCCGTGGACAAGATCGAGGCCTATTGCGAGGGCAGCGTCGGCCATTATGACTGGCTGATGTCGCTGGGCGTCACGTTCAACGAACGCTATTTCGACGGCAAGCATTTCCACCCCCATAGCGATGAAACGCTGGTGTGGACCGGAAGCGAAGCCTGCTGGCCATTGTCTGAAGCGGCGGAGCCTTTCCCGCGTGGTCACAAGCCGGGCGGCGGATTTGTCGGGCATCTGCTGTTCGACCGGTTGCTCCAGCGCCTGCATGAACTCAAGGTGCGCGTCGTCTACGATGCAGCGGTCAACGCGCTGGTCCGGGACGACGCAGGCGCGGTCGTTGGCGTCCAGTATCGGCAGGAAGGCCGCAACATGGCGGTGGCGGCGCGCAAGGGCGTGGTGCTGGCGACCGGCGGTTGCGAATGGGACCGGGAACTCGGCCTTGCTCATGGATCGAAAGCTGGACGGGAGGGCATCGCTCCGCTGGGCGTGCCGACTGCTGACGGATCGGGCATAGCGCTGGGCCAGAGCATGGACGCGGCGACCGTCGGGCTGGATCAGAGCATGATCACATCGCCTTTCTATCCGCCCGCCAGCCTGGTCAAAGGCATACTGGTGAACAGCGCGGGCCGCCGTTTCGTGGCGGAGGACGTCTATCACGCCTGGTCGACCGATGCGATTTTGAACCAGCCCGATGGCAAGGCTTACCTGATCTGCGACAATGTCAATTTCGGACGGCCGGAGCTTGGCGACATCCGATCCGAGCGCAAGCATGAGGTCGTCGATGCATGGGACAATATACCGGAAATGGAAGCCGACCTTGGCATGCCTGAAGGGTCGCTGGTGGAGACGATCGGCAATTATAATCGCTATGCCGCGACGGGCTATGACGAGGAATTCCGGAAGAACCCCAAATGGCTCGCCCCGATTTCGGAGATACCCTATGCCGCGATCGATTGTTCGGTAGGTTCGGCCTATTTCTGCTGCATCAGCCTGGGCGGCGTTGATACTGACGTCGATGGCCGCGCGCTGAAAACCGATGGCACGCCCGTTCCCGGCCTTTACGCGGTTGGTCAGGTGGCCCCCAATCTGTCGGTGGAAGGCTGGGGCTATGCGAGCGGTCTGTTGATCGGCGGCGCAACCTTTTTCGGGCGAAGGGCAGGCAAGGCCGCCGCCGCCGAACCCGCTCGCCACGCTCTCGATCCCGGATCGAAGCGCCCCGAATTACCGGCAGATGTCGCCTGATCACGCGCGAACGATCGGCCGCCCCTCATATACCTATCATTTCAGGAGCATTTCATGACATCCACCCCGACGGCCAATCTCTACGAAAGATTGGAAGAAGATCCCTGGCGCTTCCTGGAGCTTAGCCAGGAGGAACTGTTCGACCTGGATTATGCCGAAGTCGAAAAGATTCAGCTCGCCCTGTTCCAGCGGCGGTTCCGCGATTTGAAGCCCAAATTGCGCGCGCTCCAGCGTCTGGCCGAGGAAGTCGGACTAGAGGAAATCAGCGGGTTCGATGACCTCACGCGCCTAGCGATGCCGCACACCATGTTCAAATCCTATTCCGCGCTGGACGTGCAGAAAGCGCGCTTCGACAAGCTGACCCGCTGGCTTCAGGCGCTTACCACGCACGACCTGTCGGGGGTGCATGCCGAACATTGCGAGTCGATCGAACAATGGTTGCTGGAAGTCGAGCGCTCGACGCCCCTGCGGCCCGTCACCTCATCGGGAACGAGTGGCAAGATTTCGCTCTTCCCCCTCAGTACCGTCGAAGAAACCCTGTTCGTTGACAAGAACACCTATATCGTCGAGCCATATCGCGACGAACCGGGTATTTACGCAAAGAGCGGCGAATATGTTTTCGTCTGTCCCTGGCCTTCGCGTTACGGCCGTCACAACATCCCGCTCATCATGCGTGTCCTGAAGGAAAATTGCTACGACGGCCGGGAGGACATGTTCATCACGCTGGATGATGGCACGCTGATCGCTGACGAGATGTGGCTGAACGGACGGCTGCAACGGGCACAGGCGCTGGGCGAGGAATTGGAGCTGAGTCCGGCCGAGCAGGCAATCGCCAGTGCGCTCGCAACCCGTGCGTCCAATGCGGATGAACGATGGACCCGCTTCATCGAACATGCCGTGGTTGGCCTGAAAGGCCAGAAGGTCATGTTTTACGGGGCTCTCATGAACCTCTATCTCATGGCCGAAGCGTGCCGGAAGATGGACATCTTCGTCGAATGGCATCCCGATTCCATGATCATGACCGGCGGCGGGAGCAAAGGGTTCAACTTCCCCGAAGGGTGGCGCGATGTCGTCGCCGAGCGGTTCCCGCATCATGTGCCGGGGCGCGTCAAGGAAGTCTATGGCATGACCGAATCCAGCTCGACGGCGGTCTGTTGCCCCCATGACAAGCTGCATCCCCTGCCCTGGGGCATCACGCACCTGATGGACCCGGCAACCGGTCAATCGCTACCGCGCACCGGCACGCAGACCGGACGCATGGTCGTGTTCGATCCCATGCCCACCACCTTCTGGGCCGGGGTCATCACGGGCGATCAGGTGACGGTCCATTTCGACGGCGGATGCGCATGCGGGCGCAAGGGTCCGTTCATGGACAATGACATCAACCGCATTTCGGAACTGAATGGCGGCGACGACAAGATCGTGTGCGCCCGCACGCCGCAGGCCTTCCAGAGCCTGGAAGATTTCCTGGCCAAGGCGTCCTGACCCAATCTGTCTCGGAGTATCGAAGATGAAAGAATATACTATCCCGCTCATCATCCGGGGCCGCATCATAGAAGATGACCTGGTCCGCTTTGAAGGACGCCGGGGCGAAATCGCGTTCCTGACCCCCGACGTGAACAAATATCTGGACCAGATCGTCCTGCGCAATGGCGCTGACCTTCAGGATTATTATTCCGTCAGCCTGGACAATATTCTCGACTTCCTGGAGGAATTGGGCCGCAGGCTGCACCCGGACACGAATCCCGACATTCGATTGGCGCTGGAAATGAACATGCAGTCGTCGGGCCAGTCGCCCGACATATTGCGCACCGCCTATGTCTCCTTTGCCGCCAATCTGCGCCGGACCATCGTCGAGGAAGCCGTCGATCAGAATATCGGCCGCGACTATCTGGAAGGCTGGAAGCCGAGGCCACTGCATGACCGCGACGCGATGGTGCGCGCCTTTGGATCGCGCATCGTTCACCTGAACGCAGGCAACGCACCCAATGTGGCCCTGCACGCGGTGATCAACGGGGCGGTGCTGCGTTGTGACAATATCGTCAAAAGCCCGTCGAACGACCCCTTCACCGCCGTCGCCATCGCGAAGACGATGATCGCGATGGACCCCGACCATCCGATCACCCGGCACATGACCGTCGCCTATTGGAAGGGCGGGGACCTGGGCTTTGAGAAGAAGCTGTATGACACGCGCAACATCGACAAGATCGTTGCCTGGGGCGGCCCTGCGTCGATGAACCACATCCGCCAGCATCTGACCTCCGGCCTCGACCTGATCGCGCTCGATCCCAAGGTCAGCGCCTCGATCATTGGTGCGGAAGCGCTGGAATCAGAGGAGCACATGGGCTGGGTCGCCCAGCAGCTGGCTAAGGATTTCGGCTATTTCAATCAGGAAGGCTGCGGCAACAGCCGCCTGGCCTATGTCGTGTGCGGCAGTGATGATGCGTCGCTCGACCGGCTGAACCGCTTTGGCCGGTTGGTGCATGAGGCGTTGCAGGCGCTGCCCGCCGCCTACAGCTCCCCCCACCCCGCGTTCGACCCGGTGTTGCGCGACGAGATAGAGGGTATCCGCTATTCCGACGATTATCGCGTGTTCGGCGTCAAGGCGAATGAGGGCGGCGTTATCGTATCGCAGCAGGCGGAGGCGGTTGAATTCAGCGACCTGATCGGTGGGCGCGTCATCAATATCATTCCCGTGCCGGACCTGGATGCCGCAGTGGCCGCCGTCACCATCCACACCCAGACGATCGGCATCTATCCCAATGCGGCGCAGGCGGAAATTGCCGACCGATGCATGTTGCGAGGGGCGCAGCGGCTCTCACCACTGGGCTGCATCGCTTATGAAGGGCTGGGTTATCCGCATGACGCCATGGAAATCATGCGCAGGCTGGCCCGCTGGGGTGTTCGCGAGCAATTTGACGAAGCCGTTGCGGAGGCAGGCGCCGGGATGATGTGCGCCGCCTGACGAGGCGGGCACATTTTGAAGGGGAGCGGGATCATGGATTCTCCGATTGGCCGCTCAATATTACGATCTTCCCCGATCGGGCGGCTCCAGTCAAAGCTCCCCTTCCTTTTTTAACGCAGGATTAAAGCACCGCCGTCAAATTTGGCGGTAGCGCTCGTCGATAAGCTTGACGGCCTCTTCTTCCCAATTGTCCAATATGTGACTGATCTGGTGGCCGATCTCCGACATGATCTGCCCCACCAGCATCGGTGAAAGGACAATGGAGATGATGGAAAAGGCCGCAACTTGCGGGTCGGTGTCCGCCCGATAATATCCCTGGCTCACCAATGTCCGGATCAATTCCTGCATCCGGATGAAGCTGCCTTGTGATTTCTTCTGCCGGTAGGAATGCCACACGGTCGAATAGGGGCGGAAACTTTCGATCAGGACCACGCTGGCCGTGCCCCGGTGTGTCTCCAGCACCTTCATCCAGGCACTGACGATCTTGCGCGTGGCGTCCTGGCAATCGGTCAGGAACAAGCTATTGAGATCATTGAGTATCTGCGCGATGTCGCTGCTCAGATTGTCCAGCGCCGCGTCGATCAGGCCGTTCTTGCCGTGATAATAATAGTGGATCATGCCGGCATTGGTCCCGGCGGCGGACGCGATTTCCCGCGTCGTCAGATCCAGATGACTTTTGTTCCGCAAGCCATGCTCCATCGCATGGAGCAGTTCGTTCGACACTTCGCGGTTGTCGGAGACCGTAGGCCGACCACGCGCGGAAGCTGCGTCAGGGCGGGCGTCGCCTGCGTTTGTCATGGGTACCTCTCCATCACTTTATCGATGCAGTCACTCCCGCCGACATTGTCCCATGAAAGGAAGAGAGGCGCAACCGCTACCGAAGGTGGCAGCGCTGCGCCTCGCTCATGGGTCGATTGATCTTACTGCGGAAGCTGGTGCAGCGCGCAGAGCTTGTTACCGTCCGGATCGCGCAGATAGGCAAGATATAGAGCCCCCATCGGCCCTTCACGGACGCCCGGGGCGTCCTCAATGGAAACGCCGCCATTCGCCACCCCAGCCGCGTGCCACGCGTCCGCCTGCTCAGGACCCTGAACGGCGAAACCGATCGTGCCGCCATTGGCATGCGTCGCGGGCTGGCCGTCAATGGGCTTGGTAATCAGCAGCGACAGGCCGTTGTGCATGTAGATCAGCCGTCCGTTATCATCGACGAAGGCCTGTGCGCCGCCCAGCGCCCCAAGCGTCGCGTCATAGAAGCGCTTTGATTTCTCTATGTCATTGCTGCCAAGCACGATGTGCGAAAACATGAAACTCTCTCCATAAAATATCACCCTTGCGGGCGGGAATGTGCAGATGGGAGCTGGGTATATTTCGAAGTAACCGACATCTGTCAATAACAGCATGGACTGTAGATTGACAGATGTTAGTCAATCCGCTGTTCAGGCGGGAGCGAGCGCGTCCTGCTCCGCCTCGCGCAGGCAGGACTGAGCAGCCCTGCGGCCTGTGAACACGCAATCCGCGAGGGAAAGGCCGCTAATGTAGGTGCGCGATGGTATGCTTCCGGTGGCCCGCCCCGCAGCATAAAGGCCCGCTATGATGCTGCCATCGGCGCGTCGCACAGCGCCTGTCGCCTCTTCGAGCGCCAACCCTCCCAAAGTATGGAAGGTGATGAAGCTGTAGCGGTTGGCAAGGGACACATTCATGGCGACATAAGGACCGTTGCCGAGCGACTTAAGATGATCTTTCAGCTTTGAAAAGTCGTCGTCATGCCGGTTGCGGACCATGTCTTCATAGCGACGTACAGTCTGGCGCAGACGATTGGGATTGATGCCGCATTTTTCTGCAAGCACGTCCAGGTCCCTCGCGCGCTTGGTGCCGCCAAGCATGAGGTTCAGCATGGCGGGGGCGCCAAAACGCATGAATGCGTCCAGACCGTCCGTCGCCACCTGGCGCATCGCCTTGCGAATGTCTTTGGTGGACATGATCAGCCACGCCTTGCCCTCCGGCTGATCGGCAATGGCGCGGCCCAGCGTGCCGACATAGACGGCTTCGTTGGCGAACCGCTCCCCTGCCTGATTGACGAGAATGCCATCCAGCAACGCCGCCGGAGGAGATTGGACCCGGCCGACGAACATCGCGTCCATGCCCACGGTATCCGCGCCCAGCGCCGTGCCCAGCTGCACGGCCGTGCCATCGTCACCCAGAGTGCCGAGGCGCATCATGGTCTTGTAATGCTTGCTCAGCATGGGCGCATGTTGGCCGAGCATGTCGAGGTTGAAGACGAAACCGCCCGTCGAAAGGATAACGCCAGTCTTCGCTCTGATATAGCGCAACTGGCCATGTTCGCGCTCCATGACGCGTGCCGCCTTGCTCGCAGCCTCGGCCTTACTCTCCTTGAACGGAGCGGTAGGTGGGAACTTGTCGTAATATTTCTGATGCTCGGCATGCTTGGCGGTGGGAAGCTCAAGCGCAGCGACGCCGACGACGCGCCCATCACTATCGACAACGAGGCTCTGGACGATCGTATGCAGCTTCTTGCGAATGGCTGACCGGTCGGCGGTATCCCGCAAGGCGCGATACAGCTTGTTTCCGGTAAAGCCGCGCCCCAGCGTTCGGTGCCCTCGCGGCGCGGGCCGGGCGTCGCGGCAATAGGCCTCTACCTTCTCATTGCCGGAATATTGCAGGAAATAGCCCTCCGGCGGATAGGTCGTCTTTCCGGTGTAAAGTTTCGTCCCGAACACGACGCCATGCGACTGCAACCATTGCAGATTGCCAGCGCTTTGGTCGCAAAAGCGTTTCAGTGTCTCGGGCTGAACAACATCGCCGACCTCCAGCCGAAGATATTTCAGCATATTGTCGGGATCGTCCTCAACCCCGTTTTGCCGCTGAATGTCGGTCCCTGCGGCATAAACGACGCCGCCGCTGAAGGCTGTTGCGCCGCCACCATTGAAGCGGTCTATGGCAATCACGCTGGCGCCGTTTTCCACCAGCTCCAGCGCTGCACAAATTCCCGCACCGCCATAGCCGACCACGACGACGTCAGCCGTGTCGTCCCATTGGAACATGTCCGCATTGTCGATGGAAATCACCGGCTGACCATCTTGGGAAATCATTTCATCTCTCACGCCGTCATTTCCTTCGAAGATATTTCCGCGCCGTAGTTCATCATCGATCCGCACAATCCGCTTTTCCGCAAGCGTCCGATTACAACCTCATGCCGCCGCTCGCCTGAATAATCTGTCCGGTGAGCCAGCCGGATGCCGGGGATGCAAGGAACAGAACGATCTGCGCTATGTCGTCGGCGGTGCCGATGCGGCCCAGCGCGGCCATGTTTTTGAACATGCGCATTGCCTCCTCACTGTCCCGATAGCCGTTGATGAGGTCGGTATCGACCGGTCCAGGGGCCACAGCATTGACGCGAATATTGCGCGGCGCAAGCTCTACCGCCATCGAAACCGTGAACGAATTCACCGCCGCCTTGCTCATGGCGTAGGCGAAGCCGGGGGGCTGCGCCATCAGCCCGCTCATCGACGAGATATTGACGATCGCGCCACCATCATTGAACCGCTTCAACGCCTGTTGGGTGACCAGTATCGGCGACTTGAAGTTGACCCGATACATGCTGTCGATTTCTTCCTCATCAATCGTGGTGATGGAAGAGGTTCGTCCCGCGCCGGCATTATTGACCAGAATATCAAGTCGCCCTCCGGCCTGTTCGCCAAACTGCTGGAACAGCTGCCCGACCCCTTCGGAATGGCTGAGGTCCGCCTGCACAATCACCGCATCGCCGCCTGCTTCACGCACTTCGGCTGCCGTCTGTTCGGCGCCTTCACGGCGAGAAGAATAGTGAACGACGATCCGCGCGCCGCTTTGCGCCAGGGCAACGGCGATCTGCCGCCCGATGCCTCCCGAAGCGCCGGTCACCAGCGCAACCTTCCCGTCCAATACAGCCATCTCACACCTCTCCTAATCAATTGCCCGACGCTTGAGGCCGGGCCAGCCGTCTTCACAAGACGGCGTCTTACGGTGTCATTACGTGACTAATGTCTGACAAACTGTCAATACTGCCCGCATATGTCCTTGATATGCGGTCGGGCTGACAGATAGGGAAAGGCCATTGTGTCTGCCAATCCGCCGTGTCATAGAAGCGTATATAAGACGAATGTCATTTAATTTCTGGAGAGGTCATGACTGAGGAGTTCGACTTCATCATTGTGGGCGCAGGCAGCGCCGGTTGCGTACTTGCAAACAAGCTTTCCGAAAATTCATCGAATCGGGTGCTGCTTCTGGAGGCCGGTGGCGAGAACAAGCACATGTTCGTTCGCATGCCAAAGGGCGTGGCGAAGCTGGTCGGCGACCCGACATTCGCGCAATATTTCCCTGTCCAACAGCCGCGTGAAGAAGGACTGGACGCAAGCGAGATCTGGCTGCGGGGCAGAGGCCTGGGCGGTTCCTCCGCCATCAACGGCATGATCTATATCCGGGGCCAGCCTGAAGATTACGAGCAGTGGGAAGAGCGCGGCGCGAAGGGATGGGGTTGGAACACCATGCTGCGGTCCTTCAACGCCATTGAAGATCATGAGCTTGGCGCATCCAACGAGCATGGCGTCGGTGGTCCTGTGCATGTCTCGACCTCCAAGTTCCATTATCCTCTTGCCGACCGGATGATCGAGGCGGGCAGGCAAATGGGCTTGCCGCGCAACGATGATTTCAACGCCGGGAGCCGGGAAGGCGTCGGCTATTATCATTATAATATCAAGAACGGGCGCAGGCAGAGTGCGGCGGTCGCTTTTCTGGACCCGATACGCCATCGGCCCAATCTGGTGATCCGGACGGGCGTACAGGTGGATCGCATCATCATCGAACAGCGCAGGGCGAAGGGCGTCATGTGCAGGATCGGTGGGCGCAAGACGGAGTTCCGGTGCCGGGGCGAAGTCATCGTGTCGGCAGGCGCGATCGCATCCCCCAAGCTGCTCCAGCTTTCGGGGATCGGACCAGCCGAGGATTTGAAAGCCGCGGGCGTCGATGTCATCGTGGACAGCCCGGACCTAGGCCGACGGATGCAGGAGCATCCCATCTACGGCATCAACTACGACTTGCAGGGCGAGAAGGGCCTGAACCATCGCTATCGCGGCTTGGGTCTGGCCCGTAGCCTAGCCGAATATTTCCTGTTCAAGGGCGGCCCGATGGCGACGGTCCCACAGGAAGTCGGCATCTTTGCCCGCAGCCGTCCGAGCGTAGCCCGTCCGGACATTCAGTGCTTCGTTGGTGGCGTCACCCTGGCGCAGGGCGAGGCGGATGTTGCGGTTCCGACCAACGGCGTCAACAAGACGCCTGGCATGATGATCGCCACGGCGATGCTGCGGGCCACCAGCGAGGGTTGTCTTACCATTACGTCGCCCAATGCCGACGATCCTTTGCGCATCCATCCCAACTGGCTGACGACGCAGGAGGATTGCGAGACGGCGGTTGCGATGGTGCGTTTCGTGCGCAAGTTGATGACGCAGCCCGCCATCGCGCCCTTCGTGACTCGCGAGATCGCGCCGGGGCTGAACGGTAATGACAGCGATGACCAGATACTGACGGCGGTGCGCCGCCATCTGAGCTGCGGCACCCATGCCGTGGCAACGTGCCGGATGGGCAGCGATGATGAATCCGTGGTCGATCCACGCACGCGCGTTCGCGGAGTCGATGGCCTGCGAGTGATCGACTGTTCGATCATGCCCAACCTGACCTCTGGCAATACCAACGCACCGGTAATGGCAATGGCCTGGCATGCGTCATCGCTGATCCTCGAAGACGCGCGCTGAAGGCGACGTAGGGCAGCCGCGAGCAAGACCCGCAAAGGGCGTGCGCGGCCAGCCATGGGATAGAATGCAGGAGAGATAATCGTGACGACACAATGGGATGAGGAAACAGACGTTCTGGTGGTAGGCTCTGGCGCCGCCGGTTGCTCTGCGGCGCTGGCCGCCCGGACGGCTGGTGCCGAAGTGCTGCTGGTCGAACGCACGGACAAGCTGGGCGGCACGAGCGCGGTTTCAGGCGGCGTGCCGTGGATCCCCAACAACCATCATATGCAGGAGATCGGGCGCAGCGATTCCCGCGAGCAGGCCCTCACCTATCTTCGCCGCATTTCGCTGGGCAAGATGGACGACGTCATGATCGAAACCTTCGTGGACACGGCGCCGCAGGTGCTGCTGTTCCTCGAAAAGGAGACCGATCTTCGCTTCCGCGCGCTCCAGATGCCGGACTATCATCCTGAATTTCCCGGCGGCAATATCGGCCGTTCGGTGACTGCGGGGATTTTCCCCGCTGGGCAGCTTGGCGAATTGCGGCCCGCGCTCCGGGCGAGTGCGCATTTCCCTATCCCCATTTCCATCGCCGATGTGGAGGACGGCATCAACGTGCTGGATTCCGAGATTATCGGCGGGCGCCTTAATGAAGATATGGTCGGCATGGGCGGCGCGTTGATGGCGGGCCTGCTCAAGGGCGCCATGGACCATGGCGTCCGGATCAGGCGCAATATTCGCGTGCTGCGGCTTGTGCAGGAAGGCGATGTCGTGGTCGGCATAGAGGCGGACAATGACGGCAAGCCCATGCGTATCGGCGCGAGGAAAGGGGTGATCCTAGCCTGCGGCGGGTATGAGTGGAACGAGGACATGACCCGGCAGTTCCTGCGCGGCCCGATGCATGGCCCCCACAGCCCGCCCTGGAACGAAGGCGATGGGCTGAAGATGGCGATCCAGGCAGGCGCGTCGCTCGGCAACATGTCGGAGGCATGGTGGCAGCCATCAGTGACGATACCGGGCGAAGAATATGACGGGCGGCCGCTGGTCCGGCTAACCGGCATCGAACGCTGCGGTCCCGGATCGATCATCGTCAACCGGACAGGTCGCCGCTTCGTCAACGAAGCCTGCAACTACAATGACATCGGGCGCGTGTTTCAGGCGTTCGACCCTGTGAACTTCGACTATCCCAACCTGCCCGCCTGGCACATCGTCAGCCAGGATTATATGGATCGCTTCCCCTTCCTGACGCGCTATCCGGGCGATCCGGTCCCGTCGTGGATGGTGAGCGCCGACGCGCTGGCCGAACTGGCGGGCAAGATCGGGGTCGATCCCGTCGGGCTGGAGGCGGAAGTCGCGCGCTTCAACGATAATGCCCGCAAAGGCGTCGATCCCGACTTCCATCGCGGCGAAAGCGTCTATGAACTATATTGGGGCGATGCACAGGCAGAGGGCGCCGCGAAGACGCTGGGGCCGCTCGAACGCGGTCCCTATTATGCGGTCGAAACGAAGATCGGAACGATCGGGACGAAAGGCGGCCCACGCACCAACGAGCGGGCCGAGGTGATGAGCCTTTCGGGCGGCATCGTCCCCGGCCTTTACGCAGCGGGAAACGCCATGGCGAGCATCATGGGCATGGCATATCCGGGCGGCGGTGCCACGCTCGGCCCCGCGCTGACCTTTGGCCACATTGCTGGCCGGGAAGCCGCGCGCGGATCAAACCGCTTCTGAACACCCTATTGAGCGGAAGCGGCCCTCCCCCTTCCCGCGATGTTGACGAAGGAATTTCATCATGAATGATCCGAAAATTGTCGCGACCTATTACACGATCGCGGGCGATGCTTATCCCGGTGCGCCGGTCGCCAGCCCTTTTCCGTTGGAACGGCGCGCTGCGGCGGCGGTTGCCGCGGGCTATTACGGCATGGGCCTGTCAGGCGATGATCTGGCCGCGAATGTTGCCTTGCATGGCACGACCGGAATTCGCCGCATCCTGGACGATGCCGGTGTCCAGTTTCTGGAAATTGAGTGCCTGACGGACTGGTTCGCGCAGGGCGAAGCGCGGGCCGCTTCTGACAAGATGCGTCGCCTATGGCTGGATACCGCCGTCGAGATCGGGACCAAGCATATCAAGATCGTCGGAGACATCAGCGATAGCGGCGTGTCGATGGAGACCATGGCCGCCGACTTCCGGCTGCTCTGCGACCAGGCTGCGGAGGTGGGCGCCCATGTATCGATCGAGGTTTTTCCCCTGGCGAATATTCGGGACCTCAAGTCGGGGCGGCAACTTATCGAAATGGCCGGGTCGGATAATGGCGGGCTGTTGATCGACATCTGGCACATGACGCGTCCGGGCATACCCTATGAAGAGGTGGCCACCCTTCCCGCCAGCTATATCAAGCATGTCGAGTTGGACGACGCGGCGGCCGAAGTCGTTGGCGGTCTTTTCGACGATTCGACGGACAATCGCCTGCTGCCGGGCGAAGGCAGCTTCGATGTACCGGCATTTCTGCGAGCCATCGCGGCGACGGGATATGACGGCTGCTACGGGATCGAGATATTGTCGCACGAATTCCGCGCCCTTGAGCCGGAGGAAGCAGCGAAGCGATCCTTCGACGCCGTCGCGCGGCAGTTCGCGCTGGCACGGGAAAATGCCTGATCGGCCGTGGCGGCGCCTTCAATCGGGCGCCGCTGCAAGGACCATATGACAGTTTCAGGAGGACAGGGTGTCCGAGCAGGATGGGATTGAAAAGACCGACGTCATCGTGATCGGCTCGGGCGCTGCGGGGCTAGCAGCTGCCCTAAGCGCGCGTCACGCGGGAGCAGATGTCGTCATTCTGGAACGTTCGGAAAAACTGGGCGGGACCACGGCGATGTCGGGGGGCGTCCCCTGGATTCCATGCAACCACCATATGCATGAAGTCGGGACCAGCGACAGCCGCGAGGCGGCGCTCACCTACATGCGCCGTCAGTCCTTGGGCCGCATGGATGACGAGATGATCGAAACCTATGTCGATCAGGGCGCAGACGTCATCAAATTCATCGAAGCACTGACGGACATTCGATTTAGGGCGCTCAAATGGCCCGATTATCATCCCGAGCTGCCCGGTGGGACATTCGGACGGTCCCTGTCGGCGGGGTTGTTTCCCGGTAACAGGTTGGGGGAATTGCGGCCGAGATTACGGAGCAGCCTGACCTTTCCCATTCCGGTGTCGAGCAACGACCTTGAGGACGGCGTCGATATTTTCGACCCTGCCATAATCGGGGACCGGCTGGAAAAGGGGTTGGTGGGCGTCGGTAACGCGCTGGTGGCAGGGCTCACCGCCAGCGTGGTTGAGAAGGGCGTGCGCATCCTGTTCGGCATGCGCGCGCAAAGCTTGGTCATGCATGAAGGCGCGGTCACGGGCGTTGCGGGCAGCAAGGACGGCGAACCCTTCGAGATGCGTGCGCGGCGTGGCGTCGTTATCGCCAGCGGTGGCTTTGAGTGGAATGCCGGTCTGGTGAAGGACCTGCTGCGCGGCCCGCATGAGGGGGCGGCCAGTCCGCCGGACAATGAGGGCGATGGCCTGTTGATGGCGGCGGAGGCCGGGGCTGCCCTGGCGAACACCGATGAGGCGTGGTGGATGCCTATCATGAAGATTCCGGGCGAAGAATATGATGGCAATCCCGCTATCCGTTTTGCCGTGACAGAGCTGACGAAGCCAGGGTCGATCATGGTGAACCACAAGGGACAGCGGTTCGTGAATGAAGCATGCAATTATAATGATCTTGGCCGCTCCTTTTTCCAGTTCGACGCTCAGACGTTCGACTATCCCAATCGGGAGGCGTGGATCATTTTCCATCAGGCTTATCTGGACAAATACCCCGTGCTCACACGTTATCCGGGCGATCCCTTGCCGAACTGGATGATACAGGCGGCGACGTTGCGCGCCCTTGCCGAGCAGATCGGCGTGGACGCCGATGGGCTGGAACATACGGTCGAGCAGTTCAACAGATCAGCTCGTGAGGGCAGCGACCCAGCCTTTCACCGGGGCGAGAGCCAATATGATCGCTACCATGGGGATTGGTCGCTGGACGGCGCATTGCAAACCGTCGGGCCGCTGGATCAGGCGCCCTTTTACGCCTGCCGGGTCTATCCCGGCGTTCTGGGAACGAAGGGCGGCCCGAAAATCAGCGTCAGAGCGGAAGTACAGAATTTGCGGGGAGGTAATATCCCCGGCCTTTATGCGGCCGGCAATGCCGCCGCGAGCATTACCGGCATGGCTTATCCCGGAGCGGGCGGAACGATCGGCCCGGCACTCGTCTTCGGCCATATCGCTGGCCGCGAGGCTGCGGTCAGGACGAACCGGAGATAGGCATCCCAAAAATAGATACATATATTTATCGTTCGCATGTTTACTTACTTGACAGCCGTCGTTGATGGTGCTGGAATGCGCTACCTGATAGAGGTGCAGCAATTAGCACCCAATGCGAAGCGGCCGGAAATGGTACTACTTCATAACAAGATCAGACAAAGAAAACATAATATTCGCCTTGCCACAATTTCGGTCGAATAACTTATAATTATAATTGTTAGTCGAGGGGAAGATCAATGAAGAAGAAGGCATTTTCGATCGTTGGTTTGTTATTGGCGAGCGTGGCCCCCGTGCCCCTGCTTGCCCAGACGGATGCAGCCCCGCAAGGTGACGCAGCGTCGACGTCCTCGCCAGTAGGTCTTCAGGAGATCATCGTCACGGCTCAGCGCCGTAGTCAGAATTTGCAGGATGTCCCCGTCGCGGTAACGGCGTTTACGGGAGAAGCTCTGGAAACAAAGGGCATTTTCCGCGTGTCGGACCTCCAACAGGCCGACTCTTCACTGTTCGTCTCACAGATGTCCGGCGTTGTTGTGCCATTCCTGCGCGGCGTCGGAAATCCCGGTGCATCGACACCGGGTAACGAGGCAAGTGTTCCCGTCTACATTGACGATGTCTATTATTCACGTCTTGCGAGCGCCTATCTTGAACTGGCAAACATCGAACGCGTTGAAGTGCTAAAAGGCCCGCAAGGCACATTGTTCGGCCGCAATTCCACCGGCGGCCTGATGCAGGTGTTCACGCGCGATCCCGGCGACACCACCGATCTTTCGGCAACGCTGGGCTATGCCAATTACGATACGATCAGCGGCAAGCTGTATGCGGCGACGCCGCTGGGTGAAGGCGTCGCCGCCGGAATCTCCTTCAGCGGTTTGAACCAGGGCGATGGATGGGGCAAAAACCTGTTCACCGGCAAGGATACGTACCGCCGCAAATTCTATAATATCCGATCGAAGGTCGTGTTTGAACCGAGCGACACGACAAAGATCCGCCTGAGCGGCTTTTATACCTATCAGCGGCAGAATCAGGGCAATTCGGTCCGTATCTATCCGGGAACGACCCGTGGCTATCCTCTGGGCTCACCCCTTGAGGGCACCCAATATTTCGATCCGCCGGGCTTTTACGATATCAACGAGAATACCGAGATTTTCCATCGTCTGCGCGGTTGGGGTGGTGCGCTCAAAATCGACCAGGAACTGGGCTTTGCGGATTTCACCAGCATCACTTCCTACCGGAAAGCCAAGGAATTACTGAATTATGAGGGCGATCATACCGAATTGAACTGGCTGGCATTTCCGATCAAGATCGGAGACCGGCAGATTACCCAGGAACTTCAGTTGAAGTCTTTGCCTTCATCGAAGATCAGCTGGATATTGGGCCTTTTCTACATGAATTCGCGCACCGACGTGAATATCGCTCTCAATGGTGACGCCCTCACTCTGAACGGTCTTGCCAGCCAGAATATTGGTAGCCAGCAAAGGATCGAGTCTCTGGCTCCCTTCGCACAAGCGACCTTCCCCGTCGTGGATGACAAGACGAATGTCACGCTTGGCCTGCGCTACACGAAAGATCGCGTGGAAGGGAACGGCCGTGTTTCGCTGACACCGCTAGTTGGGGCCGACATTCCAGCTGGAAGCTATCATCAGGTCGCCAACTTCGACAAATGGACCTACAAAGTTTCAGTCGATCACAAATTTACCGACGATATCATGGCGTATGCGACATGGAGTCGCGGCTACAAGTCGGGTACGTTCAATACTATTCCGCTGGCCGCCCCGCCGACCAATCCGGAAACGGTGACGTCCTACGAGGCGGGTTTGAAGATGACCCTGTTCGATCGCAGGGTGCGCGCTAACTTCGCCGCGTTCCGCAACGACATCAAGGACCCACAGGTCCAGCTCGTCCAGCTTGTGGACACGCCAGCTGGGCCGACACCCTTCGTCGCCTTTGCCAATGCGGACAAGGCGCGGACAAAAGGTTTCGAATTCGACACGACATTCCTGGTGACCGAGCGGTTGAGGCTCGACCTGGCGGGGCAGTATCTCTGGGCGAAATTCCTCAGCTTTGACAGTGCGCCGATCAACGTTCCCATCTTCGCCCCGCCTTGGGGCGTCGCCCTGGCGGTGGGCGATGTGGGTGGGAACAGGCTTTCCCAGACCCCGAAATGGAAAATCAACGCTGGCTTCAACTATGATCTGCCAACCTCTGTCGGTCAGTTCAGCTTTGCCGGTCAGATGTCATACCGTTCCAACCTGAAGTGGGACCCCGACAACATTTTAACCGAACCGAAGCTGACCCTGTTCAACGGCAGCATCTCGTTCAAGCCGGAATTCAATGACAAGCTGACCTTCCGCTTTTGGGGCGCGAACCTCACCAATGAGAAATATTTCAACAACGAAATTCCGCAGACCGATACGCCCGCCGGTGATCTGGGCGGCGTTGGTGATCCGCGGACGTACGGGGTCGAAGTCCGCTTCGATCTCTGATCACGGGCGCCTGCATGGTTGCTGAAAAATAAAAGGATGACCCGCGCCAGGTTAAACTGGCGCGGGTCATGAACATAGCCGGTATCGCCATATTTATGGTCGACAGGGCGCCTTTGCGCCCTTTTCCCGCTTTTTGGAGGCGATTATGCTCCTACACGAAGATTACCCCCACACAGTTCCAGCCCGAGCCTGGTTGCGTTGGAAAGAAAATTACTTCTGGGTCTTCATGGACCCCGATCGCGACCTATGCTGCCTTGCGCATAGTACGGCAGAGCCGACCTTTGACCGGGCTTTTGCCTCCTTCACGGTGCTGCATAAGGGTGTGAAGGTTAGCCATAGCGGCGAGGTTCCCCTGCCCCAGCCGTTCGAACATCAGAAGCTGCTGCGCTATGGCAATCAGACGGTGCATTTCCTGAAGCCGCAGGAAGAGTTTCTTGTTGAATATGAGGACGAGAATGTTGCGGCATCACTGCGGTTTACCCGGCGCATGCATTTGTTCGACTTCCTCGCCTGCGCGGACGTCAATCCTGACCAGTTCTCCATTTCGGAGAATACCGCGCTCGATAAATCCGGCTTTCGCCATCAGGGTCAATGCATGAATGCAACCGGCAAGGTGACCTTCAAGACAGGAGAGCTTGCGGGTGTGTCTGTTGACGTCGATGGATCGGGCTATCGCGACCACAGCTGGGGCATGCGCAATGACCAGATTGTGATGGATCACAATTGGTCCTTCTTCAATTTCCCTTCCATGGGCTTCCACCTTTTCACGGTGCGTAACATCGTTCGTCCTGAGAATATGACGGCGGAAGGCTATATCGCGCGGCCGGAGGGGAATGAGGTCATCAAGACGCTCAGGATCGAGAATGTCGGCGAGGGGCCGGAAGGGATGCCCGACAAGGTCATATTCCATACCATCACCCTCGGCGGCGAGAAATTCACCCTGACCGCTGATGTCGGCAACGCCTTCGCCCGCCTGCCGCTGCATTCGCAGAAGCCCGGTGCCAAGGTCTATTATAATGTCGAAAATATGTGCCGGGTGAGGTGTGAAGAGACCGGCGAGGAAGGTCTGGCCAATGTCGAGATCGGCACATTGAAGGACGTATGAAGCGCTGACACGCCCTCCGGCTGGAAATATATGCCGGATGGCGCGTCCCTCTAAGCCTCCCGAATATGAGCGCCGGGGATCGTCCGTTCGTAGCAGCCATAGCCTTTCACCGTCCCGTTGAGGAGGAGGCTGACGGACTGCTCGTCGACCACGCGCGTCGGACCCGGATCGGTAGGATAGACGCCGACATATGTGTCGTTGGGCGAAGCGAGCGACAGGTAGGAGCTGCCGTGGAATCCAGCCGTGTCGATGACCAGCGTGCCGTTCTCATAACTCAGCACCGTCCGGATCAGCTTTTGGTCGTCATCCACATGGTTGCATCGTTCGATCCGTTCGATCTTCGCTTCGAAGCTCTTGCCATCCTCGTAGATGACTGCCTCTGAAAACACGACCTGCTCGCCCTGATCGATCTCTGCATCGAACAGCAGGAAGGACAAGCCGTTTTCAAAATAGCCCTGAAACCACTGATGGCTGTGCAGATTGCGGTTGTCGCGCCCGCCAAGGCTGTGATCCCGGTTGGCCATCGCGTTGAAAGAGAATTGCTCACTGCCGACGCGGATTGATCCGGAAAGAAGACCGGGCTGTTCGATGTGGCCAGCAGGGAGAAATTCCTGCAACGCGCCCACCTTATGGAGATCCCAGATGTCGGCCGTCGATGTGAAGGTCAGGTCAAACGAAGCAGGCGTACGCCGTCCGTCTCCCACCAGCCCGTCGAGCATCTGCGCGGCGGGAACACGCATCACGCCACCGTTGAAGCGGTAAGTCAGCTTGCGTCCAGGCTCCACGATCCGCACCGCCAGATGAGGTCCGCCCGGCCCATCCTCAGCGGCATGGGCATTGCCGATGGCTCGATGGGCAATGACCGTGTTGTCGGGCAAGCGGATGATGACGACCTCACGAAAGAGGGTTAGGTCATGATGCCAGCGGCCGATGTGGAACCAGAGGCCCACGCCCGATTGCGGATCGAACCCGGCGAGACAGAAATTCTCGCTCCAATTGTCGATATCGGGAAAGGCGCCCTCCCAGGGCGTTTCCTTCAGCGGGATGTGCATGATCTTCTCCAACGCAGGGGGAGCGCCCACGCCTTTAGCGGACGGAGGGAAACACCGGCGCGCGCTTTTCGAGAAAGGCTGTCACGCCCTCTTCGAAATCAGCGTCGCCGACGCAGGCGACGATGCCGTCTGTTTCTGCATCAAGGACCTGCGCAAGGCTGCGGGCGGCCGCTTCATTGACTAGCTTTTTCGCGGCCATGACGGCGCGTTGTGGCGCCTGCGCGAGGCGGCGGGCGATCTTCATCGCTTCCCCTTCCAGCGCTTCTGCTTCAACGATCTTGTGGAGCATGCCCAAGCGGTGCGCTTCAGCGGCATCGACCTTTGCCCCCGTCAGCAGCAGCATGCGGGCCATGCGCGTTCCCACCACCTGCGGAAGCACCGCTGTCACGCCGCCATCGGGACTGAGTCCGACACGCTGGTGGGCGAAGACGAAAGTCGCGCTTTCGTCGCCAATCGCATAGTCGGCGATCAGGGGGTAGAACAGTCCCGCGCCCGCGACCGCTCCCCGTACCGATGCAAGGATTGGCCGATCGAACGCGACGACGGCCTCCACCAAGTGTCGTGCCAACGGAAGGCGGCGAGCGAAATCCGCCTGCCGCACCCCCACCTCCTGCTTGATCGAGTCCGCAAAGCTCGCGACGTCGCCGCCTGCCGAAAAAACCTTGCCCTCGCCCCGGACCAGGATGCAGCGCACGGTTCGATCCGCCTGCGCCGCGCGGAAAAGTTCAGTCAGCAGGGGCACCATCGCTTTGGGGATGGCGTTGCCCTGTTGCGGCCGGTTGAATGACAGACGCAGGACGCCATCTTCCAAATCGACCAGATAGCTTTCGTCCGGCGCCGACTGAAGCATGCCCGATATTCCTTCCCTGCTGATCAGGCCAGCGCTTTGCGAACGGCAGCCTGGATCGTATCGGCACTGGGCGCGAACGCCTGCTCCAGCGGTTTGGAAAATGGCACGGCGCAATAGGCTGCCCCCACCCGCTGGACTGGCCCTTTGAGCGTGCCCCACAGTTCCTCAGAGATGACCGATGCGATTTCGGCGCCGATGCCGAACTGCTTCACCGCCTCATGCACGACAACCGCCCGGCCGGTCTTGCGCACGGAGGCAAGCACGGTTTCGCGATCCCACGGCGAGATGGTGCGCAGGTCGATGACCTCGACCGAGATTCCCTCCGCTGCCAGCATGTCGGCTACCGCGAGGCTTAGCGTTACCATCAGCGAATGCGCGATGATCGTCACATTGGCGCCTTCGCGAGCGATGCGCGCCTTGCCGATCGGCACCAGCTGCTTGGTCACCGGCGCGGGGGTCCAGTAGCTTGGCATATTCTCGATGAAGAGCACGGGATCGGGATCATCGATCGCCGCCCGCATCAGGCCATAGGCATCATCGGGGGTTGAAGGCGCGACCACCTTAATGCCTGCCGTATGGGCGAACCACGCCTCAAGATAGTCACTATGCTGGCCGCCGGTCGAAAAGCCCGACCCCGTCATTGTGCGGATGACCATGGGCACGCCGGTCTGGCCGCCCGACATGAAGCGCAGCTTGGCGGCATGGTTGAAGATCATGTCCATCGGGACCGCGATGAAGTTCATCAGCATGATCTCGGCCACCGGCTTGTACCCGCCCACGGCCGCGCCGATCGCTGCGCCGATAATCGCCTGTTCGGATATGGGGGTGGATTTGACGCGCTCTTCGCCGAAGCGGGTGGATAGACCCTTGGTCACGCCCATGACGCCGCCATCCTGCGGATCGGCGACATCCTCGCCAAGGACGATCACCTTGGAATCGGCCTCCATGGCATCGTGAAGGGCCAGGTTGATGGCCTCCACCATCGTCATCTTCTTGGGTTCGGTGTCCTGCGACGCGGGTGAAGCCTGCGCGGCGGATGCAGTGATTGTGTCGGTCATTGCCATTACCTCAAGCGATTTCTTCAGCGAACACGTCACGCTTCAGTTCGGCGACGTCGGGGAAGTCTGCCGCCATGGCGGCTTCGATCGCGGCCACGATCCGGCTGTCAGCATCCCGTTCGATCTCAGCCAGATCCGCTTCCGTGGCGATGCCTTCCGACAGCAGCCGGGCGCGCAGGACGGGCATCGGGTCCTTGGTCTGCGCCTCGGCATAGATCGCCTTGTCCATGTAATGACCTGCCTCACCGAGGATATGGCCATTGAAGCGGAAGGTCATGGCCTCGATCAGTGTCGGCCCCTCCCCTGCCCGGGCGCGTTCGATCGCCACCTTGGCAGCGCCGAACATCTCATCCGGATCGTTCCCGTCCACGGTCACACCGGGCATGCCGTAAGCCGCAGCCCGATCCGAAATGCGGTCGATCGCCCGCGAATATTCGGGAGCCGTATGTTCGGCATAATGGTTGTTCTGGCACAGGAAAATGACGGGCAGCTTCCACACGGCCGCCATGTTCATCGATTCATGGAAGGCGCCGATGTTGGTAGCCCCGTCGCCAAAGTTTGCGACGGAAACCCGGTTGCGGCCG
>CAMPIM010000048.1 GCA_946886365.1 uncultured Novosphingobium sp.
AGTTCATAGTCATCGCCCGCCCGCGCCGCTGCCAACTGAGCGGCAGTGCTGCCGCCGCTGACCGCCTCCAGCGCCGAGGAAAGCGGAACATGATCGATGGTAACAGCCAATCCGCTAGCCTGCGCCATGCGCGCGGCATCGATCAGCAGGCCGTCGGACACATCCATCATCGCATGGACTTGGCCTGCAAGCAGCGCGCCTTCGGTGAGCCGGGGTCGCGGGCGGCGATAAGCCTCCACCAGCGGCCCGGAAGCGGCGGCGTTCGCGCGGAGCAGTTCAAGCCCCGCGCCGGCATCGCCAACGGGACCCGTCAGATAAAGACGATCACCTGCGCGCGCGCCGCTACGGGCGGGCACGGGGCCGCTTGTCTCGCCAATCGCCGTCAGACTGTAGCTGCGCGGACTGCCCTGCGACATCTGCACCGTGTCGCCGCCCAATAGCGGCATGGCATGACGGCTGAGCGCCTCGCCCAGCCCCTCAAGAAACGCAGCGTCCCAGCCATCGTCGCCCGACAGCGCGTAATTGAGCAGGCAACCTACGGGCCGCGCGCCCTTGGCGGCAAGGTCCGAGAGGTTCACGGCGGCAAGTTTCCAACCGATGTCCGCAGGGGGATCGCCGGGGAGATAATGCACCCCCTCCACCATCGTGTCGCTGGTGAGGATCAGGCGCGCGCCGCCCACGTCCAGCACCGCTACATCGTCCTGCAAGCCGCGCGCGGCGGGATCATTGGCTAGCAGGCGCAAGAGGGTCAGGAAACGGGATTCAGCGGACATAATTGACCTCCGTTCGCCCTGAGCCTGTCGAAGGGTCTTTCTTCTTTTAAAGAAGTTAAGGGCTTCAACAAGCCTGTCCTGAGCCTGTCGAAGGGCTCAGCCCGAACGGAGGTGGTTCGTTACTGGCGCACGTCCTTCGCGACGCCGTCCAGCAGGCCGTTGACGAAACCCGCCTCGCGCTTGTCGTAAAAGGCATGAGCGACATCGACATATTCGCTGATGACCGTGCCGGTCGGTACATCCTTGCGCGCGATCAGTTCATAGGCGCCCGCCCGCAAGATCTGCCGCATCGGCTTGTCCAGCCGCTCAAGGCTCCAGCCCTTGGACAGGCGGGCGGTGATCATAGCGTCAATTTCGTCGCGCCGCTTGTCCACGCCGGTCACGACATCGTCGAAAAAGCTCTCTTCCGCATCGGCATAGGTCACGTCTTCGATCGTCGCGCCCAGTCGGTGCTGATGAAATTCATGCAGCAGGGTGGCGAGGGGCGTCCCTTCCATTTCCAGCTGGTACAGCGCCTGCACTGCGGCAAGCCGGGCTGCGGAGCGGGATTTGGAGCGTTCGGTCATCGGGATTCCATATAGCCATGCGGGCTGGGCCTGTCGAAGCCCTGCCCTTCTTGAAGAAAATACTGCCCTTCGACAAGCTTGGGGCGAACAGAGGTTATTTGAGCCGCACCGCCACCGAGGCGGCATGGGCAGGCAACCCCTCCGCCTCCGCCAGCGCGACCGCCGCCGGGCCGATCGCATCGATCGCAGCCTGATCAAGGCTGAGGAAGCTGGTGCGTTTCATGAAGTCGAGTACCGAAAGCCCCGAGGAAAAGCGTGCACGGCGACCCGTGGGCAGCACATGGTTGGGGCCTGCGACGTAATCGCCGACAGCTTCGGGGGTCATGCGACCCAGAAAGACCGATCCGGCGTGGCGGACCTGCGCAAACAGGGCGTCGGGATCGTCCACCGCCAGTTCCAGATGTTCGGCCGCCAGCCGGTTAACCAGCGGCATCGCTTCTTCCAGATCGCGCACGAGGATGATCGCACCGTTTGCCGCCCAGCTGGTCGTGGCGACTGCCTGCGTCGACAATAGTGGCAGTCGTTTTTCGACGGCCGCCGCCACGGCATCGGCGAAAGCGGCATCGTCGGTGAAGAGGATCGACTGGCTGGTCGGATCATGCTCCGACTGGCTCAGCAGGTCAGCGGCGATCCAGTCCGGATCATTTTTACCGTCGGCGACAACGACGATCTCGGACGGCCCGGCTACCATGTCGATGCCGACTACGCCGTAAAGCTGACGCTTGGCTTCGGCGACCCAGGCATTGCCAGGGCCTGTGACGACATCGACCGGTTTGATCCGATCCGTGCCATAGGCGAGCGCAGCCACGGCCTGCGCGCCGCCCACGCGCCAGATTTCCTCGATGCCGGCAATGCTGGCAGCGGCAAGGACGAGCGGGTTGATCACGCCGTTGGGCGTGGGCGTCACCATGGCAATGCGTGACACACCTGCCACCTTGGCGGGAATGGCATTCATCAACAGCGAGCTGGGATAGGCCGCCCGGCCGCCCGGCACGTAAAGCCCAGCCGCGTCCACCGGCTGCCAGCGCGCGCCCAGCCGTACGCCAGCGCTGTCGGTGCCGTCGCTGTCCTGCGGCTTCTGCTTTTCGTGATAGGCGGTGATCCGCGCCGCTGCGAGTTCCAGCGCATCGCGCAACTCAGGCGAGATGCCGTCCAACGCGGCGCGGCACTCGGCGGGGGTAACCGCCCAGCCGCTTGCCTCCAGATCGTGCCTGTCGAACCGGCTAGTGTAATCGGCGAGCGCACCGTCGCCTTCGGCGCGGACGCGCTTCAGGATTGCCGCGACGTCACGCGACACATCTTCATCCGCCTCGCGCCGGGCATCGACCAGCGCCGTGAAGGCAGCGGCAAAGTCAGCGTCGCGGCTGTCGAGCCTAAGCGGCATCGCGCTTCCCCACTGCCTTGCGGAAGCTTTCCACCAGCGGCGCCAGTTCGGCCGAGCGCATCTTGTAGGCAGCGCGATTGACGACCAGCCGCGCCGATACCTGCATGATGACATGGGTTTCGACCAGCCCATTTGCCTTGAGCGTCGCGCCTGATGATACCAGATCGACGATCCGGCGCGACAGGCCGAGCGAAGGCGCGAGTTCCATCGCACCGTTCAGCTTGACGCATTCTGCCTGGATGCCGCGCGCCTCATAATAGCGGCGCGTGAGGTAAGGATATTTGGTGGCGACGCGCACATGGCTCATCGCGGCCTCATCCTCACCCGCAAGGTCAACTGGCTCTGCGACCGACAGGCGGCAGTGGCCTATGTCGAGATCGACCGGCGCGTAGAGTTCGGAATAGTCGAACTCATCCACCACGTCCGACCCGACGATGCCGATCTGCGCCGCGCCATGGGCGACGAAGGTCGCCACATCGAAGGCGCGCACGCGAATGATCGAGATATCGGGCCGGTTGGTGGCGAAACGCAGCGCCCGGCTTTTCTTGTCATGAAATTCCGCTTCAGGTTCAATACCGACGCGCGCGAGCATCGGCAGCGCTTCATCGAGGATGCGGCCCTTGGGAATGGCGAGTGTGAGCGGACGAGTCATGACCGGCGGGCCTTAGCCGCGCGCGCCACAAAGGACAATATTCATGCAGCGTGCGCCAGTGCAGCCTCGGTGACTTCGATCCAGCCGCCGCCCAGCACCCGGTCGCCCGCGTAGAGCACGGCGGCCTGACCCGGCGCCACGCCATATTCGGGGGCGTCAAACATCAGGCGATCACCCTCCAGTCTTGCCGGAACAGGCTTTGCCATCGACCGCACCTTGGCGGTGAGCGGCCCGCTGAAGTCGCCGCCAAGCCAGTTTATGTCGCTCAGCCGCGCCGCTGAAACCGCGAGCGCCGCTTTGGGTCCGACAATCACCCGCCGAGCATCGGCTTCCAGACGGACGACATAGAGCGGCTCGGCCTGCCCGCCGATCTCCAGCCCCTTTCGCTGGCCTACGGTGTAGTGGATCAGCCCCTTGTGCGTGCCCATGATGCGGCCGTCGATATGGACGATCTCGCCACCTTCATCGGCGTCCGGGCGAATCTTGCGAACCACGCCAGCATAATCGCCATCGGGCACGAAGCAGATGTCCTGGCTGTCGGGCTTCAGCGCCACCGACAGACCCAGTTCGGCGGCGATTTCGCGGACTTGCGGCTTGGGGAGACCGCCCAGCGGAAAGCGCAGATAATCAAGCTGCGCCTGGGTGGTTGCGAAGAGGAAATAGCTCTGGTCCCGCGCGGGATCGGCCGCGCGGTGCAGTTCGGCACCCTGCGCGCCCTCGACGCGGCGGACATAATGGCCGGTCGCCAGACAATCGGCGCCCAAATCGCGCGCGATCTGGAACAGGTCGGTGAACTTCACCCCCATATTGCATTTGACGCAGGGGATGGGCGTCCGCCCCGCCATATATTCGTCGGCAAAGTCGGCGATCACCGAATCCCTGAAACGGCTTTCATAATCGAAGACATAATGGGCGATGCCGATACGGTCGGCGACAGCGCGCGCGTCCCGTATATCCTGCCCCGCGCAACAGCTGCCCGTGCGGCCGACAGCGGCGCCGTGATCGTAAAGCTGTAGCGTCACGCCGATGGTTTCGGCGCCCGTACGCGCGGCAAGGGCGGCGACGACGCTCGAATCGACGCCGCCAGACATGGCAACGACGATTCGCCGCTTCGCAAGCGGTTCGGGCAACTGGAACTGGGGCTGCATGGCCGGGCATATAATCGTCCGCGCCGTTGCATTCCAGCGGGATTCCACGCCGCGCGCTGCAAAGCGTCGTTTCGGCCCCGCGAGTTTACCGGACCTTATCCTTTTTTCGCTACCTCCCTTCCCATGGATTTTGGTTTCCTTCGGGCAGGCGGGCTCAAACCCGCCAATGCCAGACCCGTCAGTCGGCCGCATGCGCCGGTCTGGCCTCTGCTGCGCGCCGCTTCGGCAGCGGAGCAGGCGGCCAGCCCGACCGCGCGGGCGGTGGCCGGGGTCCTGCGGGGGCAGGATGAGACGAGCGACTGGATCCAGGATTTGGCCGAAGTGTTCGCGCCACGTCCGGGCGGCATGATCGAGGCCGCACGCCCAACGGGAAGTTTCAACCCGTTGATCGCACAGCATTTAAGAGTGGGACAAGGATGATGAAGGGGGCGTTTACCGTGGCGCTTTAGCCGATCTTCAGGGCTGACGCGCATACCGGTTGCCGCTGCTGAATTCGGCAACGCCAGTGCCGCTTTTTGAGGGTGAGAATGATAGAAAATCAAAAAATCCGACCTGCTCAGGTCGTCGGGCCGCTCGGGGAACCCTTGACTCTGGAGAGCTTGCCTCCCGCGAATACGACGCGTTGGGTCGTCCGTCGCAAGGCTGAGGTGGTCGCCGCCGTCAACGGTGGTTTGTTGACCGTCGATGAAGCCTGCGCGCGCTATTCGTTGACGCTTGAGGAATTTGCAGGCTGGCAGCGCGCTGTCGATCGGTCGGGCATGCACGGCCTGCGTGTTACGCGGATCCAATATTACAAGTCGCTCTACGAACGGCAGCAGAAATACTGATCCTCCGTGTCCGGCTCAACGCCGGGCAGCGAAGGATGCAGGCACATCAAGGGCCGCCGGATGCAAATCCGGCGGCCCTTTCACTTAGATCGCGCACCGATTCACCGGCCATTGTCAAGCCAGAAACATTTCCCAGGGAACGCGAAGCCGACTTCGCCGTTAAATACATCAGCCAACCCGCTGGGGGCGGTGGTCCAAGGAGAGTGTGAAATGGGTATCATTTTGTGGCTTGTTGTCGGCGGCATCATCGGCTGGCTTGCCAGCATGGTCATGCGCACCGATGCGCAGCAGGGCATCCTTCTAAACATCGTGGTGGGCATAGTCGGCGCCTTTATCGGCGGCCTGATTTTCAGTGGCGGTTCGATCAATGAGGGTCTGACGCTGTACAGCTTCCTCGTGTCCCTCGTGGGTGCGATCGTGCTGCTTGCCATCGTCAACCTGGTCCGTCGCGGATCAATGCGTTAACCACCCCGGAAGCTAGGCTGGCGGGTATGAAGGGCTGCGTTTCGACGCGGCCCTTTTCGCCGTTCGTTCAGCCGCGCCCCGCAAACCAGCGATAGAGGGCCAGAACGGCTATCGAGCCCAATACGGCCGCAAGAAAGCTCGCCTGTTCGTCCGCTTCATAGACACCCAATAATCGACCGACATAAGCGGCGAATAATGCCCCCGCTATTCCCAGCAGGATCGTAACCACGCATCCACCGGGATTTCTGCCCGGCATCACAAACCGGGCAATCGCTCCTGCGAACAGGCCGACGATGATCCAACCTAGTAATTCCATCCTAGCCTCCCATCCACTTCATGCCGCATAGCGCCACAGGCGCATGAATTTGGCAAGCAAAGGCGGCCAGCCCGCGTTGCTCCGCCGTTGCGCAAAGTGTATTGAGGGTTGAGCCGGGTGATGTATTCATATAACACAGCGCCGGTCGGCCCGTCGGCCGAATGATGGAATCAGGATGAATTACGAAACTCAGGTGGCCGGAGATGTTCCGGCGCGCGTCTTTGGCGAAGAACCGCGCCCTTCAAGGCGGCGGGCGCTGACGATTGGCGCGGTGATTGCGATCATCCTGATTGCCGTTGCAGCCTGGATCAGCATGCATGGCAAGAAAGGGGATGGGGCAGCCCCTGCGGAAGACGCGCCGGTCGTCACCGTCCTCGTGCCAGGCCGGTCCGTCGTGGCCCGCACCGTCAGCGGCACGGGATCACTGGCCGCGCGTGTCGAAATGCCTGTCGGCGTCGTTGGCGAGGGCGGGCAGGTGACGCGCGTGCTGGTGCAACCGGGCGATTGGGTTCGCGCCGGGCAGGTGCTTGCGGTGATCGAGCGGTCGGTACAGGCGGAGCAGGTTCGTTCGCTTGCTGCACAGGTAGAGGTAAATCGCGCCGATGCGAAGCTGGCTCAGGCGCAGCTCGACCGTGCCCAGGCCCTTGTGAAGCGCGGCTTCATCAGCCGGGCCGATATCGATCAGCGCACAGCCACGCGTGATGCCGCCAACGCCCGAGTGAACGTCGCGGTTGCACAATTGGCCGAACAGCGTGCCCGGACGGGACGGCTTGATATTCGCGCCCCTGCATCCGGGCTGATCCTGACCCGCGATGTCGAACCCGGTCAGATTGTCGGTTCGGGCAGCGGCGTGCTTTTCCGCATGGCCAAGGATGGCGAGATGGAACTTCTGGCCCAACTGAGCGAGAGCGATCTCGCCACGTTGCGGCCGGGAAACAGCGCGACGGTCACCCCTGTCGGTGGCCAGACGGAATTCACCGGACGCATTTGGCAGGTTTCTCCGGTCGTCGATCCACAGACGCGGCAGGGCATCGCGCGCATCTCCATACCCTATAACAAGGCGATCCGCCCCGGCGGATTTGCCGCTGCCCGCATCGTCAGCGGCACGGCAACGGCCCCGCTGCTGCCGGAGTCCGCCGTGCAGACCGATGCCAAGGGACAGTTTGTCTACATCGTCAACGCGCGGGACGAGACCGAACGGCGCGGCGTCGAGGTCGGACAGGTCTCCCCGAAGGGCGTTGCGGTTACGCGAGGCCTGAATGGCAGCGAGCGCATTGTCGCGTCGGCAGGCGCCTTTCTGCGGCCCGGGCAGAAGGTGCGGCCGCAAATTCAAAAGGCCGGGTAAGCCCGCGCAGGCGAGGAAGCCGTCATGAGTTTTCGTAATATGTCGGCCTGGGCCATCCGCAACCCGGTGTCCCCGCTCGTGCTGTTCGTCGCCCTGCTTCTCGCGGGAATGGTCAGCTTTGGCCGCATGGACATCAACCAGCAGCCCGACGTCACCTTCCCCATCGCTCAAGTGCTGGTATTGCAGCCAGGTGCCGCGCCGCCGGAACTGGAAACCCAGGTAACGCAGCGTGTCGAGGCCGCCGTGCGCGGCATCAGCGGCGTTGACGAGATCACCTCGACCGTCTCCGAAGGCAATTCGATGACGATCGTGCAGTTCCAGATCGGAACGCCGATCGATCGGGGCGTCGCCGACGTCAAGAACGCTGTCGACCAGATCCGTAGCGAACTGCCAGAAGGCATATTGGAACCGCAGGTGACGCGGCTCGATGCCGATCGTCCGATCGCCTATTTCAGTGCCGAAGCGACCGACATGACGCTGGAACAATTGTCATGGTATGTCGATAATACTGTCGCCAAACGTCTGCTTGCCGTGCCGGGCATGGCGGCGGTCAGGCGTGGTGGCGGCGTCACCCGCGAAATTCGCGTCATCCTCGACCCCGCCAAGCTGCAGTCGCACGGCGTCACGGCTGCGCAAGTCAATCAGCAGTTACAACAGGTCAACCTGAACGCGGCGGGCGGCCGCACCGAAATCGCGGGAGCCGAGCAGGCGATCCGCGTGCTCGGCAATGCGCAGGACGCCTATGCCCTGGGCCAGACCCAGATCGCCATCTCCGGCGGCCGCACCGTCAAGCTGTCCGACCTTGCCGATGTGCGCGACATGTATGGCGAACAACGGTCGCTTTCGCTGATGAATGACATGCAGGTGACGAGCTTCAGCCTGGAAAAGGCGAAGGGGTCATCCGACGTCACCGTGTTCGACAATGCGATCAAGGTGCTGGACCAGCTTAAGAAAGAAAATCCGAAGATCCGTTACAAGGAACTCTTCAACAGCGTCGATTATACCAAGAGCCAATATCATGCGGCGATGCAGTCCATGATCGAAGGCGCGGTGCTGGCGGTCGTCGTCGTGTTCCTGTTCCTGCGCGACTGGCGCGCGACGATTATCGCCGCCACGGCAATCCCGCTGTCAGCCATCCCGACATTCTGGTTCATGGACATGATGGGCTTCACGCTCAACGTGACCTCCTTGCTGGCGCTCAGCCTGGTCGCGGGCGTGCTGGTCGATGATGCCATCGTGGAGATCGAAAATATCGTGCGCCACATGCGCATGGGCAAGACAGCCTATCAGGCATCGATCGACGCGGCCGACGAGATTGGCCTAGCAGTGCTGGCGACGACAATGGCTATTGTCGCCGTATTCCTGCCAGTTGCGCTGATGCCCGGCGTTTCGGGCCAGTTCTTCATCCAGTTCGGCATGACCGTCGTGGTCGCGGTGCTGCTCAGCCTGGCTGTCGCCCGCCTCATCACGCCCATGGTCGCGGCCTATTTCCTCAAGGCGCACGGCCAGGAAAGCCATGGCGAGGGCTGGCTGATGGACGTCTATATGCGTGTGCTGCACTGGTCGCTCGATGAAAGCCGGGCCAAAGCCTATCGCGCATCAGGCGCCCGCCCCCGCTTTGCGGCCTGGCTGCGCGACCACCGCATCTGGACCGTCGGCATCGGGGGGCTGGCCTTCATCGCCACGCTGCTCGCCTTCGGGACGCTGCCAATGGCATTCCAGCCATCGATGAACACCGATTACAGCCAGGTGAAGATCGAAACCGTGCCCGGCAGCACGCTACAGCAAACCACCGCAGTCGCCCGGCGCGTTGCGGACATGTTGACCGCCGACACCAAGTTCGTCAACGCGGCCTTCGCCGACATCCAACCGACCAGCGCCAACATCTATCTTACACTGAAGAAGGACCGGCCTGCTTCCTCGGTCGAGTGGGAACGCAGCATGGCGCCCCGCTTCCAGCAAATTCCGGATG
Source organism: uncultured Novosphingobium sp. (assembly GCA_946886365.1). Next base: position 9,449 of record CAMPIM010000048.1, read on the forward strand.
CCCGTGTGAACTTCCAGTCGCAAGCGGGTGGAGGCATGGGCCGTGACGTTACGATCATGCTCGGCAGCGACAATGCCGCGCTGCTGGATCGTGTCGCTAACAAGCTGGTTTCCGAAATGAGCGGCGTGAAGGAAGTCCGGTCGCCCCGGGTCCAGGGCGACATGAATAGGCCCGAGATCATCATCAAACCCAGATTCGACCTGGCCGCGAGCCTGGGGGTCACCACCGCCGCGCTCAGCCAGACCATTCGCGTGGCCACGATCGGCGACATTGACCAGAATACGGCCAAATTCTCGCTATCGGATCGCCAGATTCCCATCCGCGTGGCCGTGGCCGAGGACAGCCGCAGCGACATCGCGACGATCGAGAACATGCCCGTGCCGACCGTCAGCGGCGGTTCGGTTCCGTTGAAGGTGGTCGCCGATATCGAATTCGGTGCCGGGCCGACGCAAATCCGTCGCTATAACCAAATCCGCCGGATCGTCGTCGATGCCGACTTCGCACCCGGCATCGTCAGCAGTCAGGCCATGAAGAAGATCAACGCGCTGCCCACGATGAAGGAAATCAGTGAAGGCCGTATCCCGGGCATTCAGAAGATCAACACCGGCGAATCGAAATGGCAGGCAGAAATGCTCAAGAACTTCACGGTTGCGGTCATTTCCGGCATCCTGCTCGTGCTGGCGGTGCTGACACTGCTTTACAAGCGATTGATGCCGCCGTTCGTCAATCTGGGATCGTTGCTGCTGGCGCCGCTCGGCGGGGCATTGGCGCTGCATCTTACCGGGCACCCTATCTCCATGCCGGTGATGATCGGCATCTTGATGCTGCTCGGGATCGTCGCGAAGAACTCCATTCTGGTGATCGACTTCGCGCTGGAGGAAATCCAGAAGGGCGTGCCCCGGTTCGACGCGATCATCGATGCGGGGCACAAGCGCGCACAGCCGATCGTCATGACCACCGTCGCGATGGTTGCGGGCATGGTGCCCACCGCCATCTCGCTGGGCGGCGACAGCGCATGGCGCGCGCCCATGGGCATCACAGTGATCGGCGGTTTGCTGCTGTCCACGCTCCTCACCCTTGTGATCGTGCCCGCGACATTCAGTCTGGCGCTACAGATCGAAGGATGGGCGGGTCCGCGCCTCAGCCGCCGTCTGCTCACATACAAGCCGGGGGACGATGCAAAGCATGAGGGAAATGCACAACCGGCGGAATGATGGCAGTCGGCTCGCCTGAAAGAAGCGCATGGCTGAACGAAACGGCGGCGTAACCGTTGGACGGACAATGAATCAGCTTCCCGTTCCCCCGATCGCCGCCGACGTGTCTGTCCGGCCGCCGCGCGACATGCGGGTGGTTGCGACGGGCATGTTGATCGCGATGGCGCTGCTGTTCCTTGCCGCGCGATCTACCGTCCATCTGCATCCAGCTATCGGTTTCGTTCAGGCATTTGCGGAAGCCGCGATGGTAGGCGGCCTTGCCGACTGGTTCGCCGTCACCGCCCTGTTCCGGCATCCGCTGGGCCTCCCTATCCCGCACACGGCGATCATCCCGCGCAACAAGGACCGGATCGGCGATACGTTGGCCTTTTTCCTGCGGGACAATTTCCTCACCCCCGCCGTCGTTGCGCGCAGGATGCAGCGGCTGGACGTGGCGGCCGCCGCCGGGCGCTTCCTCGCCAGCCCGTCAGGAGGCGACGGCCGCTTGCGCGAAGGCGCGTCGCGGCTGGCGGCGGACATGCTGGAGGCGCTTGATCAGGAACGGCTTGGCGGCATGGTCAAGGGTGCGATCGCTCAGCGGCTGCGGGGCATGAACATCGCCCCGCTGATCGGTCAGGCGATCGAGGCGGCGATGCGCGATGGCCGTCATGCGCCGGTGATGGATGGCATCATCCATTGGGCCGATCGCACGCTGGAGGCCAATGACCACCTTATCCGCCAGATGGTGCATGACCGGGCGGGCAAGATCCTGCGTTGGACGGGATTGGATGAAAGTCTGTCCAACGCCATCATCGACGGACTGCGGCGTCTGCTGGCGGAGATGGCGGCGGACCCAGCTCACAGTCTGCGCCTCAAGGCAGAAGAGGGCATGGCGAAGCTGGCCAGCGACCTGCAATTCGATGCCGCCATGCAGGAACGCGTGGCCCGCATCCGCGACGAGATCGTGGAAAATCCCGCAATGCAGCGTTGGATAGACGGCCTTTGGGAACAGGCACGATCCGGCCTGCTGCGCGCCGTCCGCGATCCGGGCAAGGCGATGGCGGGGCGGCTGGGCGAAGCGCTGCGCCAACTGGGCACCACGCTTCAGGACGATGCCCGCCTTCGCCTGCTGATCAACCGCTTCGTGCGGCGCGCGGCTGTCGGCGCGACGGCCGCCTATGGCGATTCCATCGTGAAGCTGGTGAGCGAAACCGTGCGCGGCTGGGATGCAGGAACCGTGACCAGCCGCCTCGAAAGCGCTGTCGGCCGCGACCTTCAATATATCCGGATCAACGGTACTTTGGTCGGTGGCCTTGTAGGATTGGCCATTCATGCGGTCGACACACTGTTTTGACATCTTGCCGCGAACAGGCTTGAAAGCCTGATCACCGATCCCTAGCTGACGTCGGCAAGCTTATGCGTTGCAAATTGCAACCGTAATAAGGGGATTTTCATGACCAGCCTCTTCGATCCTGTTCAGTTGGGCGCCATCAAGGCCCGTAATCGCATATTGATGGCGCCGCTCACCCGCGCCCGCGCCAGCCGCGATCATGTGCCGACGCCGATCATGGCCGACTATTATCGCCAGCGCGCTTCGGCCGGCCTGATCATCAGCGAAGGCATCGGCGTGTCGCGTCAGGGACTAGGCTGGCCCTTCGCACCGGGCATCTGGACGGCAGAGCAGACGGAGGCCTGGAAGCCGATCACCCAGGCCGTGCATGAAGTCGGCGGCCGTATCTTCGCGCAGCTTTGGCACATGGGGCGCCTCGTCCATTCCAGCGTCAGCGGGCAGCCGCCGGTATCTTCGAGTCCGATTGCCGCGCCCGGCCATGCCCATAGCTATGAGGGCAACAAGCCTTATGAACAGCCCCGCGCGTTGGACGCAGAGGAAATTCCGGCCCTGATCGCCACTTACGTCACAGCCGCGCGCAATGCTCGCGAAGCTGGATTTGACGGCGTTCAGGTTCACGCCGCCAACGGCTATCTACTCGACGAATTCCTTCGCGACGGCGTCAACCAGCGGCAGGACGTCTATGGCGGCAGCCCCGAAAACCGTGTCCGGCTGCTGCGCGAGATCACGCAAGCTGTCGCCGACGCCATCGGTGCTGACAGGACGGCGGTGCGGATTTCAATCAACGGCGCGTCGCAGGGGACGGACGACAGTGATCCCGCCAGCCTTGCCATCGCCATTGCCAAAGCGCTTGACCCGATCGGCATCGCCTTTCTGGAGATGCGCGAGCTGCGTCCGGACGGCAGCCGAGGCGCGAGCGACGTTCCGCGTCAGTCGCCGCTCGTCCGCCGCCATTTCAGCGGCCCGCTCGTCCTGAACAGTGATTATGACGCAGGGCGAGCGCAGGAGGATCTGGACAGCGGCCTTGCCCAGGCGATCAGCTTTGGCCGCCCGTTCATAGCCAATCCGGACCTGCCGGATCGCCTGTCGCTAGGGGCTCCGCTGAACCCCTTGAGCACCGATACGCTCTACACGCAGGGCCGCGAGGGTTATGTCGATTATCCGGTTCTCGCCAAGGCGGGCTGAGCCTTATGGAGAAAGGGCCGCTCCGATGACGGTCGGCCCTTTCTCCTTAAAAAAGAAGTAGAACCCTTCGACAAGCTCAGGGCGAACGGGATTAAGAGGCGATGCTCTTTTAAAGCCCGAAGCGCCTAGGCGCCGAATTTCTCGCGCAGGGCCAGCATGGCGATCGCGGCTTTGGCCGCTTCGCCGCCCTTGTCCTTCTCATCCGGCTTGGCGCGGGTCAGCGCCTGCGCCTCATTCTCGACCGTCAGAATGCCATTGCCGATGGGAATGCCGTCCATGCTGAGCGCCATCAGCCCACGTGCGCTCTCGTTCGACACCACCTCGAAATGATAGGTTTCGCCGCGGATCACCACGCCGATCGCCACGAAACCGTCATAGCGCCCGGACTCCGCCGCCAGCGCCACCGCGCCGGGGATTTCCAGCGCGCCGGGCACCGTCACCACTTCATATTTATGCCCTTCCGCCTCCAGCGCGGCCACCGCGCCTTCGATCAGAAGGTCATTGAGATGTTCGTAGAAGCGGGCTTCAACGATCAGGAATTTCGCCACGGCCGATATCCTTTTTTATAGCTCGACGGGTCGATGCCCAACCACGGCAAGGTCATAGCCGTCAAGCGCGATGAGGCTGTGGCTGGAATTGGTGAGCAGGATCATGTCGTGCACGCCGAGTTCAGCGAGGATTTGCGCCCCTACGCCATAGTCGCGCAATTCGTCCATGCCGCTGCCAGGCTGGCCAGCATGATGGCGCAGGATGCGGGTCAGGAAATCGGCCGGCGAATTGCTGGTCAGGACGACGATGAGGCCCGCGCCTTCCTTGGCGATGATCTCCATCGACTTGCGCAGGATTTCGCAGCGGGGGCCGCTGGCGCCGTAGACGTCGTCGAGCAGCGAAAGCTGATGCACGCGCACCAGCGTCGGTTCGTCGGGCGACACATGGCCCTTTTGCAGCACCAGCTGTTCGCTTTGCGTCGCCTTGTTATAGAAGCTGATCGCCTTCCAGTCGCCGCCCCACTTGCTGTTGAAGACCGTTTCGGCGCGCCGTTCGACCATATGGTCATGACGGCGGCGATAGGCGATGAGGTCGCGGATCGTGCCGATCTTCATCTTGTGCTTCTGCGCGAAGGGGATGAGGTCGTCGAGGCGCGCCATAGTGCCATCGTCTTTCATCACTTCGCAGATCACGCCCGACGGGTTGAGCCCGGCGAGACGCGCCACATCGACAGCCGCCTCGGTATGGCCGGTGCGCACGAGCACGCCACCATCCTTGGCCACGAGGGGGAAGACGTGGCCGGGGGTCACGATGTCATCGCGGCCCTTGGAGCCGTCGATCGCCACGGAAATGGTGCGCGCGCGGTCGGCGGCGCTGATGCCGGTGGTTACGCCCTCGCGCGCCTCGATCGACACGGTGAAGGCAGTTTCATGCCGCGTGCCGTTGTTGCGGCTCATAAGGTCGATGCCCAGATGATCGATCCGATCCTTGGTCATCGCGAGACAGATGAGGCCCCGGCCATGCGTCGCCATGAAGTTGATCGCATCGGGTGTCGCCATCTGCGCCGGGATCACCAGATCGCCCTCATTCTCCCGGTCTTCATCATCGACCAGGATGAACATGCGGCCGTTGCGCGCTTCGTTGATGATCTCTTCCGGAGAGGCAAGCGCAGTGCCGCCCTCGCGCCGCGCCAGATAATTTTCGAGCTTGCCCAGCGTTTCGGCGGTCGGGTTCCAGTCCGTTTCGCCCAGTTTCCGCAGGGAGTTGGCATGAAGGCCCGCAGCGCGCGCAAGGCCCGACCGGGACATGCCCCCTTCATTGACCAGCGTGCGAACGGTATCGATAAGCGCGGAAGACATGACTGCGACTCCTTGACCAGATCGGCCTCGGGACGCAGTTATCACATCATAGTGTGATTATTTCAAGCGCGAATCACATCGATCCGCGAAGGCTCTGCATGCGGTCGAGATAACGGGCCAGCACGTCGATCTCCAGATTGAACCTCCGGCCGGTCGCCAGATCGTCCAGCGTCGTAGCCGCAGCCGTATGCGGAATGATGTTCAGGCCGAACTGAACGGACCCGTCCGGCTGATCCTCAACGCTGTTCACGGTCAGAGAGATGCCATCGACCGTGATAGATCCTTTTGCGGCAAGCGCTGACGCCAGCGCGGAGGGAGCGGCGATCACCAGCCGGGTGGAATCCCCTTCCGGCGTGATCGACACCAATGTGCCCACGCCATCGACATGGCCGGTCACGATATGCCCGCCCAGTTCATCCCCGACCTTGAGCGCGCGTTCCAGGTTCAGCCTGCCGCCCTGCTTCCACAGGCCGGGCGCGGTTCGCTCCACCGTTTCGGCGGAAAGATCGACGGCGAACCAGTCCGCGCCCTTTTCCACCACGGTCAGGCACGCGCCCGAACAGGCGATCGACGCGCCGATCGCGACGCCCTCCATGTCATAGGCGGAGCCGATGACGAGGCGCAGGTCCCCGCGCTGCTCGGCGGAGCGGATGGTGCCTATGTCGGTGATGATGCCGGTGAACATGGGTGTGCGATCCTGCTGGTTCCGTGACGCTCCTAAGCGCCGCGTCGCCGTTCGTAAACCTCCAGCCGGTCCTCGCCCAATTGGCGTCCGTCGGTCAGGGTCCAGCGATGGTGCGCCTCGCCAAGATCGGTGAGGCCAATGTCGCCGATCCCCGCAAGGCCGTCGCCGATGATGATCGGCGCGCGGTAGAGCAGAAGGCGGTCGACCAGATCGGCGCGCAGGAAGGCCGCCGCCGCCGCCGCGCCGCCCTCCACCATCAGATGGTCCACATGGTCGAGCGCGGCGATATCCTCAGGCTGCGCGACGGCTTCCCACCCCTTGGGCGCCCGGCCGCGAGTCAGCAGCAGGCGGCGGGGTGAGCGATCCTCCAATCCCGGTAGCCGGACATCAAGGCGGGGCGCGTCGGCGCGCAAAGTGCCGCCGCCGACCAGGATGGCGTCATGCCGCGCCCGCTCCAGATGTGCATGGGCGCGCGCCGCCTCGCCGGTGATCCAGCGGCTCGACCCGTCCTTGAGCGCGATGCAGCCATCGAGCGACAGGCCTAGCTTCAGGGTGACGGCCGGGCGGCCCAGCGTCTGCCGCAGGACGAAGCCGCGCATGGCCGCAGCAGCTTCATGCGCCATCAGGCCCATTTCAACCTCTATGCCCCGCGCGCGCAGATGCCCCGCGCCTTGCCCATCGGTGCGCGGATCGGGGTCACGCAGTGCGATCACTACGCGCGCGACGCCTGCTCGCGCCATCAGGTCGGCACAGCGCGGCCCACGAGCGGACAGATGGAAGCAGGGCTCCAGCGTCACATAGGCGGCCGCGCCGCGCGCCTGATCCTTGGCCTCGTCCAGCGCCTGCGCTTCGGCATGAGGTCGGCCGCCCTTTTGGGTCCAGCCGCGACCAACCACCGCGCCGTCGCGGACGATCAGGCATCCGACATTGGGGTTGGGGGTGGACAGACCCCGGCCGCGCTCGGACAGGGCGATCGCCGCTGCCATGAAACGGCGGTCCTCGACGGGGTCGGCCATCGGGAAATTCAATTCTGGCTGGTCTGGGGCGCGGCCTTTTCTGCCGCTTCCGCCTTGGCCAGTCGCGAATCGAGCTGGGCATTGATCTGCTTCAACGCTTCTTTGCGGCGCGCGCTGTTGCGGGCTTCTTCGGTGCGCCAGTCGATACCGAATGAGTCGGCCCATCCCTGCATCTGCTTCTGCCGCTTCTGCAAGGCAGCCTCACTCTTTGCGAGGTCGATCTTCTGTTGCAGGATGATCGCCGCGTCCGACCGGCTCGCGTCCCAGCTCTGGACGTAGATGATCTTGTTGCGGGTCGGCATCGTGTTGGTGTTCGCGTCGACCATGAACACCCACATGATCACCCAGGTAATCGCCATCGACAGCCCGAGCAGCGGCCATTTATGAGGCCGATTCTCGCGAAAATAGCTCCACATATCGCCTAGAGCGCTTCTGGGAGAGACCGGACGGGGGAAGATCGCCATCGCCGCTATATAGGAGATGGCGGCGCCGGATGCAAAGCCGGGCCTTGCATCCGGCATGGCGGCATTCAACGGTCGGTCAGCTTGAAATGGACGGTCAGCACCTTCGTGCCGGGCACAGCCACGCCGTCCCGAGTCGCGGGGCGGAAGCGCCATTTGCGCATGGCGTGCCGCTGGGTGGCGATCCAGAAGGCCTCGTCCGTGGCGGACAGCCGTTCGATGGCTGTCACCTTGCCATCCGCACCGATGCTGACGCGGACGGTGACTGAGCCTTCCATCCCCTGGCGGATCATCGATCCGGGATAGTCGGGCTGGAACGCCGACATGGCGCGCGGGTCGATGCCGGGTTCGACGAGGACGGGGTCGCGCGGCAAGTCGATGGGCGGCAGGATGACGCCGCCGCCCGTGTCAGTACCAGTACCACCGGCGGGCACGATTGGCCCCGTTCCGCTGTCAGGCAGCTTCACCAGATCATCGGGATTTGCCGGGATCGGGTCGGTCGTCGGTCGCACCGGCAGCCTGCTCTCGGGCGGCTGGGGCTGCGCTTCGGGTGGAGGCGGCGGGTCTATCGGGATCTGCTTGCCGATCAGGATCTGCGGCACATAGGGGGCGATCACTTCCTTGGGTATAAGGATGAAAGCGCCCACCACCAGCGCGTGGACGGCGATGGTCGCTCCGAGCGCGACGGGCGATCCGCCCCCGCCACTATAGCCAGGCCGTCTCTCGCCGCCCGTTGCATGCATTGCCATTACTGCCATCGCATCCTCCATCCTAAATCTGCGCGAGCTTCTGCTCGCCACAAACATGATGTTACATCATATCTAATGATATGTTGCAACATCATGTTTTGATCGAAGTCCTGCGCTTGTGCGCAGGCGTGCCGCGCCCTACCATAAGGGGCATGACGACCTTGCCTGAAGACCCGACCCTTGATGAAGTGCGGGCGTTTCTCGCGCCGATCCTGCCCCGCCATGCCGCATTTGACGGCTGGCGCGCCGAAGCGGTCACCATGGCCGCGTCGGAAGGCCGGGTGGATGCCGACATCGCGCATCTCGCCTTTTCGGCGGGCGCCATGGACATGATCGATGCCTGGTTCGCCAGCATCGACACGCGCATGCTGGAGGCGCTGACGCCAGAGAAGCTCGTCACCATGTCGATCCGCCAGCGCATCATCGCGCTGGTCACGGCACGGCTGACACTGCTGGCGCGCGACCGGGAAGCCTTGCGCCGCGCGCTCGCTATCATGGCCCTGCCGCAGAACAGCGTTCGCGCAGCTCGCCTGGGCTGGCGATCGGCCGATGTGATGTGGCGCGCGGCTGGCGACAGCGCGACCGACCTCAATCATTATAGCAAGCGCATGACGCTAGCGGCGGTCTATGCCGCAACGCTGCTGGTGTTCGTGGACGATGAAAGCGAAGATTGGGCGGATAGCCGCGCCTTCCTCGATCGGTGTATCGAAGGGGTGATGCGCTTCGAACGGGCCAAGGCGAGGTGGAAAGGCATAGGCGGCGGCGAGCGGCTGAGCCTTGCTCGCTTCATCGGCAGGCTCCGCTACCCCGCAATCTGACCGCCCGCAAAAGGCCGCGATTCCGGCTGGCCTTTTCCTATCTATATTGATAGTCACTCGCAGGTGATCTCAGCGAGTATTACTTCCTTGCGCCTGTCCGAACTGCCGTTGCGCCAGCCAGCCTATGTGGACCTGATCGACTGGGACGCGCTTTCCGCGTCGGACGGCCAGCGTTTGCGTGAATTCGGTCTGTGCGAAGGCGCGAGCGTCGAAGCGCTGCATCATGGCGGTTTGCTCGGCCGGGGTCCGATCGCCTGCAAGGTCGGGCGCATGACCATTGCGATGCGCCGCAATCATGCGGCCGCGATTACCGTCCGCACGGGTCCGGCGGAGGCGGCATGAGTGGCCTGCCACTGGTCGCGCTGGTCGGCAATCCCAATGCCGGCAAGAGCGCCCTGTTCAACGCCCTGACCGGCGCGCGGCAGAAGCTGGGCAACTATCCCGGCGTCACGGTGGAACGTAAGGCAGGCAGGCTGTCGCTTTCCGATGGCCGCCCGCTCGAATTGGTCGACCTGCCCGGCACCTACAGCCTCAATCCCACCAGCCCCGATGAGCAGGTGACCCGCGACGTCGTGCTTGGCAAGCAGCATGGCGAGCGGCTGCCGGACGCGCTCGTCGTGGTCGTCGATGCCTCCAACCTCGACAATCACCTGCGGTTCGCGCTTGAGTTGATCGCCCTTGGCCTGCCGACGGTCGTGGCGCTCAACATGGTGGACCTTGCCACCCGTGACGGGCTGGAACTGGACGCGAATATCCTCTCGCGCGAACTGGGGGTGCCGGTTATCTCGACCGTTGCGGTTCGCAAACGCGGGCTCGACCATCTTCGCACCGAACTGGACGCCTTGTTCGATGGCAGTGCCAAGGTCCGGCCTGCTGCCGCGCCTCTCGACTTCGATGCCCTGCGCAGCGAGGCGCGCAGGATCGCGCGCGCGGCGGTGGTTCGCGAAACGCCCTCGCGCCGCCTGACCGCTGCGGTCGACCGGGTTGCGCTCCACCCCGTTGCAGGTCTGCTGCTGCTGCTCGCGCTGCTCTTCATCATGTTCCAGGCGGTCTATGCCTGGTCGGCAGCGCCGATCGCCATGATCGAGGGGCTGGCCGAAACGGCAAGCAAGATCATCACCAACGCGTTGCCCGATGGCCTGCTACGATCCTTCCTGGTCGATGGCGTCATCAACGGCGTCGGATCGGTGGTCGTCTTCCTGCCGCAGATCCTCATCCTCTTCTTCTTCATCCTGATGCTGGAAGCGACCGGCTATATGGTCCGCGCGGCATTCCTGATGGACGGCCTGATGGCCCGTGTCGGCCTGTCGGGCCGCGCATTCATCCCGCTGCTTTCCTCCTTCGCCTGCGCCGTGCCGGGAATCATGGCGACGCGCACCATCGCCGATCCGAAGGACCGGCTCACGACCATATTGATCGCACCGCTCATGACTTGCTCGGCCCGCTTGCCGGTCTATGCGGTGATCATCGGCGCCTTCATCCCGGCGCGCAACGTGGGGCTGGGCATCGGCCTTCAGGGACTCGTACTCTTCTGCCTCTACATCGCCGGGATCGTCGGCGCGATGCTGGTCGCGCTGATCCTCCGCGCCACCGTCACCAAGGGCGCAAGCGGCAGCTTCCTGATGGAAATGCCGAAATATCAATGGCCGCGCCCGCAGGACATATTGCTCGGCCTATGGCAGCGTGCCGTCATCTTCCTGAAGCGTGCAGGCACGATCATCTTCACATCGACCGTGATCCTGTGGGTGCTGCTCAGCTTTCCGAAGGCGCCCGAGAACAGCAGCATCAGCCAGGTCAATTATTCGGTCGCCGGACGGATCGCCAACGGGCTCAACGTCGTGCTGGAGCCGATCGGCTTTAACCGCGACATTTCCCTCGCGCTTATCCCGGCAATGGCCGCACGGGAAGTAGCGGTGTCGGCACTCGCGACCGTCTATTCGCTCGATGCGGATCAAGATGAGACCAAGCTGGAACGGAGCCTGGGCGATCGGTTGAAGGATAATTGGCCGCTGCCCACTGCGCTCGCCTTCCTCGCCTGGTTCGTGTTCGCGCCGCAATGCATCTCGACGATCGCCGTGACGAAGCGGGAAACCAACGGCTGGAAATGGCCGCTCTTCATGATCGGCTATCTTTTCGCGCTCGCTTATGTCGCTGCGGGCCTGACCTACTGGACCGCGACGGCAGCGGGGCTATAAGAACCTCCAAAGCATCGGAGGAAATATGGCGGGTTCGGTCAACAAGGTCATTCTGGTAGGCAATCTGGGCGCTGACCCGGAAGTGAAGAGCTTCCAGAATGGCGGCAAGGTGTGCAATCTTCGCATCGCCACTTCCGAAAGCTGGAAGGACCGCAATTCCGGCGAGCGCAAGGAGCGCACCGAATGGCATAGCGTCTCGATCTTTTCCGAAGGTCTGGCGGGCGTCGCCGAGCGGTTCCTGCGCAAGGGATCGAAGGTCTATGTCGAGGGCCAGCTGCGCACGCGTAAGTGGCAGGACCAATCGGGTAACGACCGCTACACCACCGAAGTGGTTTTGCAGGGTCCGGGCGCGGTGCTGACCATGCTCGACGGCGCGCCTGGTGGTGGCCAAGGCGGTGGTCGCTCGCAGGGCGGCGGCAGTGATTGGGGCGCCAGCTCGGGCGGCTTTGGCGGCGATTATGATGATTTCGGCGGTGGCAGCGGCGGCGGTGGCGGCTTTGGCGGCGGCAGCGGCGGACGCTCGTCCGGTGGTGCCCGGGGCGGCGCGGGCGGGCCGAATTTCGACAATGATCTGGACGACGAAGTGCCGTTCTGAGACTTGGCGCTGAAAGGATGAGAAAGGCGGCTCTGCGAAGGGCCGCCTTTTTCATGTCGATGATGGATATTTGGAGGGTCGGCCCGGAGACATTCTCCTCCCGCAAGCAGGAGAGGTTAGGGGTGGGCGCGAGCTTGGCAAGCTCTCGCGATAACCCCTCCTAAAACGAGGCTGATGTTGCGCTGGCCCAGCCCCGACCCCTCCCGCTTGCGGGAGGGGAGATGATAGAGAGGTCTGCGGTAGGAACGGCTCCCTCCGTACCAAACAAAAAAAGGTGGCCCGGCAGCACCGGACCAACTCTCTTAGTGAAATACTCTCAGGCAGCAGCAGCGATCGTCGTTGCGCCCAATTCCGCCAGGGCGAACTTGCGGATATGCTCGCCCAGATCTTCGCGCTCCAAAGCCAGCGCCAAGTTCGCTTCGATATAGCCGGCCTTTGACCCGCAATCGAAGCGGCGTCCATCGAAGGTCACGCCGTGGAAGGGCTGCTGCCCGATCATCGATGCCATGGCGTCCGTCAGCTGGATCTCGCCGCCCGCGCCCTTTTCCTGGGTCGCGAGAATCTTCATGACCTCAGGTTGAAGGATGTAGCGGCCCGGCAGGATGAGGTTTGACGGCGCGGTGCCGGGTGCTGGCTTTTCGACGAGACCCTTTACCTCGGTGAGCGGACCGTTGCGCTCGCCGGGATCGATCACGCCATAGCTCGGCGTATCGGCCATCGGCACTTCAAGCGCGCAGACCAGGTTGCCGCCCACCTGATTATAGGCATCGACCATCTGCTTGAGGCAGCCCCGTCCCGGCGCGCCCTTCATGAATTCGTCGGGCAACAGGATAGCGAAGGGTTCGTCCCCGACGATGTCGCGCGCGCACCAGACTGCATGGCCCAGGCCCAGCGGTTCCTGCTGACGCAAGAAGACGGCGTTGCCGGGCGCAAGGCGCGTGCCGTCCAGGGCTGACAGGTCCTTGCCGCGCTCTCGCTGCGTCGCCTCGGCCTCGTAGGCCATGTCGAAATAATCTTCGATCGCGCCTTTGCCGCGGCCGGTTACGAAGATCATCTGTTCGATGCCCGCCTCGCGCGCCTCATCGACAGCATATTGGATCAGCGGGCGGTCAACGACCGGCAGCAGTTCCTTGGGCACCGATTTGGTGGCAGGCAGGAAGCGCGTGCCGAGGCCTGCGACAGGAAACACGGCTTTGCGGATAGGCTTGTAGGGCATGGTACTCCATTCTCGCTAGACGCGCGGACAGGCTTCGCCCTCCACGTGTCAAAGGTCAAGCTTAGCGGGAGGATTACCTCGCCCGGTCAGACGGCCAGCAGGCGCTGTGCCACCGTTTCGAGCGAAGATATCTCCGCATCGAGATGATCAAGTGAGACATGCGTGTGATTGTTCCGCGCGTCGCGGCACGTAAAGCCGCCAGGCGCGGGCTGCTGAAAGCCGCCAATGATGAGCGATCGGAAACGATCGATCCTCTGCATGTGTCGCTCGATATCCGAAATCTCCTTGAGCGCGCTGGCGTTGCGCTTGTCGCGCATCGCCACCATCGTCCGAAGCTCGGTCATCAGTTTCGCCATGCCGGGGCGCATCCGGGTGCCGACAGTTCGTACGTCACCCATCGCTTCCCGCATCATGGCGATTTTCGCCTCCAGACTCTGTTCCAGCATCGTCCAGCCACAGACCAGACGACCCACGGCACAAAGCAGCGCCGCATCTTCCGGCGCATATTCAGACACCGCCCTCACCTTTATCTCGGCTATATGATTCACGACCCACCCCCGGCTTGTTTTCTTCCTTTGCCCCGCTGAATCCTGCACGGAAGCGGGTAGCAAAGGCTAGAGGAACGCGCCGCGCCGCTCGCAGCGAGGGCACAGGCCAGCGGAAGACGTGCATAATCAGCGATGAACCGATCGAAGGGCAATTGCTGACATTCAAAAATCGATAGCGATTCCCTTGCGTTCCCAGTCGCCGTAGCGGACGGGGCTCAATTCTTCCTCGTGGCGCGAGGGGTGGTCGATCGGGTCGGGCGCAGGCACCGGCGGGCTCTTCGACAGATGAGCGGGCGGCTTCACATGCGCGGGACGCTTGCCGTTATATGTTCCCATGTCCAAAGCCTTTCGATTGTGGCGCCGCGTAGGCAACCCCATATTCATGCATGACCCGCTATCTGGGCTGCAAAGGAGTGGAAGACAAGTGAGCGGTTTCAAGACGGTGATGCTGTTGTCGGCAATGACGGCGCTGTTCATGGCGCTGGGCTATACGCTGGGCGGCAGCGGCGGCGCGATGATCGCGCTGTTGGTGGCGGCGGGCATGAACCTCTTCACCTTCTGGAACGCCGACAAGATCGTGCTGTCGATGCACAATGCGCGTGAGGTGGATGCGCAGAGCGCGCCCGAATATTATGGGCTGGTGCGCGATCTTGCCCAGCGGGCGAGTCTTCCCATGCCGCGCGTCTATCTGATCGACCAGCCTCATCCCAACGCCTTTGCCACTGGCCGCAATCCCGAACATGCCGCCGTCGCCGCGACGACTGGCCTTCTCTCGATGCTGACCCGTGAGGAAGTGGCGGGCGTGATGGCGCATGAACTCGCCCATGTGAAGAATCGCGACACGCTGATCATGACCATGGTCGCGACGATCGCGGGCGCCATTTCGATGCTCGCCAATTTCGGCCTCTTCTTCCGTGGCGGCAATGAGGAGAATGACCATGGCAACATCCTCGCCACGCTGATGGCAGTCATCGTCGCGCCCTTCGCCGCGATGATCGTGCAGATGGCGATCAGTCGCACGCGCGAATATGGCGCCGACGCCGCCGGAGCGCAGATCAGCGGCAATCCCCGCGCGCTCGCATCCGCACTCGCCAAGATTTCCGGCAAGGCGGAGATGATCCCGAACCATGTGGCCGAGCGCAATCCCGCCGCCGCCCAGCTCTACATCGTCCCTGTTCATGTGAGCGAACTCTTCTCCACCCACCCCGCGACCGAAAAGCGCATCGCGGCGCTGGAGGAAATGGGCGTGCCCGCACCCTCCACCATCCCCGTATCGGCACTCAACCCTGTCGCAGCTCCACCGCGCCGCCGGTCGAGCGCGCTCAATCCAAACGGGCGCTAATGGTAGACGTGATTGGCGAGGCCGCGGCCGAAGTCGCGGGTGCGCTATTCCGACATGCGGGTGGGCTGGTGATCGACCTGACCGTCGAGCACATCTTCTCCCGTCACACGGCGCGATTCTTTCATGGCGTGGGGCGGCGCGTCATCTTTGTCACGACATTGGGCGCCAAGCGCATTCCTTCCTCATTGCGGACAGTGCCGAAAGGCGTCCACGCCAGCCCCCGCCGGTCGGATTGGGTAGCACTATGGGTCGGCATCGGCAGCTGGATAGGATTATTTCTGCTGGTCGGCATTATCGTCACTCATTTTCTTTAAAGGTGACCCTAGAGGGGAAAACGCGTAGGGCCCGCTGATGCCCCGCCGCCCTGCCCAACTCTCATT
>CAMPIM010000049.1 GCA_946886365.1 uncultured Novosphingobium sp.
GTCATTTCTATCCGGCGCTTACACGAAATTTATTCGATAATATATCTTATGTTAATAACAATACCACAACTGTCCATGTCCAGTGTGTCCACTGTGAGGGTGGAAAGCTTGCGGTTGGGGGCATGTTTCAACAATATCTGCCACCATGTCCACTGCGTCTTCACCGTCGCCTTGGCAGGCTGCGCGCATCGAGTTGCCCGATGGTCATCAATCGTGGACGGTGCTGGATGACTGCGGCGATATCGTCGAGTGCTGTCGTCGCTGGATCGTTCATCTTGAGCAGACTCACGCGTCGCCCAACACCGTGCGGGCCTACGTCCGCCATGTCGTCGAGTTCGCGAATTTCCTGAGCGCGAACGACGCCGGGCTCCACCAGGCTACGGTGCCGCTTTATGATAGCTTTCTGGCTTGGCGGCTCGCCACGCGAAAAGACGCCTTGCCGAGTCCCCGGTTGGTCTTGCTGGGAAAGCAGGCAACGAGGGTCTTGGCTCCTGCGACGCGGAACCAGATCCAGCTTGCGATCAAATCATTCTACCGCTTCTTCAATGGTGCCGACGACTTTACGATCGATACGGCCGAGGTTGCCAAGGCCTATGACGGTCATCGCATCTACAAGCCTTTCCTGGAGCACATCAGCCAGCGCCGCACGACGCGACGCAAGGACCGTTATCTGTCCGGCGATCCTGGGCGCGTTCAGCAGAAGGTGCTCAAGAAACGGCTGACACCGACCGAGGTGCTGAGGCTGATCGAGGGCTGCAACCTGGCTCGTGACGCGTTCTTGATTGTGCTGCTTTACAATACGGGCCTGCGGATCGGCGAAGCATTGGGCCTGCACCATATTGATATCGATCTGCTGGAAAAGGTCGTCTGGGTCATTCCACGCGAGGACAACGCCAATGGCGCCCGCGCGAAATCCGGTCGGACACGCGGTGTCCCGGTGCATGACTATGTGCTCAACATGTACGTCGATTATCTCACCAGCGACGAATATCTGCCGGCCTTTGAGTCGGGCAGCGAATATGTCTTCGCCAATGTCAGGGCCGGCGCCATCGGACACGCCATGAGCCTGTCCTACGCCCAGAAGCTCAAGGACTTGCTGGAGCAACGCACGCATATCGACTTCAGCTGGCACATGTTCCGTCACAGCCACGCCTCCGAAGCGATCGCGGCGGGATACAGTCTGATCGAGGTGGCTGATCGTCTGGGGCATGCAAGCCCACAGACGACAGCCGCCTTCTACCAGCACCTGTTCGCCTCGGAAATCCGCGGTCTTTACCTCAACGGACCAGAACAAGTGCATGAAAGACTTGAGAAACTCCGTGAGGCCGAGCTGCTTGGAAAGGATCTGCGATGGTCATGAAACCGTTGGTGGTCGTGGGTGGAACGCCGCACGAAACCGAGCGCTACCACAACTGGCTCGGCGCCAGGCTCGCGGAAATATCCCCGCTGCTCGTCGCCAATAGCGTCTGGTCCAATAGCCTGATGACCGAAGTGTTCGGCCATCCCTGGCTCAGCCTGACATATGCACGCTTGTCGCTCGACGCCCAAGTTTCGGTGCTGACCAATGAGATCAAAACATATCTTGTGGCCTCGGTGCTCGATGATCGCAAGGCCGACGCCCATTGGTTCCAGCGTCGGATCCCGGTGATCCAATATCTGGTTGAGGAAGGAGCCGGCCTGCTTCAGCGCTTTGACGCGGCTTGTCTTGCTGATATCGCTCATCCAGACTTCGCCCCTGCCGCTGATGGGGTTGGACCTCGATGCCATAACGAGGAAGTTCTGGCCCTTTATGCCGTCTGGTATGGGGAGCGGCATCAACGCCGTAGGCAGAGCCAGACACGCCATTGGATCCGCGACGGAGAAATCGTAACCAGCCACTATCGGGCACCGGAAGTGCAACTGTTCGGCGAAATCCATCGTTTTGCGGTCGTAAACCGCGCGCAGATGGCAGCCCTGACCGAACGCGACATCATCCTGCTCAACGATCTATACAGCGAGGAAGACACGCGCTTCCGTGACCGGCAGCGCCGGAGCGACAGCTATCTGAACTTCCTATGCTTCGAGCCGTGGTTGCGGCCGTTGATGCGGGCGTTCCTGCTCGACAAGGTCGCGCATGGCGAACTCGGCCCGGGCACTGTCGTAAAAATGCTGTCGCGATTACGGGTGTTCACTCGGTTCCTGCGTGAAGCGCGTATTGCGGATGCCAAGCAAATCAATGACCTGACGATGGAGCGCTATCTGGCATGGGGCAATGCCCACGATACTAAGGGCAAGAACTGGTACACCGACATCGTCCAACTCATGCGCGCAGCGCCGGTTCTGCTGCCTGGGCAATGGCCGCGGATCGCGCTCGACAAGCGGGCTGCACGGAGGATCCATTACAAACAGGCTCCGGACGATCCCCGTAACCGGCTCTATGCTTCACGCGAAGGCGCCAATCGGGCGGCGCCCCCGGAAGCCTTGGCGGCGATGATGACGAAGTTGGACGAACTGCCCGTACCAATCCCCGCCATCTTCACGATCGGGTTGACGACCGGCGCTCGCGCCGAAGATCTGCACGCCCTGCTCTTCGACTGCTTGCAACCCGATCCGCACGATGGCCGGTTCATGATCTTCACTTTCTGGCAGAACAAGGTCAGCCGCTGGAATAGCAAGCCCTTGCTGGTGACCGATCCCGCGCATCAAACAATGATCAAGCTGATCCAGGCCCAGCGGGATCATGTCAGGCAGCGCTATGGCCGTGCCACGAAATATCTGTTTCCCGTCTTCTACGGCAAGCGGGAAACGTTCCTTGGTTACCATTGGACGTTGCAGGAGCTCAAAAAGCTGTGCCTCACCCACCACATCGTCGATAGCGAAGGCAGGCCGTTCGACTTCTCCTGGCATCCGCTGCGCCACCACCATGGGACGCAAATGGCGGCCGAGGGCCATGATATCCTGAGCATCATGTTCGAACTGGGCCATGCTTCGCCCGACATGGCATCAATGTACATCAACAAACGCCTGGATCTTAAGAAGAACGCCCTGCTCCGCAAGGGCAGCGGCCAGTTCTTCACCATCGAAGGCAAGGTTGATGAAACTGCCGGAGACCTTCTGCTGCGCAAGGAAACCATGATGGCGACACGGGTCTCTGGTGGCGCATGCACCCTACCCGGCCAGCTCGGCGAATGGTGCGAGCATGCCCATGCCTGTCTGACATGCCGGTTCTTCCGCGCGGACGGTGATGATATCGACCACTTCCGCTGCGAACGAGCTGGGCTCTATGTCGCTATCGAGGGCCTCGAACAGGAAGCCCGCAATTACGAGGAAAACGGCCAGGCCCGCATGGCCGACATCACCCGCAAGCGACTCCAACGCAACAAGGACGTAGTGCACAACACCGACACCATCATCCGTTCCATTGAGGAGGGCGGCCTCTATAAGGGCGCAAAGCAGCGCTACAAACCTGCCGCTGCACGGGAGGAAGCGTTGCCATGATCACAGGACCTGATCGACGGATCGCGACCCTCGACAATGCCAGGAGCCGGCGTAGCGCGGAAAAGCGCGCCGCGGTCGAGGATGCGATCATGCGCTTGCACGACAGCAAGCAGGCAGTGACGTTCGTCTCGGTTGCCCGGGAGGCCAAGGTCAGTCGGCAATATCTTTACAACAACTTCTGCGATGAAATCGGTGAGGAACGCACGGAAACCCGGTCGGAAACCGACGTCATCAATGGCAAGAAGGTGCCCTTGCGCACGCCTGAGGAATATCGCCACATCGAAGCTGCCCTGCGCAACAAGATCGAGCGTCTGGAATCTGATCTGAGGGACGCTCGCGCCGAAAAGGCCAAGGCTGACCGGACCGCCGAACGCGAGCGCGGCAAAGCCGAATACTGGCGCCAGCTCTACACCGCCGCCCTTGCGAGGGTCTCGCCGGGACAAGCCCCGGCGTCCCTACCCTCGGCTGACGACTGAAACGCCGCGCATCAATCGGGTTACGATCAAGGGAGTGGGAAGTACGCCGCCTTCGGCGGCTTACACTTCCCACTCCCTTGATCGTCCAAATTATCGGCGAAACACAATGGACAGGCGTTTCGCCATAACACCATGAAAATAAAACTAAAGACACATCTTGGTGTGGATATATGTTAAATATGATCTGAATAGGAAGGGGTAGATGATAGAAAGGACACAGTCATATTCTGACCGCGCCCTTTCAAATTTTCAGATCAGACGATCCCCGCGCCCAAGCCGACGGGCTTGCGCTCCTGCGCCTTGCGCTCGCGCCATAGGCTGGCGCGGTAGGTTGCGAGCACATCAATCGCGCCGCCAGCCTCCAACCGTGCCTTGGCGATGATCGGTGCCACGTCGACATTATAAGCACGGCGCAGCGCCTGGAACGCCATCATTGTGTCATTGCCTTCCTGCGCGGCGTGCAGCGCGTCGCGATCGACCAGCAGCGCCTTGGCGTAGCAAGCCGTGATCGTCTCGGCAGACGACAGCATGGATTCGATCGGGTCGGTCACATTGTGCGACTGGTCGATCATGTAGCTGGGGTTGAACCCGTCGCGCGGGTGCATTTCCGCCTCGACCAGCTCATTGAAAACCAGATACAATTGGTGGGGATTGATCGAGCCGCTGTCCAGATCGTCGTCGCCATATTTGCTGTCGTTGAAGTGGAAGCCGCCCAGCTTGCCGAAGCGGTGCAGGCGCGCCACGATCTGTTCGATATTGACGTTGGGCGCATGGTGGCCAAGGTCGACCAGGCATTTGGCCTTCGGACCCAGTTCCTGTGCGGCCAGGATTGACGAACCCCAATCCGAAATGACGGTCGAGTAGAAGGCGGGCTCGAACATCTTATGTTCCAGCAGCATCCGCCAATCGTCGGGCAGCGCCGCATAGACCTGAGCTGCAGCTTCCAGATAGCGGTCCAGGCTGCGGGCGAAGTCCTGCTGGCCCGGGAAGTTGGTTCCGTCGCCAACCCAGACGGTCAGATCGGTGGAACCCAGCTGACGGCCGATCTCGATGCACTCGATATTATGCTCAACCGCCTGCTGGCGGGTCGCTTCCACGGTCGAGGACAGTGATCCCGTGGCGTAGGTCTGAGCCTGTCCAACCTGATCCTGGAAAGTGTTGGAATTGACGGCATCAAAACCCAAACCAAGGCTCTGAGCTTCCTCGAGCAGGCCTTTGTAATCGCTTACCTTGTCCCAGGGAAAGTGCGGCGAGACGCGTGGCGTAACGCGGCTCAGCTGGTTGATGACGGCGCAATCTTCCAGCTTCTCATGGATGTTGGTTGGCTCGCCCGCGATCGGGAACTTGGCGAAGCGGGTGCCACCCCGTCCCGCGCCCCAGCTGGGCACGGCAACGGAAAAGCCCGCGACGCGGTCCTTGATCGCGTCGATGTCGATGCCGGTGCGCGACAGCTTGCGGCCGAGCGCGGCATAATCTTCTTCCAGTGCTTGCGCGTCGCGGGCATTGGATTCCGCGATCAGCTCAGCGGATATGGGCAGGTTGGTCATATTGATAGCCTCTCCGTTGCCGATCAGCGCGTGAACGCTTGGGCGTTGCCCGCATCGACATTGATCATGTTGCCGGTCGACTTGGCCGACATGTCGCCGGCAAGGAAGTAAACCGCTTCGGCGATGTCGGACGGCAGCACGTCGCGCTTCAGCATCGAACGCTGGCGGTAATGCTCCTCCAGCTCCTTGCCCGAGTCAATGCCGTGCGCACCGGCGCGTTCCTTGCGCCAGTCGCCGTCCCAGATCTTGCTGCCCTTAATGACAGCGTCCGGGTTCACCGTGTTAACGCGGATGCCGAAGGGCGCGCCCTCCAGCGCCAGGCAGCGCGCCAGATGGTTAGCAGCCGCCTTGGCAGAGGCATAGGCCGACGCGTTGGTCGCCGCGGCAACGCCATTCTTCGAACCGATGAACACGATCGATGCGCCACCCTGCTCCTTCATCCGCTTCATCAGCGGGAAGGCTGCGCGGGCGGTGAGGAAATAGCCCTCGGCCAGCACGTCGTAATTCTTGCGCCACAGGGCAACGGTGGTTTCCTCGATCGGTGCCGACGACGCGATGCCCGCATTGGCGACCAGAATGTCAAGACCGCCGAACTCACGGGCGCAATCATCGAACGCGGCCTGGACCTGCGCTTCGTCCGTCACGTCGCAGACGGCGGCACGGATCACGTCCTTGCCGAACTGCTTGGCAAAGCCCGCCCGCACTTCCTCGATCGCGTCGGCGGCACGGTCGGCCAGCATGACGCAGGCGCCGTCCGCCAGCAGACGCGCGGCGGTCGCGGCCCCGATGCCGCCCGCGCCACCCGTCACCAGGGCGATCTTGCCGACCAGCGGCTTGGGCTTGGGCATGCGCTGGAGCTTTGCTTCTTCCAGCAGCCAATATTCGATGTCGAACGCTTCCTGCTCGTCCAGCGCGATATATTCGCCGATCGCTTCGGCGCCGCGCATGACGTTGATCGCGTTGCCGTAGAACTCACCAGCCAGGCGCGCGGTGGTCTTGTCACCGGCGAAGGTGATGCGGCCGACACCCGGCACCAGCACGACGATCGGGTTGGCATCGCGCATCGCGGGCGAATTGGACCGCTTGCAACGCTCATAATAGGCCGCATACATGTCGCGATAGGCCGCGATCTGCTCCGCCAGATAGACGTCGTCCTGCAACTTCGCAGGATCGAGCGGCAGCGGCGCGATCTTGGTACGCAGGAAATGGTCGGGGCAGGATGTGCCCAGTCCGGCGAGGCGGAGGAATTCGGCCGAGCCGACAAATTCCAGCGCTTCGGCGTCGTCCGAATAATGGCCGACCTTGGTGCGCGCGCCGGTCATCAGGCCGCGCAAGCGGGGCATCAGGTCGGCGGCGATCGCCGCACGATCGCTATTGGGAGCAACAACCTGACCACCAAAAGCAGGCTTTTGCGCCAGCTTGGCGTTCAGATAATTGGCCGCATCCGCGATCAGCTCGACCGTATGTTCGTAACAGGACTTGGCGCTGTCGGCCCAGCAGATGATGCCATGGCCGGCGAGCATTACGCCTTCGACGCCTGGGTTCGCCTTCACATAATCGCGCAGCTGCACGCCCAGCGTGTAGCCGGGGCGCTTCCACGGCAGCCAACCGATCTTGCCGCCCCAGATTTCCTTGGTCGCGGCTTCGCCACCGGAAGAAGCGGCCAGTGCGATGATGGCGTCGGGATGAACGTGATCGACATGTGCAAAAGGAAGTAGCGAATGCAGCGGGGTGTCGATCGAGGCGGCGCGGGGGTTCAGGTTGAACGTGCAGTGAGGCAGGTAGCCGACCATCTTGTCGTCGTCGTCGGGGCCGCCATAATGCTTCTCAAGGCCTAGCAGCTTTTCCTGATAGAGCGTTGAAAAGCCATCCAGCTTCATCGAACCGATGTCGCCGCCGGAACCCTTGACCCACAGCACTTCGGTCTGCGCGCCCGTCAGGGGATCGGTCTCCACGATCTTGGCGGAGGTGTTGCCGCCGCCGAAATTGGTCACCGTCAGGTCCGAACCGAGCAGGTTCGACCGATAGAGGAGCAATTCGGAAGGGCTGAGAGTCGCGGCGACGCCGTCATCCCAGCGGCTGGAGGGGACGGCAAAGGGAATGGCCGCCGACGAGACTGGATTTTGCATGTTCATGGCGCTCCTATTATCATTTGCGCTTTCCTCTATCAATCCTTTGCGTTACTAATCGATCATATTCGATCAAACAATATGAGAAAAGTTTCATGCGGGAGGACGAACTGAACCGCGGCTTCGCCATCATCGTCGATATCGGCAAAACGCTGAGCAAAGTGTCCCTTTGGTCACGTGACGGCCAGATTCTGGACCGCCAGGTCCGCCCGAACGAGGTGCGGATCGAGGACGGGATTCGCCGCCTCGACACTGCGAGCATCGCCGACTGGCTAATAGAATCACTGTCGCGCTATGCGTCGATTCCCGTGGAAGTCATCGTCCCCGTCGCGCACGGCGCGGGCGTAGCTGCGCTTGTTGGCGATGCACTTGCCTTCGCGCCGCTCGATTATGAGCAGTCTATTCCGGGCGAGATCATGGACGCCTATCGCGAAGAGCGCGATGCCTTTGCGATCACCGGTTCGCCCGCCCTGCCCGACGGCCTTAATATCGGGTCGCAACTTTACTGGCTTGATCGCCTCTACCCTGCCGAGATGGCGGCGGCGATACTGCTGCCCTGGGCTCAATATTGGGGCTGGTTCCTGTCGGGCGCCGCAGCGACGGAAGTGACAAGCCTCGGCTGCCACAGCGACCTATGGACGCCCGATCAGGCCCGTTTCTCGCCGCTGGCCGAACGGCTCGGCTGGGCGGCGCGCTTTGCGCCGCTGGTCAAGGCGGCGGACAGTTTGGGCACTATCCGGCCCGAGCTGGCGGAGCGCACCGGCCTTTCGCCCAATATCCGCGTTCTTGCCGGGCTGCACGATTCCAACGCGGCGCTGCTTGCCGCGCGCGGATTTGACGAGATCGCACAGGGGGATTCGACGATCCTGTCCACCGGCACCTGGTTCATCGCGATGCGCTTGCCGAAAGAAGCTTTGGCGACCAGCAGCCTTGCCGAAGGACGCGATTGCCTGGTCAACGTGGATGCCTATGGATGCGCCGTGCCCTCGGCCCGCTTCATGGGTGGCCGTGAAATCGAGACGGTGATCGAATTTGACACGCGCCGCGTCGATATCAAACCCGATCAACCAGCCTTGCTGGCCGCTGTGTCCGAGGTCGTACAATCGGGTGCGAGGTTGCTGCCGACGTTGGCGCAGGGCTTTGGCCCCTACCCCACCGGCAGCGGCAACTGGATCGCACGGCCGGAAGATTGGTATCAGCGGCGCGCTGCGGTCTGCCTATATGCCGCATTGGTGGCCGACACGATGCTGGACCTGATCGGCTCACGCGATCGACTGTTGGTCGAGGGACGCTTTGCCGATGCGGAGGTGTTCGTCCGGGCTCTGGCTTCGCTGCGGCCCGAAATGCAGGTCTATACGGCCAACGCCCATAATGATGTGTCCTTCGGTGCGCTGCGCCTGATCGATCCGAGCCTGAAGCCGCAGGGATCGCTCAGCCTTGTCAAACCGCTGGATCAGGATATTTCCTCTTACCGTTCCAGTTGGTTGGCTGGGATTGGTGAGATGGTTTCTTAAAGGTTTCCGCGAATGCCGATAGCCAGCGTTGCCGATTTCCGCGAGGCGGCCCGTCGCCGCCTGCCCCGGTTCCTGTTCGAATATATTGATGGCGGTTCTTATGCCGAAGTGACGCTGCGCAAGAATGTGAGCGAGCTGAGCGATATCGCGCTTCGCCAGCGGGTGTTGCGCGATGTGTCTGAACTCGATCTTTCGACCCACCTGTTCGGGCAAAAGTTGGCGCTGCCCGTGGCGCTCGCGCCGATCGGGCTTGCCGGGCTGAATGCGCGGCGCGGCGAATGCCAGGCGCTTAAGGCGGCCGAAGGCGCTGGCGTGCCCTTCACCCTGTCAACCGTGGGCGCCTGTTCGCTGGAGGAAGTCGCACGCGCGGCATCGCTTCCTTTCTGGTTTCAGCTGTACATGATCCGAGACCGGGCCTTTATGAAGGACCTGCTGGCCCAGGCAGCGGCGGCCAACTGCTCGGCGCTCGTCTTCACGGTCGATATGCCGGTGCCGGGCAGCCGCTATCGCGACTATCATAGCGGGCTTGCCGGAGCGGACGGCCTGAAGGGTGCGATCTGGCGTGCCGCTCAAGCCGCCATGAAGCCCGGCTGGGCATGGGATGTGGGCGTTCGCGGTCGCCCCCATACGCTGGGCAATGTCGCTCCCGTGCTCAAGGGCAAGACCGGGATCGAGGATTTCTTCGCCTGGATGCGCAATAATTTCGACCCGTCGATCAATTGGCGCGATCTGGATTTCATCCGATCGGAATGGAAGGGGCCGTTGATCATCAAGGGCCTGCTCGATCCCGAGGACGCGCGGGAGGCCGCCGCGTTGGGCGCGGACGGCATTATCGTGTCCAACCATGGCGGGCGACAACTGGACGGCGTGCTGTCCACGGCCCGCGCCCTGCCCCCGATTGCCGAGGCGGTTGGCGACAAGCTGACCGTGCTGGCCGATGGCGGTGTCCGATCGGGTCTGGACGTGGTGCGCATGCTGGCGCTGGGAGCCAAGGGCGTGCTGCTCGGGCGAGCCTGGGCTTATGCGCTGGCAGCGCAGGGGGAAGCGGGCGTTACGAAGATGCTGCAATTAATTGAAGCCGAAATGCGCGTGGCGATGGCGCTCACCGGCTGCTCCAATATCGCCGACATAGACCAGAGCATTTTGGCCGGGAGGGACGTGAAATGAGTGCGGGAGCACAGAAGGACAATTGGCGGGATACGATCCTTGCGGGTCTTGCCAACTATATCGACGCTGGTTCGATCGTTGCAGGCTCTGCCGCACTCGCGCTTTGGCAGGAACATTATAAGCTGTCGAACGACTTCATCGGCCTGATCGGCGCGTTCGGCCCGAACGCCATCGGCGCGGGCGTTGGCGCCTATGTCGGCGGCCGTCTATGCGACAAGCTGGGCCGGAAAAAGATCTATCAGTGGGACATGCTCGTCTACGCGGTCGGCATGGCGCTGCTGGTCTTTGCCTTCGCGCCATGGATGATCGTGGTGGGCTTCCTGATCGTTGGCGTCGCGGTCGGCGCCGACATTCCGGCATCATGGTCGCTGATCGCGGAGCAGGCGCCCGATGACCGACGCGGCAAGCATTCAGGCGTCGCGCAGGTGCTGTGGTATCTGGGGCCGGTGGTCGTGCTGCTGCTCAGCCTCGCCCTCACCAGCCTCGGCGAATTGGGGGCGCGCATCGTCTTTGCCCATCTGCTGGTGATCGCCCTAGGCCTTACCTTCCTGCGTTCGCGCATGAAGGAATCCGAACGCTGGGAAGCCGCGCAGAAGGAAGGCACACCCAAGTTGCCGGTGTCCACGCTGTTCCAGCCGAAATATCTCGCCTCCATCCTGGGGCTGGTTGGCATGTATGGTTTCTGGAACCTGTGGGCGGGAACCAACGGCTTCTTCTTCCCCTATATCCTGCGCACGGTTGGCGCTGCCACACAGGCGCAGTCGGTTGCGATCCAGGCGCTGTCCTTTGCGATCGGCATGGTTTCCATCGGTCTTGTCTTCATGCGCTATGCCGACAAGGTGAACCAGCGCACGATGTTCGCGATTTCCGCAGCCATCCAGATCGTCGGCATGGCGTTGCTCGCCATCTTCCCGCTGACGATCCCGGTGGCGCTGCTCTACGTGTTCCTGCTCCAGTTCGGCGGCGGTTTCGGCGCGCAGAGCTTCTTCCAGCTGTGGAGTTCGGAGATGTTCCCGACAATGCTCCGGTCCACGGCGCAGGGGCTGTGTTTCGCCATCGTCCGCATCAGCCTTGGCATATTCAGCTTCTTCGTGCCGATGCTGAGCGCTACCGGCTTCACAACACTGGCGTGGATTTTGACAGGCTTCCTCGTCATAAGCGGCGTGATCGGCACCCTTTGGGCGCCACGTAACCAAGGCAAGTCGCTGGAACAGCTTGAAGCTGAACGGGCGGCTGCCTGATCCAGGGGGTTTGGGGACAATGCACGCGGAGGAACGCGAAAGGCTGATCATCGAAGCAATGGGCCTTACCGGCTTCGTCAGCTATCGCGCTCTGGAATCGCGGCTTGCGGCGTCCCCCGCCACCATCCGCCGCGACCTGACCCGCCTTGAGGAACAGGGGGTAATCCACCGCGTTCGTGGTGGTGCAAGGTTGACGGAAAGCCATGGCGGCAAGCCTGAAGGCGCCGCCCGGCTCGCGGGCACCCCCTTTGCCCAGTCGATCACGGAACATCTGTCGGAAAAGCGATCGATTGGGCGGGCCGCCGCCCAGCTATGCCAGCATGGCGAAGGCATCATGATCGACGGCGGCACGACGACGTTGCAGATGTGCCCGCATATCGGCGGCCTGGACCTGTCGGTGCTGACCAATTCGCTGCACATCGCCAATGCGCTGCTGCCTCAGTCGGGAACGCAGATATTGCTGCCTTCCGGGACATTGTTCAGGGAGCAGAACATCATTCTCGCGCCTGCGGGTGAAGAATCGATGCCGCGTTTCCATGCGCCAAAGCTTTTCATGGGCGCGGCGGCGGTGGGGCCACAGGGGGTGATGCAACAAGATGTCATTCTGGTTGCGGCCGAACGCCGCCTGATTGATCGGGCGGAACAGGTGATATTGCTGGTCGACAGTAGTAAATTCACCTCTTCATCGGGCGCGATCGTTTGCGGCTTGAATGAGGTGGATATCGTCGTGACGGATCCGGGCGTCGCACCGGCAGCGATGGCAATGCTGGATAAAGCCGGGGTGAGGGTGATCATCGCTGAAGTTTGATCACCAGTGCTGCCTGCTATCATAGAACAGAGCGGGCGAGATATCCCGACAGCTTTTTCGGCCATCGCGGCATCTCGCCCGTTCATCTATTCAAAAATGCTTGATCGGGCGAGGATTACTCCTCGCCATTGTCCTTCACGCCAACGGTCGGGACGTCGATGGTTTCCTTTTTGGAGCCAACGACTACTGCCTTGGAATCGACGTCCACCTTGGGAAGCTCACCGCCCTTCACGCTGACTTCCGGAACATCGCCGCCAGATACGTCGGCCTTCCAGAAGCCAGTGGCAAACAGGATGCCGACAATTGCCAGAATGACTACCAGCACGATCGCAACAGTGCGCCCGCCGCTGCTCTTGTGAACGACCACGCGGTCTCCGGTATAGGGATCTTTATGTACTTCGGCCATCTTGTACCTCCTCCAGGTGGATATTGAACAGCTGGACCTCCAGCTTGTTCCGTCACCAGCCTAGAAGAAGCAGAGCGTCGCTCTCATCAGGTCACGCTGTTCAAATCCGCTCCGCGCGTTTCGGGAGCGGCAGCCACGGCGATAAAGGTGATGAGCAGACCACCTATCACATAGGCGGCGACCATGCCCGTTCCGCCGCTCGCCTTGTATAATGACAGGGCGATGATGGGGGCGAGAGACCCTGCCACGATGGAGGTCGCCTGATAGGCGATGCTGGCGCCCGAATAGCGCAGGCGCGTCGGGAAAAGTTCGGTGATCATCGCGCCCTGGGGCGCATACATGGCGCCGTGCGCTACCATCGCGATGGTGATTGCCAGTCCGACGGTCCAGATCGTTCCGCTGTCCAGCAGGGAGAAGAAGATCGTGAACCAGGCTGCAACGCATATCGCGCCCGCGCCATATACGAGCCTGCGTCCGATCCTGTCCGACAGTGCGGCGAAGAAGGGCATGGTCAGGCATTCAAGGGCAGAGCCGATCAGCACGGCGTTCAGGACGAGCGAACGGTCGCCGCCCCTTATTTCGGTCCAATAGGTTATCGAGAAGGTCGCGGCGACATAGTAGCAGATATTCTCGCCGAAGCGGAGTCCTGCTCCGGTGAGCAAGGCGCGGCCCTTGCGCCGGATCGCTTCTACCGCCGGGAAGCGCTCGACCCCACCTGCGGCCGCTTCGCGCGCGAAAACCATGCTTTCCGAAACGGCGCGGCGGAGCCACCAACCCACCAGTACCAGCACGATCGACAGCAGGAACGGGATGCGCCAGCCCCAGGCCATGAAGTCCGCTTCCGTCAGCAGTGCGGATGATGTGGCGAATACGGCGGCGGCCAGCAGGTTGCCCGCAGGGGCGCCGACCTGGGGCCAGCTGGTCCAAAAGCCGCGTTGCGAGGCAGGCGCGACTTCCGCCACGATCAGGACCGCCCCGCCCCACTCCCCACCGACGGCGAAGCCCTGAAGCAGCCGGAGCAGGACGAGCAATATCGGCGCCCAGGTTCCGATCTGCTGATAGGTGGGCAGCAAACCGATGGCCGTGGTCGACAGGCCCATGGTGAGCAGGCTGATCATGAGAAGCGTCTTGCGCCCGATCCGGTCGCCGAAGTGGCCGAAGACCACGCCGCCGAGCGGCCGGGCGAGGAAGCCGAGGGCATAGGTCGAGAAGGCGAGCAACGTGCCGGTCAATGGATCAAAAGACGGGAAAAACAGGCGGTTGAACACCAGCGCCGAAGCCACGCCATAGATGAAGAAGTCGAACCATTCAATCATCGTGCCGATCAGACTGGCGCCCACGACCGTCCGTAGTTCGCGCTTGCTGACGCCAGATGTCGCCGCAACGGCCGGTTCGTTCGTCCCGGTCAGCATAGCCCCTCCTGCCCTTCCTGCTCCAAGACGCCTGCATAGAGGCGAACGGCCCGAGTGAACAAGGGCGTGAATTGGTAAAGCCTGATTATCGGGGAACCAATATTCGCTCGGGTCGTTGGAGACCGCCGGGATGGAATTAATAGCCCTGTATTGCAGGGTCTGGATGTTCGATCACGGAATGGGTCTAATGGGGGGAGCGAGCTTCCTGTGCGCTTGGAGCGTAACAGGGGCTCTTTTTTTAAAATGCAGCAAATCAAATCGTCGATCACGCAGGCCGGGCTTTATGCGGCGTTGGCCGTCCTGCTCGCGCTCCCCTTTCTCGCCGATATAATCTTTCCGTTGGGAACCGCCGTATGGGTGGCATATTTGCTGCCGCTCGTGCTGTCCTATGTTGCCCGGCGTCCACTAGTCCCGATCGTTGTTGCAACAGCCGCGACACTATTGATGATCGTCGGCTTCACCCTCGCCCCGGTCGGTGTCGATTCTCAAGTCGCCATCACCAACCGTTCGCTGGCGGGCGTGACCTGCTGGATTCTGGCGATTGTCGGCGTCCTGTTCATCCGCAACCGGCTCGCGATATCGCGGGAGGAATGGTTGCAAAATGGGCAAGTCGGCCTTGCCAAGGCAGTGGGCGGGGAGCAGCCGCTGGATACGCTGGCGTCGAGCGCTCTTACGTTCATGGCCGATTATCTTAAGGCGCAGGCAGGGGCGCTCTATATCGCCAATGGCGAGGGCTTCCGCCGCTACGCCACCTACGCCGTTCCCGCCGATGCGCCCCTGCCCGAACGCTTTTCGGTGGGAGACGGATTGCTCGGACAGGCGGTGAGTGATCGCCGCAGCTTTTTCCTGAAAGACGTGCCCGAGGGCTATCTGTCCTATGGGTCGGCGCTGGGCCAATCAAAACCGGACAGCCTGCTGATCAGCACCACGCAGGCGGACGGCACGATCAATGCCGTCATGGAACTCGGACTTCCCAAGGATGCCGATGGCGACGCCCTGGCGTTGCTGGACAGGATCAGGGGGCAGTTGGGCGTCGCCATTCGTTCCGGCAAATATCGTGCGCGCCTGCGCGAATTGCTGGAGGAAACACAGCAGCAGGCGGAGGAATTGCAGGCGCAGAGCGAGGAGCTGCGCGCCAATAATGAGGAGTTGGAGCAGCAAAGCCGTCAGTTGCAGGAATCGGCCGCAAGGCTGGAAACACAACAGGCGGAGCTGGAACAGACCAATGCCCAGCTGGAAGAACAGGCGCGGCAGCTGGAAATCCAGCGCGACGACCTGACGCGCACACAGCGGTCGCTGGAGAACCAAGCTGGCGAACTGGAACAGGCGAGCCACTATAAATCCGAGTTTTTGGCGAACATGAGCCATGAACTGCGCACCCCATTGAATTCGCTGTTGATCATGGCGAGGTTGCTGGCCGAAAATCGCGGCGGCAATCTCTCCCCCGACCAGGTCCGCCACGCCGAGACGATCGAAACGTCGGGCAATGACCTGCTGACCTTGATCAACGACATTCTCGACATTTCGAAGATCGAGGCAGGCAAGCTGGAATTGCAGCCCCGCCGCATGAGCATCCGCGCGCTCACCGAGAAGATGGAAGCGATATTCGCGCCCTCCGCCCAGTCCAAGGGGCTGACCTTTGACGCAAGCCCCTCCCCCAACGCGCCAGCCGAGATGGAAAGCGATCCTCAGCGGATCGAGCAAGTGCTGAAGAATTTCCTGTCGAACGCGATCAAGTTCACCGAGCGCGGATCGGTCAAGCTGAGCGTGAACAGCACGCCCGATGGGCGCATTGCGTTTACCGTGCGCGACACAGGCGTCGGCATCCCGGCCGAGCAGCAGCAGGTGATTTTCGAAGCGTTCCGCCAAGCGGACGGCACGGTCAGCCGGAAATATGGCGGGACTGGCCTTGGCCTCTCCATCTCGCGTGAACTCGCCCGGTTGCTGGGCGGCGAAGTGCAGGTGGAAAGCACCGCAGGCGAAGGCAGCGCCTTCACGCTGATCCTGCCCGAGCGATATGACGGCGCGGCGGCGGCGGCGGCGGACAGAATACGGCCTGCCGAGCAGTTCCGATCCGCGCCATCCAATCCCAAGCCCAGCCGCCCGCGCCGAGGCCCCGCTGCGCAGGATGATCGCGAAAGATTGTCTGGGGACGCCCGCGTCATCCTGATCGTTGAGGATGATCCTGTCTTCGCCAAAATCCTCTGCGATGTGGCGCACGAACTGAATTTTCAGTGCCTGATCGCCAGCACCGCGGATGAGGGCGCTCTGATGGCGCGGCAATATGTGCCCAATGCCGTCATTCTGGACATGAACCTGCCCGATCATACCGGCCTGTCCGTGCTGGACCGGATCAAGCGGGACGTGCGCACCCGCCATATCCCAGTTCATGTGGTGTCGGTGGATGATGACAGTCAGGCAGCCCTTTCAAGCGGCGCCATCGGTTATCTGTTCAAGCCGGTGAAGCGCGACGCGCTGGTCGAGATGCTCGAAGGGCTGGAAGCACGCATGGCGCAGCGCATGCGCCGCGTGCTGGTGGTGGAGGATGATGCCCAGCAGGCCGAAAGCGTCAAGCTGCTGCTGGCGTCGCGCGATGTCGAAACGGTGGAGGCGCA
This sequence comes from uncultured Novosphingobium sp., assembly GCA_946886365.1. The sequence goes on from CAMPIM010000049.1 coordinate 16,793, forward strand.
TTCCGCCGCGCGATGTTTCGAACTGCTTGGCCGCGAAACATTCGACTGCATGGTGCTGGACCTCAACCTGCCCGACGCGTCCGGCCTCGACCTGCTGGAGCGTCTGAGCGCTGACGAAGCCGTCGGCTTCCCGCCCGTGATCGTCTACACCGGGCGCGATCTCGCTCCGGAAGAAGAGATGCGGCTGCGGCGCTACAGCAAGTCGATCATTGTCAAGGGCGCGAAGTCGCCTGAGCGATTGCTGGATGAGGTGACGCTGTTCCTGCATCAGGTCGTGTCGGACCTGCCCGAACCGCAACAGGCGCTGATCGCCAAGTCATTGAACCGCGACGCCGCGCTGGATGGACGCGAAATCTTGGTGGTTGAGGACGATATTCGCAACGTCTATGCCCTCACCTCCATATTCGAGCCGCACGGGGCTAAGGTGCGGATCGCGCGCAACGGGCGCGAGGCGCTCCAGACGCTGGACGAGGCGGCGCGCGGGCTTTCCGATCCGGTCGATCTGGTGCTGATGGACGTGATGATGCCGGAGATGGACGGCCTGACCGCCACGCGCGAAATCCGCTCGCAGCCATGGGGTCGGCAGATGCCGATCATCGCGCTGACCGCCAAGGCGATGGCGCGCGACCAGCAGGATTGCCTGGACGCGGGCGCGAACGACTATCTCGCCAAGCCGCTCGATGTCGATAAGCTGCTGAGCCTCACGCGCGTGTGGATGCCGCGATGAGCGAGGAGGTTTTCGCACCCCACGAGGAGCTGGAACTCGATTTGCTGCTGGAGGCGCTGTGGCGGCATTATCATTATGATTTTCGCGGCTATTCGCGTGGTTCGTTGCATCGCCGCCTTGCACGCGCGCAGCAGCGGCATGAATGCGAAAGCCTGTCGCAACTCCAGCATCTGCTGCTGCGCGACCCGGCGGTTTTTGCCGACCTGATGGGTTTCCTGACCATTCAGGTGAGCGAGATGTTCCGTGATCCGGCCTATTTCCGGGCCTTGCGGGAAATGGTGGTGCCGCATCTTCGCACCTATCCGTCGCTCAAGATCTGGATCGCGGGCTGCGCCAATGGCGAGGAATTTTATTCGCTGGCGATCCTGTTCCGGGAAGAAGGGCTTGAGGATCGCACCATCTTTTATTGCACTGACATCAGCCCCGCCGCGCTCAAGAAGGCCGAGGCCGGGATATATGATCTCGACCGGATCGCGCAGTTCACGGAAAATCACCGGCTGGCTGGCGGCAAGCAATCGCTGTCCGACTATTATACCGCAGCCTATGGCGCGGCGGTGTTCGACAAGACGCTGCGCCGCCGCGCGGTGTTCGCCGAACATAATCTCGCCAGTGACGAAGTGTTTGCCGAAGTGCAGCTGGTGTCGAGCCGCAATGTGCTGATCTATTTCGATCGCGACTTGCAGGACCGTGCGCTGGGCCTGTTCGGCGGATCGCTGGTGCGCGGCGGGTTCCTCGGGCTTGGGTCGAAGGAAACGCTACGTTTTTCCCGATATTCCGAAGCGTTTGCCGACTTCCACGAGGCTGAAAAAATCTACCGCCGGAACGTCAAGGATATGGAGGATCTGCGCCATGCCGCCTGAAAAGCCCAAGATCCTGGCTGTCGATGATGTTGAGGAAAATCTGACGGCGTTGGATGCCCTATTTGCCGGGGAAGGCGTCGAACTGCTCAAGGCGCGTTCTGGCGTGCAGGCACTCGAGCTGCTGCTGGTGCATGATGTCGCGCTGGCCCTGCTGGACGTGCAGATGCCGGGTATGGACGGCTTTGAACTCGCCGAACTGATGCGTGGCACCGAACGGACACGCAGGGTTCCGATCATCTTCCTGACAGCGGTCGCGACCGATGAACGGCGGCGCTTTCGCGGCTATGAAGCAGGCGCGGTCGATTATCTGCTGAAGCCGGTCGATGCACATATCCTGCGTAACAAGACGGCGGTTTTCGTCGAGCTGTTCGGGCAGCGGCAGGAACTGGCCCGGCAGCGTGACGAGATTGCCGCCGCCCTCGCCCGGCTGCATGCCCACAGTGACAATTCCCCGCTGGCGATCATCGAATTCGATGCCGGGCGGCACATCGTGGCCTGGTCCAACGGGGCAGAGCGGCTGTTTGGATGGCGGGCGCCCGAAGTCGCTGGCTTCAAGGCGGACGAGCTGAAATGGATCGACCCGGAAGACGAGGCTACCTTCGACGCCTTGATGAGTGACCTTATCGCCGGGCGATCCGTTCGCGCGGTTCAGCATCTGCGCATGCGGACGGCCGAGGGGCCGACGCTGGAATGCGAATGCTATTGCTCTGCGCTGCTCAATGGTCAGGGGCGGCTCGTGTCGGTCAACGTCCAGGTGCTGGACGTCACTGAAAGGAAGCGGGCCGAGGATACGCAGCGCCTGCTGATCGGAGAACTCAACCATCGGGTTAAAAACACCCTCGCCTCGGTTCAGGCGATCGCGGTGCAGACATTGCGGCATTCGTCGGGTCCGTCGGATTTTGCTCCAACCTTCACCGGGCGCATCCATGCCCTCGCCCGCGCGCACTCATTGCTGAGCAGCACGACATGGCAAGGCGCGTCGCTGCGGGAACTGGTCAATGGGCAGATCGACATTGGCGCTATCGATCTTGGGCAGCTGACCATCGAGGGGCCTGAACTGGAACTGGCGCCTGAACTGGCTTTGCACGTCGCACTCATCCTGCATGAGCTGGTGACCAACGCGCATAAATATGGCGCGCTTTGCATTCCGGCGGGCACGGTTTCGCTGTCGTGGAAGGTGGAGCGGGACCGGCTTTTGATACGCTGGGTGGAAAGCGGCGGGCCGCCCGTCACTCCGCCGTCACGCAGAGGGTTTGGCACGGCCCTCATCGAACGCAGCCTGAAGGCGGAAGGCGGCCAGGCCAGCGTGGAATATGAGGAAAGCGGGGTTTGCTGGACCATGACGCTGCCGTGCGGGCCACGGATCAGCCGGATCAATACCGCCAGTTCCGTCTTGAACGTGAGCGAAGAGGCATTGGCTGTGCAAGGCGGCGCGATAGCGGGGCGCAGTTTCCTCATCATTGAGGACGAACCGCTTGTGGCGATGGAGATTGCCAGCATTTTGGAGGATGGCGCGGCCGCCGTGACCATAGCGGGATGTGCGCAAGAGGCTCTGGCGTTGATGCAGCATGCGGATTTCGACGCCGCGCTGCTGGATGGCAATCTGCAAGGCATGCCGGTTGATGATGTGGCGGCTGCGCTGTCGGAAAGGGAGATACCTTTCGCCTTCGTCACGGGATATGGGCGCGAGAGCCTGCCTGAACAGTTTCAGGATCGGTTACTGATCAGCAAACCGTTTGATCCCAAGGCATTACTGCACTGTAGTGGCAAGCTGTGTAAGGAAAATAGCGGGGCTGTTTCAGGCGGGCTCGACAGTCAATTCGGCGATTTCGAACAGGAAGCTGCGCCACCCGCGCATCCTTGAGGCCTCCTTTGCCGCCGTGCGTTTCCTCTTCGCTTCGGCGAGCGATTTGACATGACCCCAGAATATTTCGGTGTTGCCATTTTCCAGTTCAGCAACGATCCGCCAATAATGGGTGAAAGGGTCCGTCGTCGGCCCGATCCGCTTCACATATCCGTCCGGCATCGTTGCTGTCAGATATCGTCTTTTCCGCTTCGCCATCTCCTTTCCTACCACAGGTGGTGCAAATTCGCGCAACAGCCACCATGTAGGGGGCATGGAAAAATTCACTGCGGCTTCCCTCCGATCCCATCGGCTATCGCGTACGGCTCACTGCCCGGTGCGCGCATGAACGAGAGCATCGCTTATATCGGCCTGCTGGCTGACGAAGAGATCGAGCTGGACAGCGCCGCCTTGATGCTGAGCGCTCTTGACCATGAAGGGATCGACGTCGAACCTTATCTGGCTCTGCTGCGCGAGATCGGCGACGCGATCCAGGCGGAACGAGCGGACATCGACGACGATGATCTGCAAACGGGAGCAGCACAGGGTGCCCTTCTCGCGCATATATTCAGCGGCCAGTTCGGCTTTGAAGGCGATAGCCTGACCTACGACGCGCCAATAAACGGCGATATGATCCGGGTGCTGGATCGTCGGAGGGGGCTGCCGGTCAGCCTTTCCATCCTCTATGTCGCCGCCGCCCGGCGCGCCGGATGGCAAGCGCATCCGCTGAACACGCCCGGCCATGTCCTGGTCAGCATCGGGCCTGATGAGGCTACGGCCATCATCGATCCTTTCCGCAGCGGCGCGCTGGTGCAGGCCGGGCAAGTGGCCGGGCTTCTCACGGTCGCCGCGTCGACGGGCAGGCAAGACGTTTCGACCCTTGAGCCGATGTCGAACCGCATGACACTTGTGCGCCTGCTCCTCAATCAGGCCACTCGGGCGGAACAGGCGAGCGACACATGGCGGGCCTGCTCGATTTATGAGCGCATGACGGTGGTTGCACCCGAACATGATGCAGGCTGGTGGGCGCTTGCCCGACTGCAGTTGGAACATGGCGAGGTGGAAGCCGCCCGTGGGAGCCTGTGCGCCATGCTGGAGATCAGCCGGGACCCTGAGCGCCGCCGCTATGTTGCCGCAGCGCTCAGCCGGTTATCCGGCCAATCTCCGGCGTGAGTGATCGGGCGAGAGGATCTTGGCCATGAGACTCACGCCACTTGTTCAATCCCTCTTCAAGTCATTCCCCGCGCGTTCCATAGCGGCGCCCGCATCTTCCTTCGCTTCCCGGGCTTCGCGCCTTGCATCCTGTGTGGCGTTAGTCGTCGCCGCACCGATCTCGTTCGTGCCCCTGTCGATCGCCCGCTCGGCATGATCGAGACCATTGTCGATCTTCGCTGCTGCCTGATCGACCGCCCGGTTGACGTCATTGCCAATCGCCGATCCCGCATTCTCGAGGCTGTCAGCTGCCTTTTCCGAGCAGGCGGACAGGCCCATCCCCGCGACAATCACCAAAGCGGCCACAATTGATGCTTTCATGCTTCCCTCATCTTGCTGTCAAACGCATGAGCCAAACCGTTAGCCAGCCTTATGGTTGCCTTTGGATCAGCGGCTGCGCAGGCCGGAAACCATCGATCGATCCGCGTCGGGGATTAACCCCTCCAGCACCCGCCAGAAGCCCGTCACCGACCCCTGCCCCGCCTGCGCATAAGCCGCCGCCATCTTTTCACGCAGCGCGCGGAACAACTCGGCCTCCAGCATCTTGCCCGACGCGCTGAGCCGCAACAGCTTCTGCCGCCGGTCGCTCGCCCCCTGCCGCGTTTCAATATAGCCACGCTCTATAAGGTCATTGAGCACCCGCCCCAGCGACTGCTTGGTGATGGACAGCAGGCGCAGCAACTCCTTCACCGTCAGGTTCGGCTGACGCGAAATAAAATACAGCGCGCGGTGATGCGCACGCCCCAGCCCCTGTGCCGCTAGTCCGTCATCGATAGACCGGGTAAGCGCGGAATAGCCGAAATACAGCATCTCGATCCCCCGCCGAATCTCATCCTCCCGCAGGAAGAGAGGCGACGCAGGCGTGATCTGCGGAACCGGTGCGTTGGCAGGCGAACTGTTTGCATTCATGCGAGGCGTCCAGGAAGATTTCGAAGCCCGCATATTGGCGAAGCCATAGTGACATGACTAGGCTTTCCTTTCGCGCAACAGACGCTATATGCCGTCCCGCGCGGCGGTCGCCGCACACATGCTGGGGCGTCGCCAAGCGGTAAGGCAGCGGCTTTTGATGCCGCCATGCGCAGGTTCGAATCCTGCCGCCCCAGCCAATCATCCTTCAGTTACAGTAACTTACGGGATGTTTCAGAGATCGACTCGAGAATGGCGCGGTTCCGCGCGCTTTCGCCTGCGGGTCAAAAATCCTGGTACGCAGAGACCGCCCTTTCGCGCGCGAACCTTACAAAAAGGCCCCGCGTCTCACGGGGCCTTTTCAAGTGGTACCGGATTTTTCTGGAATGGGGTGTCAGAATCCCAGCGCTTGACGCTGGCCTCGCCAGTCGAGCGGGATGCGCGGCAGCTGCATCATGCGCCGCGTGGTGAGAGCTGGCGGATGGCGGCCCTCCATGATTGCGCTCATGATGTCGGGCGCGAGGAATGCGAGCCGCGCTAAGCGCTCCAACTTCAAGTCACGCGGTGTTGCCCCACCACCGGCAAATAGTTGCGCTCGAGCAGCTTCCGCCTTGCATAGGAGCTGGATCAGCGTCGGATTGACCTTGGGCGGCTGCTGCTTTTTCGAACGCAGGACCAGCCTCAGATTATGCCCTCGCCGATCCACCTTAGTGTGGATGAGCAGGTGTGTTCGGACGCCGTCATCTTGCGGTTCGGGCGGGGACTTATCCAGCAGCGCCACCAGCAGGCGCTGGCTGATCGTGCCCTCGATGCGATCGGGATGGACGAGGATGGCTACCCCCAGCGATCGCAGCTGCTCCCGCAGCTCGGCCTTGCTTGCCTTCTCCATCTTCGCGGTAAGCGCGTGCGCGGCATGGCGGCGACGAACGATTGCCTGCGCCTCTACCTGGGGCAAGGCCATGATGGTCCGTTCGTCGGTCAGCAGGTTGGTGACCGCATCCACCACCGCGCACTCCAGCTCCGCCGCTGGCAGACGCAGCGCCGGGATCTTATTGCCGTCCTCCTCAACCTGTGCCGCCATGCTGGAGACATAATAGCGGTAGCGCCGCTGCTGCTTGACCGCATGGCTCGGCGACATCGGCCGGTCGGCATAATCGCGGATCATGCCGGTGAGCAGACTGCCATGCTGACCATTGCCGGGCTGACGCTTGGTTCCGATAGCGGCCCTGCGCTTCTCCTGCACTGCGTCCCACAATGCCTGATCAATGATCGCTTCATGCTCGCCATCATGGATCTGGCCTTTGTGCCGGACCTTGCCGAGATAGGTTGGGTTGGAGAGCAGATAATGCAGCGGCCCACGCACGAACGGCTGACCTTGCCCGGTGCCGCTCGGAGGGCGATTGAAGATGCCTTCGGCTTTTAGCTCTTCCATCAGCGCCATGACCGAGGGCAGTGCGAGATAGCGACGATAGATATGGACCAGCGTCTTGGCCTCGGTACGATGGGGCACAAGCTTCTTATCTATGACCTGGTATCCGAACGGCACCGTGCCGCCCATCCACATGCCTTTGGCCTTGGACTGGGCGATCTTGTCGCGCACGCGCTCGGCGATCACCTCGCGCTCGAACTGGGCGAAGCTTAGTAGCACGTTGAGCGTCAGCCGTCCCATGCTGGTGGTGGTGTTGAACTGCTGGGTCACCGACACGAACGACACGCCCGCAGCATCGAACACATCGACGATGCGGGCAAAGTCATTGAGGGCACGGGTCAGCCGATCGACCTTATAGACGATGACGATATCCACCTTGCCTGATTGCACATCGGCAAGCAGCCGAACGAGCGCGGGACGCTCCATGCTGCCGCCCGAGAAGCCGCCATCATCATAGAGGGTGGGCAGCACCGACCAGCCCTCGCCCTTTTGGCTGAGCGCATAGGCGGCACAAGCCTCGCGCTGCGCGTCCAGGCTGTTGAACGCCTGGTCCAGCCCCTCCTCGGTCGACTTGCGGGTGTAGATGGCGCAGCGCAGCTTCTTCTTCTGAGTCATGGCTTCACCCCGAAGAAGCGGGGACCCGACCAGTGGGCGCCCGTGATATGCTGAGCGACTGCCGACAGGGAGGCGAAGCTCTTGCCCCTATAGGCGCACCTTCCCTTCTCCTCCATCAGCACATGGTGGCTCTCCCCGCCCCACTCGCGTACCAGCTGCGTGCCTGGCTGGAGC
>CAMPIM010000050.1 GCA_946886365.1 uncultured Novosphingobium sp.
TGCCTCTCCCGCCCGCCCTGTTCCGACGAGCGGGAGAGGCATGATCAGAAACTCCCGCGAAGCGTGATGCCGTAGGTGCGGGGTTCAGCCAGATAGGCCGAGATCAGCTGGTTTGCCATCGGCGCGCCCAGAGCAAACTGGCCGGTCGTCGATGTTGATGGGCTGCTCGATTGCAGCGGGCTGCTGAAAGCCACCTGGGTATAATCCTGGTTGAAGATATTCTGGCCCCAGAATTCCACCGCCCAGCGCTGCTGCGGCCCACGGATGCCGACACGCGCGTTGAACACCGCATAACCGTCCTGCCGCTTTTCGGGGAACAGGTCAGACCCCGTGTTGAAGTCGCTGGTCATGCGCCCGTCGATGTAGAACAGCGCCGACAGCCCCGTAGAGCCGATCTCCGGCGTCCAGGAAGCGCTGACCGTGGTAACCACTTCGGGCGCCTGACTGTTGATCGATCCCGGCAGCAGGAACAGCGCCGGATCAAGCGGCACTGATCCATCGCTGCTGCCTACAAGCCGGTTGGCGAACTTCGCCCGCGCGTAGGTCAAACCACCCGCCACGCGGACGTTGCGCACTGGCGACGCCGCCAGCTCCAGCTCGACACCCTGGCTGATCAGGCCCGGCCCCACATCGCCGCTGTCGCAGGTGCGCCCCGCCGAGAGCGATCCGTCGCAGCCATTGATATTCTGCACCACGAAGCTGGTGCCGTTGAAGGTGTTTAGCTGGAAATTCTTGAACTCCTGCCGGAACGCCGCGATGTTCACGCTCCACTTGGGCTGGGTATATTTCAGACCCACTTCGAACGCATCGACCTTTTCCGCAGCGAAGCGAAGGCTGGCCACATCCGCATTGCTACGTGGCGAAAAGACGGCGGGAACCGGGTTGAGCCCGGTCGATCCCAGCTGGAAGCGATCTAGATTGTAACCGCCCGCCTTATAGCCCTTCGAATAGCTGCCATAAACCAGCATCTCATCCAAAGGCTTCCACGACAGCACGGCCGTACCCGAAAACTCGCCATTGCTGATCTTGTCATTGAGGTTCAGCGCATTGAGCCCGGTCGAGCTGTTGCCAAGGCATCCCAGCGTCAGGATACCCCTAGCCAATGCGCGCACGGTGGAATCTTCTCCCCCAAACGCGGGATTTGAAGCGATACCGGGAAGACTTGTCGCCTGTAGCGCCGCGCAAGTCGCGTTATTATTGCTGAAGTCCGCGGAGAAGTTCTTGCTTTCATGCGTGTAGCGCAGGCCGAGCGTCAAATCGAGCTTCTTGGTGACATGCACGATATTGTGCGTGAACAGCGCCCAATTCTCACTCTTCTGGTGATAGAGCGAAGCGATGTCGCCTGTGCCGGCCGGAATGGCGGCCAGCGCACGCAGCCCATTGCCAAACCCGGTCGAAATCGCTCCAGCGGTCGGCGCTCCGACGGCTGGTGTCAACGCAGCATTAAGTTGCGCCTGCGTCCCGTTGATGAACAGTTGCGTGGCTGCGGGATTGCTACCGCACGCCGCCAACTGTGCCGCCGTGAGGTTGCTGTTTACGTCCTTGCCCGCCATCAGGCGGCAAGCGGCAAAGCGGCCATAGTCGTCGCCGAAGACGATATTGTCCTCCAGCGTCAGCTTCTCATGCGCATAATAGCCGCCGACCAACCAGTCGAGCACCTCGCCAAAGGCCGAACCCTGCGCGCGCAATTCCTGCGTAAAGGTGCGGAACTGCCTGTAGGTGTTGGGATCGCGGTACAGCAGGTCCGCGCCGCTATAATCATAATCGCCATAATCCTGGCTCTTATAATCGCGATAGGCGGTGATGCTGGTCAGCTTCGCGCCGCCCAGATCATAATTGACCTCACCCGACAGCCCCCAATCCTTGACCTTGCTGACATAGTCGCGCCCGGGCGTGATCGTCAGTTCGCGGTCATAGGGATCGGCCGCGAACACGCTGCCCTGTCCGGCAAGGATCGCCGCGATGCGGTTGAACGGCGCGGTGCTGTATCCGCCACCCGCAACCGGCCGCCGCTCGCGCGTTTCGATATAGGCCGCGCCGCAGCAGCTTTCATCGCGATTGGTATAATCGCCGATCAAGCGGATCGACAGCGCATCATTGGGCTCGAACAGCGCCTGTCCGCGCACGAAATAGCGATCGCGATCGTTGGTTTCGCCAACCTTGTTGCCGCTCGTGTCCACCAGGTCGTAAAAGCCGTCCCGCTTCGACCACACGCCATCCAGGCTTAGCGCCAGCTTGTCGGAAACCGGCCCGGTGATACGTCCCGCCAGCCGCCAATAATCATAATTGCCGTAAGTGACCTCGGCCTTGCCTCCCAGTTTGAACTCGGGCGCCTTGCTGATGACGTTGATCATACCCGCCGAAGCGTTGCGTCCGAACAGCGTCCCCTGCGGCCCGCGTAGCACTTCGACCCGCTCGATCTCGCCAAGCTCGTTAAGCCCCGCACCCGTGCGGGAACGGTAGACGCCATCGATGAACAGCGCGACGGAGCTTTCAAGGCCCGGATTGTCACCCACCGTGCCGATGCCGCGAACACGGGCGGACGCATTGGCTTCCGACCCGGTCGATGACACCAGCAGCGATGGCGCCAGCTGGTTGAGCGCCCGGATGTCGCTCGCGCCGCTATTCTGCATTGCCTGTGCGGAAACAGCCGATACCGCGATGGGCACGTCGGACAGAGGGCTGGGGCGGCGCGTCGCGGTGACGATGATGATGCCATCATCGTCCGCCACGCCGTTCTGCGGTTGTGCTTCCTGCGCCTGGGCTTGGGACACCGACCCGGCCAGCGCTATCATGCCAGCGGACAACAGCCAGAGATTTTTCTTATTCATGGGACCCTTTCCTCTCCTTCAGCGCATGATTTTCTCATGTCGACTTTAGGAGTGCGATTATGCGGACACAGCAGACTGAAGGCAAGGCAACCGAGCCTTTCCAACCCTTTGCGCCCGGCGTTTGACCTTATTACCGGCTTCTGTGTCTTAGCAGCAACAGCTTAACGCCAGGTTTCCGTAGCGTTTCTAGCCAAGCGGAAAGCGCAGCATCCTGTCCGCGACCGGCACCATCGCCATGGCGCCGGGACCCACCGCGCGGCGGATTTCTCTATGGCTCGCATCCAGTCCCCCTGTCAGCGCGCCCAGAGCAGGCAGGATCAACTTCGACGATGATCCCACGAAACAGCGCCGCGACACCCTTCGACCCCGCACCGACAGCCGCAGCTTCGGGTGGAAATGCCCCGAAATCTCAGGCCGCGGATCGACCGGATCAGCCTCATGCCGCAGCCAGACGCCATCGACCTCGGCCTCTGCCATCCGCCGCCCGCCCGGCGTCGCATCCATGCCTGCATCGTGATTGCCGGTAATCCACAACCAATCGAGCCGCGCCGTCAGTGCCTCCAGCCGCTCACGCGCCTTGGATGGCAGCCGCGCCGCCCCATCGGCATCGTGAAAGCTGTCCCCCAGCGACCAGACGGCCCGCGCCCCCGTCCGCGCCACCAGCGCCTCGATCACGTCCAGCGTCGCTTGACTATCATGCGGCGGCAGAAACTGGCCGAAACGGCTGAACCAGCTCGCCTTCTCGAAATGCAGGTCCGCGACCAGCAACGCCGACCGCGCGGGCCAGAACAGCGCCGCTTCAGGCAAAGCCAGAAACTCGTGACCCGCGAACGAAAAGGGAACCATGGCCCGCCTATGCGCGCTCGCGCCCGCCCTTTCAAGAGGGCCGTGAAGTCGCTATGGCGCCCGCCATGGCTCCGCCCTTCACCATCGCCGCGCTCTACCGTTTCGCCGCCTTCCCGGATCCGGAAGCGCTGGCGGCACAGCTGCGCGACCTCTGCGGGCAGCTTGGCACATGCGGCACGCTGATCCTAGCGCGCGAAGGCATCAACGGCACGGTCGCGGGCAACGAGCAAGCGATCGACGCCCTCCTCTCCCATATCCGCACCCTTCCGGGCTGCGCCGATCTGGATGTCAAATTCGCCACGGCGGACGAAGCCCCCTTCGCCCGCATGAAGGTCAAGGTGAAGGCGGAGATCGTGACCCTGGGCGCAGGCGATCTCGACCCCGCATCTCAAACGGGCCGCTATCTCGACCCCGCCGAATGGAACGCGCTGATCGCCGATCCCGACACGATCGTCATCGACACGCGCAACGCCTATGAGGTCGCCGTCGGCAGCTTTGACCGCGCGATCGATCCCGGCACGCGATCCTTCCGCGAATTTCCGGCATGGTTCGACCGCTTCGCCGAACAGCTGAAAGAGCAAGGCCGCGAACCCCGCATCGCCATGTTCTGCACCGGCGGCATCCGCTGCGAAAAATCGACCGCGCTGGTGCGGTCGCGCGGCTTTGAGCATGTCTATCACCTGCGCGGCGGCATCCTGCGCTATCTGGAGGAAATGCCGGAAGAACAAAGCCGCTGGCAGGGCGACTGCTACGTCTTTGACGAACGGGTGTCAGTCGGCCACGGCCTCGCCGCCGGTAATCATGTCATATGCCGCGACTGCGGTCTCGCTCATCAACCTGATGCCGCGCATGAGTGCCCGGCGGGTGACGCCGCACTCTAAACCATATAGCGGTGCAGCCCCGCCCCATGCTCCCTCAACCAGGCACGGGCAGGCTTGGGATCCTCCCCCAATATCCGCGCATGGGCCGCATGGAATGCCGGGCTGTGATCCATGTGCAGCAAATGAGCGAGCTCATGCGCCACCGTCGCCCGCCGGACATGCGGCGGGCACAGGATCAGACGCCAGCTATAGCGGATCGCCCCGCTCGACGCGCAACTCGCCCAGCGACTGCGCGGATCGCCGATGCCAACCGAAGCCACGATCAAGTCATGATCGCCCGCCATCGCATGGCTCTCCTCTTCCAGCACCACCTTCGCCCGCGCCTTCAACCAGCGCAGCACGCGCGGCCCCACCGACTGCGGCACACCGCCCAGCGTCAGCCTGTCACCCTCGATCCGCACGGTACGCGGCGCATCCGCCACCCAGCAGATCCGCACCTCCCGCCCTTCCAGAGGAAAGCATGTCCCATCCTCGAAGCGCACCGATTCAGGCCGCGCCGCCATCTGCGACCGCACCCATCCCTCGTGCCCCTGCGCCCATCCCAGCGCCCGGCTCAAATTGGCCCGCATCGGCAGCGACAGCCGCAATTCCCCGCGCGCATGATCCAGCGACAGGCGGTATGCCTTCGCCCGCGCCGACCGGCGGATACGAACCGGAACGGCAATGCCGTCGACGATGATGCTGCTGTCAGAGTTCGCGGTCGACAAGATGATTTTCCCAATCACCCGCATCCGCCTCGGCAATGGTCCAGCCACGCACCGACTCCTGCGCGCGGTGCACGGCCTCCCGGTCGCCACTGATCAGATAATGCCAGGACGGCAGCGGCTTGCCCTCGCCCCGCAGCCGGTAGGCGCAGGTGCGCGGAAGCCAGCTGATCGTCTTCACCTTCTGCGGGGTCAACCGAACGCAGTCGGGCACAAAGCGCCGCCGCTCGCCATAATTGCTGCACTGCCCGCTATGCCGGTCGAGCAGGCGGCAGGCGACGTTGGTCGGATAGACGCGCCCGGTATCCTCATCCTCGGCCTTGTGCAGGCAGCATTTGCCGCACCCGTCGCACAGCGCTTCCCACTCCGCGCGGTCCAGCTTATCGAGGGGCTTTTCCCAGAAGTTCAAACCGTCACTTGACCCATTTTTCCAGGAAGGCGCGCACATCGTCCGCCGTGCCTTCCTGCTTATCCGCCGTTCCCGGATCATCCACCGGCACCAATGCCACAGGCTGGCCATCCGGGCCGAAAAGATAGGGCGTGCGGCTATGGCTTACCAGATAGCCGCTCGCCCCTTGCGCCTTTTCCTTGCTGGCGATGACGACGAAATCCTTCTCCACCTTCGCGATTTCCTCGGGCGTGCCCGTGAGCCCAATCAGCTTGGGGTGAAATGCCGCCACATAGGTCTTCAGAACCGCAGGCGTGTCACGCTCCGGATCGACGCTGATGAAGATCGGCTGCACCTTCGCCGCCCGCTTCGCATCCGCCTTCTCGAACTGCGAAAAGCCCTGCATGATATGCTGCAAATCCAGCGGACAGACGTCAGGGCAATAGCTGTAGCCGAAATAGACCAGCCGGTACTTGCCCTTGAAATCGTCCCACCGCACCTTCTTCCCATCCTGGTCGGTCAGGGTGAAGGGCGCTCCAATTCGCGCCCCGGCGAGATCGCCGCGCGTCCCTTCCATCTCGCTTGATGCATTGCCGCCAGCACCCATATTGCAGGCGGCCAGCAGGGCGGTGAACGGCAGGATGAGGGAACGGATCGCTTTGTTCATGGCGCCGCCAGCCATGCCCTGCTATGGGCGCTATTGCAAATGCCAACGGGGCTTAAGGACGATGATGAAGGCTTTTCCGGCTTGGATCGGCGCGGCGCGCGCAGCGGCTCTGGCGCTCGCGCTGCTGTCGCCAGTCGCGGCGCAGGCGCAATTTTCGGACAGCTATAATTTCCTGAAGGCGGTCAAGGACGCCGACGGGCAGAAGGTCACCGACCTCATCCAGAAGCCCGGATCGACTGTCATCAACAGCCGCGACGTCACCAGCGGCGAAACCGCGCTGCACCTCGTCATCGCCCGTCGCGACAATACATGGCTGTCTTTCCTGCTCGCCAAGGGCGCCAATCCCAACCTTGCCGACAATCGTGGCAATACCCCGCTCATGAATGCGGTGCAGGCGCGGTTCGAAGATGGCGTCAGGACCCTTCTGGCTGGTGGGGCGCAGATCGACAAGACGAATGGCAGCGGCGAAACCCCGCTGATCCGCGCCGTCCAGCTGCGCGACATCGGACTCGTCCGCCTGCTCGTCGCGCAGGGCGCGAATGCGGACAAGCGCGACACGATCGCTGGCATGTCCGCGCGCGACTATGCGGAACGGGATGCGCGCACCTCCGGAATTGTCGAGGTGTTGGCGGCATCAAAGCCAAAGGCCGCGCCTTCGGGGCCGGTGCAGGGTCCAACCTTCTAGGACAACCGGGTCAGACGCCTTCCTTGCGCCTGTTTTAGCGAATTGTGCCCTATATCGCGCTTATCTAACCCCGCTCGGGCTGTCCGAACGAGTCACTTGCCTCGTTCGAATGTCGAAGCCCTTTCCGTGTTCTGAAAAGAAGGGGAGCCCTTCGACAAGCTCACGGCGAACGGAGCGCTTTTCATTGGAGGCACGACGCTCCAGCCTCACGTCAAGCATGCCACATCTTGTCTCACGCCCTCCGCCTTCCCATCTCCTCTATATCATCCCAAGCCCGGAGAGGCCGGTTATGGAGCGCAAGAACGACATCGAGAAAGCCTGGGAACAGGCCCTCGGCAATATCTTCCAGCCCTATACGCATGCACCGCATGAAACGAAGAAGGCGCTGGAGTCATTTCATACCGAACTGAACAACAGCAGCTATGACATACGCCGCCACATGGCGCGGACAGCAGCGCGGCAGGGATCGACGGCGCTCCACCGATTCCTGGCCGATGAATATTGGGGTACGCGCCCCCGCTGACGCCTCATGGTGGATGTCCTTACGTCACCATCCCAGTTCGGCGGCATGATCGGGATCGGCCAATGCAGTCAGCCGCCGTGCCGCCCGCCGTGCAAAGCGCAGGGTCTCCGCTTTCCGTCGTGCCGCCGCGAGCGGTTCCACGGGCGCAGGCCGCAGCAATTCGGCATCATATTGATCCGCGACGATCAGGCCCGTACGCGCTGGCCATAAAGCCTCGCTGTCGAACAACGACAGGTCAAAGCCGGAAGGCACCGCCCAGAAGAAGCGATCGCAATAATCGAGATAGTCCGGCCATTTCATGTCACCCAGCAGGTCGGCGCGGCTGCACTTGATCTCGACGATGCTGATCCGCCCCGCGCTGTCCAGCGCCATAATGTCAGCCCGGCGGCCATTGGGCAGCGGCACTTCCAATATCCCGCTCATATCATGGCGGAAAAACAGCCGCAGCGTGCCACGCGCTACGGCCAGCGCCGTACCATCGGTTAGGGGAGAGCAATCCCGATCGGGGGCGGGCATGGAAGAAACCGGACTCATGCTCCTATCTTAGAACAAGAAGGGAACAAAAGAAAAGGCCGATTCAGTTTCCTGAACCGGCCCGCTGTCCTTGTGATGTGCGACCCGAGGATCAGCGATAGAAAATATGATTGTCGATCGAGGCCAGTTGGCGCTTGCCCCAGCTCGGCGACACGCGGCGGGCATGGAAAAACAGGGCGCCTTCGGCCTTGCTGTTCCAGCTGTCCTGCATTGCGATCTGCGCGATCGCGACAGCATTGCGCCAGCTTTCGCTGGCCATGGGGATTGCCGGCATACCACGGCCACGGACGAAGCTGAATTGGCCCGGCTGATAGACGACGCCGCACAGGCTGCTGGCGAAACGGCCCGACTTCACGCGATTGATGATGACGCGGGCAACGGCCAGCTGGCCTTCCAGGCTCTCGCCCTTCGATTCGAAATATACCGCGCCAGCCAGGCATTTCATGTCGCTGTCCAGGTCTTCGGCTGCACCCTGTGCATCGACCAGAGCGGACAGATTGTCGGCACGCACATCGGCGCTATTGGAAAGATCGGCCAGCGGCTGGGCGACTTCGCGCGGCGCGGCAAAAATAACAGCGGGCTTGGAAGCCGCCGGAGCTGCATTCAGCTCTTGATTCCCGGCAAAGGATACGACCGAAGGAGCGACTTCGCTAGCGCTCGACATGTCGGCCGCCGTAACCGCGACGGTGGCGGTCAGGGCAAATGCCGCGGCAGTCGCGGCCTTCAAACGAAAACTCATTACAACTCAGAAACATGCGGTTCTTGGCCAGGGACGTCGGGAAAAACCCCATCACATAATCGACGTCAGGCCGCCCCCCGTCTGCGTGTTTACCTCGCCCGCCCCCCACGGGCGAATTTGGCAACCTGCGCGTTAAGCGTTGGGTGGGGCCAGTGCCTTTCCATCTGTTCAGAGTCAACGATCAACAGATCGTTTCAGCGGCGAACCGTTCCGCATCCGCGATATCGAGTTCCACGACCCACAGATCGGGGTCTGATCTCCGACGCCTCGCTATATATTGATTGAGGGACTCGGTTCCCTCATCCGGCGCGGGTCCGCAACGCTCCAACCTATATCCACCGGCAAAGTCGGAAACCCGTTCGAACAGGCCCATAGCCTGCCCTCTTTCAGCGGTTTCGATAAGGATTGCGCCGCTGATTTGATCGCCCTTGACCAGTACCGTGGCGAATCCGCCTGCCCCGGCCGCGCGCCTTACCAGCACGCCGACCAGCATCGCGCTGGTCAGCCGGTCAGCCTGCATAGCCCGGCAGCGAAGATAGCGGAAATTGCGACCGCATGAAGGTGCCCGTTCCCCGGCCTACCTCTTCGCCGTCCATGTCGATCAGGCTCGCTTCGGCGACGAACACCCGCCGCTTGCCGCTGATCCACCGCCCTTCGGCACGGATGCGGCCCGGCCCGATCGGGCGGGTGAACAGCAGGTTGAAGGCGGTCGTCAGCAGGAATCGATCGCTGACCAGGCTGTTCGCCGCATAAAAGGCGGCATCATCCATCATCTTGAAATAGACGGTCCCGTGGACGGCGCCGGCCGCGTGGAACTGTTCTTCATCGACATCGAACTCGATGATTGACCGGCCCGCCTCGGGAATCGTCAGCTCCGACCGGAACATCCGGTTGATCGGCGCGGAACGGTAGAGATTCTCCAGCGCACGGAAATGCGCCGCCTCGCCGCTCGGCGCGCCGTCCACCTCAGGCGGCGTCACGCGCTTCGCCACCGGCCAGCAGCGCGTGCAGCGCCTCCGCCGACTTCGCGCCACGCAGCCGGACGACATGCCCCTCATCGCGCAGATAGCGCGACACGCGGGCCAGCGTTTTCAGATGTTCCGCGCCGCTATCGACCGGCGACAGCAGGGCAAAGACGATATCGACCGGCGAATCATCAACCGCGTCGAAGGCAATCGGGGGATTGAGCAGGACGACGACGCCCCTCATCCTGTCCAGACCAGAAATCTTCGCATGGGGGATGGCGACTCCGCCCCCAAAGCCGGTCGATCCCAGCCGCTCACGCTCGAACAGCGCTTCCGATACCGCGTTCGCGTTCAGACCATAGGCGGACGCCGCCAGTTGCGCGATTTTCTGGAACAGCGGCTTCTTGCCGTTTGTCGAGACCTCTGTGGCAAGTGCCTGCGGCGCGACGATGTCGTTGAAATGAACCATGACCAACCTGGAACAGCCGGCATGCGCGCTGCCCCTTAAAAACCGCGCTTGTCCGGGGATATAAAGCCCGGCCCCATAGGCTGCCTGCCGCTCTGGGTCAATGGCAGCCGGGGCCGGACCCCAGTGTCAGGCACCTGTCAGGCGCGCGCTTCCAACCTCGGTTCCACCCAGCCAATCGTCCCGTCGTGGCGGCGATAGACCATGTTATAGGCGGCCGTTCCGGCATTCAGGAACAGCAGCGCATTGGTGTTGCGCAGGTCCAGCATCATCACCGCATCGGACACGCTGGCTTCAGGAATATCGACCCGCGTTTCCGCCACGATCAGCGGCGCGTCGGCCGGTTCCTCCTCCTCCGGCGAGGAAGCAAAGATGGTATAGCCCGCGCCGTCCATGCCGTTCAGCTCATATCCATTGGCCCGCTGAGCCTCCGCCGCAATGGCTTGGGGGTGGCGGTCCTTCAGGCGGCGCATGTACCGCCGCAGCTGCCGTTCGATCTTTTCCGCGGCCTGGTCGAAAGCCGGATGCGCTTCCTGCGCTTCACCGGACCCTTTCAGGATCAGGCCGGTCATCACATGGCAGACGATATCGCAATGGAAGGCGCCGTGCGGCGCGGGCCGGAACGTGACATGAGCGGAAATCGTGCGCGAAAAATATTTCTCGGCCATGGCCTCCAGCCGGGTCGCGACATGCTCCTTTAGAGCGTCGCCCGTATCGACCTGATGCCCAGAAACACGAATATCCATATGCCTTCTCCTTGTTCTTGCCGGGCTGCAGGAGGCAGTCCGGGTGGGCGAAGCGTGAAGGGCAGTATGTCAGCCCGCCTTCAAGCCTCCTCCAGCCAGAGCGGCTTTTCCAGCGTCGCGACAAACACTGCATGCCTCTCCAGCTCTACCGCGCTGGCCATGAAAACCCGCGCGGGACGAACAGGGCGAACCGCGATACCGCTCGCAAGTTCCACCCGAATGGCGTCTTTATCCTCCTCCTGTGCAAGACCGAGGCCGATCTGACGACCACCAGTCAGTTCGATATACAGCTGCGCCAGCAATTCAGCGTCCAGCAAAGCGCCGTGCTTGATGCGATGGCTGCGATCGATGCCATAGCGTGTGCAGAGCGCATCCAGGCTGTGCTTGGCGCCCGGATGCATCTGTCGCGCGATCGCGACCGTATCGATCATCCGGTGCAAGCCCACTTCCGGCAGGCCGCACAGTTTCAACTCATGGTTGAGGAAGCCGAAATCGAACCGCGCGTTGTGCGCGACAAGCTGGCTGTCCTCCAGAAAGTCCAGCAACTCCTCCACTCCATGAGCGAAGAGCGGCTTGTCCTTCAGGAATATGTCTGACAGCCCATGAATCGCCTCGGCGGCGGCGGGCATCGCCCGCTGGGGATTATAATAAGCATGGAAGGTGCGGCCCGAAGGCACCCGGTTCACGAGTTCGATACAACCGATTTCCACGAGCCGGTCGCCCGATACAGGGTCAAATCCAGTCGTTTCGGTGTCGAAAATAATCTCGCGCATGGACCTCTTCACACCGACTCTGCCGGGTTTTTCCTTATCGACCTGTCTTTGATCCAAGGCAAGCCGCCAAGCGCCTCACCTGTGCCCGCGTGGCGGCAAATGTGGTGCCTGTATAGATGATATAGTCCGCCCGCCGCCGTTTTTCAGCATCGGGCGTCTGCAAGTGCAGGATTCTGCGAAATTTCGCCGCCGTCATGCCCTTGCGCGCCAGCACGCGCTTGCGCTGCTTCCAGGCGGGCGCCGTCACGACGATGACTCCCGACAGCGTCCGCTCCATATGGCCTTCGAACAGCAAGGGGATATCCAGCACGATGAAGGCGCGCGATCGATGGCGGCGCAGGAAAGCCTTCCGCTCTTCCTTGACCGCCGGATGGACGATCGCCTCCAATGCCTTCAATTCCTGGGGATGCCCAAACACCGCCGCGCCGAGCTTTGCCCGGTCCACGCCCAGTGGCCCGGTCGTTCCGGGAAAGCGCGCCTCAATCGCGGGCAACAACCTGCCGCCGGGTCCCTGCAACCGATGCACCTCGGCATCCGCATCGAACAGTGGCACGCCTTCTTGGCCAAACATGGCGGCGACGGCCGACTTCCCCATGCCGATAGATCCGGTCAGCCCATAGACTTTCATGGCCTTCAGGCCGCCAGCAGCAGCGCGCGCAATTCATCGTCCCGGTCGCGCGGCGCTTGCGCATCGAAGAAAATATCAAATGCCAGCGCGGCCTGCCCGATCAGCATCTCCAACCCATCCAGCGCCTTCAAACCCCGCGCCCGCGCCACCTTGAGCAGCCCGGTCTCCAGCGGCGCATAGACAATATCATAAACCGTCGCATCGTTGGCGAGCGGCGACAGATCAAGATCAAGCACCGGCTGCCCCACCATGCCGAGCGAGCTGGTGTTGACCAGAAGATCGGCCGCCGGAAGAGCATCACCCATGCCAATCACCCGCCCCTTGACCTTGGCGCGGTCCAATAACGCCTGCCCCTTGGCCGCATCGCGCACCATGACGGTGATGTCCTCCACCCCCAGGCTCGTCAGCGCAAACAGGATCGCTCGCGCCGCGCCGCCCGCGCCGACCAGTACGGCGCTTCTCCCCGTCCACTTGTCGCGCAGTAGCGGCTGGAGGAATCCCCCCGCATCGGTATTGGTGCCGATCAAAGGTCCGCCGGTCTCGCTGGCGATCGTGTTCATCGCCCCGATCCGCTCCCGCACGCCGCCCGGATCATCGGTATAATCCATCACCGCGATCTTGTGCGGAATGGTGACATTGCATCCCAGCCAATCGGGATCAGCCCGCCTCTCCAGAAAATAGGCGGCCAGACCCTCGGCCGTCACATGCGTCTTGCGATATTCCGCCTCGATCCCCAGGCAATCGAGCCAGAAATTGTGGATCAGCGGCGATTTGCTGTGCGCGATCGGATCGCCGATCACTTCTGCATAAGGGAGCTTGTCGGTCATGCTGGCAGAACGCCCCGGACGCGTAGAAAGTCAAGCAGCGGCAGCAACGGCAACCCCTGAATCGCGAACTGGCTGCCCTCAACCTTGCTGAACAGTTGCACACCCGGTCCCTCGATCCGGTAATTGCCGACGCACCAGCGGCAATGCTCCCATTCTTCGTCCAGATACTTAGCTATGAAACTATCTGACAACGTCCGCACCGTCATCCGCACCCGCTCGACATGCCGCCAAATCGGCTCGCCATTCAGCGCGATCACCGCCGCGCTGTGCAGATGATGGACCCGCCCCGACAACGACCGCAAGATTTGCTCAGCATCAGCGCGGTCCACCGCCTTGTCGATCATGCTGCCATCATCCAGGCTCAACGTCTGGTCGCAACCCAATATCAACCCGCCCGGCACGCGGCGCGACACCCGCAACGCCTTCAATTCCGCCAGCGCATCGGCCAGAGCGCGCGCATCCAGCCCATCACCGCGCAACGCTTCTTTCGCCGCTTCTTCATCGACACCGGGCGACATAGCCTCGAACGGCACCCCCGCCGCCTGCAACAACGCCCTGCGGCTCGCGCTTTGCGACGCCAGCACGATCATAGGTCACTCCCCTCCGCCAATACGCGGTCGTTGAACAGATTGATGATAGCCGCCGCCGCTTCCTCGATCGACCGGCGCGTCATGTCGATCACCGGCCAGCCATTGTCGGCGAACATCCGCCGGGCAAAAGCCAATTCCTCCTGCACCTTATCCAGATCGACATAACTGGTTTCCGGCGCCTGATTCAAAGACAGCAGCCGGTTACGACGTATCTGCACCAGCCGCTCGGGACTGACGGTCAGGCCCACAACCATCGGATGCTTCAACCCGTAAAGGCTACGCGGTGGCGGCGATTGCACCACCAGCGGGATATTCGCCGTCTTGTACCCACGGTTGGCGAGATAGATGGAGGTCGGCGTTTTGGACGCACGCGACACGCCCGCCAGAACGATGTCGGCCTCCTCCCAATTCTCATGCCCCACACCATCATCATGAGCGATGGTGAACTGGATCGCCTCGATCCGCGCGAAATAGGCTTCGTCTAGGATATGTTTGCGCCCGGGCCGGTTGCGCGTTTCCTGCCCCAATATATTGGACAAAGCGTCGGTCACGCTGTCCAGCGCCGCAACATGCGGCAGGCCGAGCGCCCGGCAGCGCGTTTCCAGCCGCCGTCGCAACTGATGATTGGACAATGTGAACAGCACCAGCCCCGGATTAGCCGCAATCTCTTCCATGATCCGGTCGAGATGGACATCGGACCGCACCATCGGCCAGAAATGGCGCACCGCCTCCACATTTTCGAACGCGCCGATCGCCGCCTTGGCGATATTTTCCAGCGTCTCGCCTGTGGAGTCAGACAGCAAATGCAGATGGATACGCGACATGACGCATATCTCTGTGGGGAGCCTGTGGATAAAGCAAGGGATAGGTTGCGGGCAAAACTACCCCTTTTGGATAGTACCCATTGGCCGGAATCTTATCCACATGCCCCCAACAGGCCCTCATTTTCATCCACAGCCTGTGGATAGCGTGGATGACCCGCACTGACTCGGTCCCGAATCCTTGGTGCTGGAGAGTCAAGCTGTTGGCAAATCGGGGCGCTGCGCATAAACCCCGCTACCAACTGACCTACTATCTCCATCATCCTTTTAAGAATCTAAATAAGAGAGTTTATGACGGGACCAGATATCGGCCTTTCCGCCGGGCCTTCCAAGCCACTGCTTTCCGTCCTGAAGGGGGAATGCCTTAGCCCACCGCCCATGTGGCTGATGCGTCAGGCGGGTCGCTATCTGCCCGAATATCGCGCCTTGCGGGCTGAAAAGGGCGGATTCCTCGAACTCGTCTATGATAGCCCCACCGCCGCCGAAGTCACGCTTCAGCCGCTGCGCCGTTTCGGCTTTGACGGCGCGATCCTCTTTTCCGACATTCTGATCGTCCCCTATGCGATGGGTCAGGACCTTTGGTTCGAGACGGGGGAGGGGCCACGTCTCGCCCCGATCCTCAGCGAAACGGACCTCTCCACCCTCAAGCCTGATCTCAGCCGCTATGAGGCCGTCTATGAGACCGTCCGTCAGGTGAAGGCAGCGCTGGACCCGTCTGTCACTTTCCTGGGCTTTGCGGGCAGTCCCTGGACCATCTCGACCTATATGGTGGCCGGGCAGGGCAGCAAGGATCAAGGCGCCGCTCGTCGTCTTGCCTATCAGGACCCCGAACGCTTCGGCGCGATCATCGACGCGATCATTGAATCTACCGTCACCTATCTTTCGGGCCAGATCGAGGCAGGGGTAGAGGCGGTGCAACTGTTCGACAGCTGGGCAGGCAGCCTCGCGCCCCTCCAGTTCGAACGCTGGGTGATCGAACCCAACCGGCGCATCGTCGAAAAGCTCAAAAGCCTTCACCCCAATATCCCCGTCATCGGCTTTCCCAAGGGCGCGGGCGCCAAGCTCGCCGATTACGCAGTGGGCACGGGCGTCGATGCGATCGGCGTTGATGAAACCATCGATCCGCATTGGGCCAACCGCGTCCTGCCGCAGGGCTTGCCGGTACAGGGCAATCTCGATCCGCTGGCGCTTATCGCCGGAAGCAGAGCGGTTGAGGAGTCGGTCGACAATATCCGCTCCGCCTTCGCCGACCGGCCCCATATCCTGAACCTGGGCCATGGCATTCTTCCCGACACGCCCATCGCCCATGTCGAAGCGTTGATCGCCTATGTCCGGCAAGGAAAGAGAAGCTGATGCCCTATCTCGGTGCCGCCTATCTGTGGGTGAAGGCCGCCCATGTGATCTTCGTCATCTTCCTGATGGCGGGATTGTTCATGATGCCCCGCTTCTTCGTCTATCACCACCAATGTGCCGTGGGATCAGACGAGGACCGAAAATGGATCGACCGCGAACGACGCCTGCTCAAGATCATCCTCAACCCCTCGCTGATCCTCGTCTGGGTCTTCGGGCTCATGCTGATGGTCGAAATCGGCGCCTGGCATTTCGGCTGGTTCCACCTGAAACTGCTCTTCGTCCTTGGCCTCTCCGCCTATCATGGCTGGATCGCAGGCTATGCGAAGAAACTCGCCAAGGGTGAGCGTCCCTTGCCGGAGGGGAAGCTCCGTCTCATCAACGAAGTCCCCGGCATCGCCGCTGCGGTGATCGTCGTCGCGGTGATCGTCAAACCCTTCTGAGACAAACCCCAACGCCGTCATCCCAGCGAAAGCTGGGATCTCATGAGGCCGGACGGAACACCGGGATAGAAAGCTCAACCACAATATCCCCGGCCAGCTTGGTCTGCTGCCACCCCTAACTTAATTCGCATGTCGATCGACATATTGCAGCAATGAAAGCCGACGCTAATTTCCTCGCCAAATAATAAGGGGAGAAGGGTCGTGAGCAGCTTCGTCCTGCGCGCATTGCGTGCATTCAGTCACCGTCGCCATGTTCGCAGGCGTCTTGAACAGATCAGGCGGCAAAATGCGGGCTCAGGCGCCAGCAGATTCAATCTGATTATGTAGTTGGGGCAAGCTCAGGCGGATCGACCGCGATATTGTCGATCAGCCGCGTCCGCCCCAATTTCGCCGCGCCCAGCAACCGGGCCGGACGTTCCAGCACATTCATCGGCTCCAGCGTCATCGCATCGCACAGCGTCACATAATCAATGGGATCAAAGCCATGCGCGGCCAGCATCGTGATCGCCTTGGCAATCGCCGCCTCGACGCTCGCGCCCTTTTCCATCTGCCGCGCCGCTTCACCCAGCGCGCGGGGCAGGGCGAGCGCGTCCTTGCGTTCATCTTCGCTCAGATAGGCATTGCGCGATGACAAAGCGAGCCCATCCTCGGCCCGCTGCGTCGGCACGCCGATGATCTCGATCCGCATATCAAGGTCGCGCACCAGCTGCCGGATCGTCGCGAGCTGCTGATAGTCCTTCTCGCCGAACAGCGCGACATCGGGCTGCACCTGGTTGAACAGCTTGGTAACGACCGTCGCCACCCCGTCGAAATGCCCCGGCCGCGCTGCGCCATCGAGTCCCTCGGTGACACCCGAAACCGAGATGTTAGTGGCGTAACCCACCGGATACATAACATCAGCCGTCGGCGCCCACAGAGCGTCAACCCCCGCCGCCTGCAACATCTGCGCATCCTTGGCTTCCCGGCGCGGATAAGCGTCCAGATCCTCATTGACCCCGAACTGCCGCGGATTGACGAAGATCGACACGACCACATGTCCCGCATGTCGCCGCGCTTCCTCGACCAGCGCCATATGCCCCTCATGCAGTGCGCCCATGGTCGGCACCAAAGCAACAGGCCGCCCATCGCTTTTCATCGCATCGATGGCGGTTCGCAGGGAAGGAAGGTCACGCAGGGTTTGCACGGGACGAGGGGCTCCGATATGGCAGGGGTACGGGGACTATCCTGCTAAAGGCACGACCCGGCAAGTGGGTCAAGAATCGTTGCGGCAATAAACGGGGTTATCAATGGGTCCGAACACCCAAACGCATCATATCGTCTTCGCCAATGAAAAGGGCGGGACCGGCAAGTCGACCACCGCTGTCCACACCGCGATCGCCTTGACCGCGCTCGGCTACAAGGTCGGCATGATCGACCTCGATCCGCGTCAGCGCACCGTCACGCGCTACATGGAAAACCGTGCGGAGACGGCCCGCCGCCGCAATATCGACCTGCCCGCGCCCGATTTCGCCGTGCTGAAGGGCGACACGGTCGAAGCGCTGGAGGAAGAATCCGCCGCCGTCGCCGATGGCAAGGATTTCCTGGTCGTCGACACCCCCGGCCGCGATGACCTGTTCGCCCGCCACATGGCCGCGCGCGCCAACACGCTGGTGACGCCGATGAACGACAGCTTCGTCGACTTTGACCTTATCGGTCAGGTGGACGCTGAAACCTTCAAGGTCCGCCGCCTGTCCTTCTATTCCGAACTCATCTTCGAGGCGCGCAAGACCCGCGCGAAGGCCGATGGCGTCTCGATCGACTGGGTCGTGCTGCGCAACCGCGTCCAGCATCATGACGCCCGCAACAAGAAGCGCGTCGGCGATGCTCTCATGGAGCTGTCCCGCCGCGTCGGTTTCCGCGTGATCCCCGGCCTGTCAGAACGAGTCATCTTCCGCGAACTCTTCCCGTCCGGCTTGACCCTGCTCGACAAGGGCCATCTGGGCGACCTTGGCGTCAGCCACATCGCCGCCCGCCAGGAACTGCGTGAGATGGTGTCCGGCCTCGCCCTCCCCGCCCGTGAGGAAAATTCGCCGGTCGATCTTCTCGGCGCGGCCTGATGGGCCTTTTCGCCTTTCTTCTTCTCGGGCTTGCCGCCTGGCTCATCTGGACGGGACGATTGCAACGCATGAGTGTGAAGGATGGCATGGTGCTCGGCGGCGCGCTGGTCGGCGCGGTCATGGCGGCCAAGGGCAAACCGCTAGCCGGAGCGCCCCTGCTCCTCGGCGCGGCACTCTTCTTCCTGTCCCAATCGCAGCAGAAGAAAAGGCGATCCGCCGCTCCCAAAGCAGCCCCCGAATCCCCCAGCATCGCAAGAGCGCGCGCCCTCCTCGGCGTGCCCGAAGATGCCGATGAGACCATGATCCGTTCAGCCCACCGGAGACTCATCGCCTCGGTCCATCCCGATCGCGGCGGCACCGAAGCGCTGGCGGCGGAAATCAACGCAGCCCGCGACCTGCTACTCGCCGAGCCCGAGAAAAAAGAAGCCGCACGCCGCCGCTAGGGCTGTAGAATAGGACCCATGGCCCACCGCTTCCATCCCTCGCTGCTGCGCGAATATGACATGCGCGGCATCGTCGGCAAAACCTTGGGAGAGGAAGACGCCTACGCGCTGGGCCGCAGCTTCGGCACGATCGTCAGGCGCAAAGGGGGATCATCGGTCGCGGTCGGCTATGACGGCCGCCTCAGTTCACCGATGCTGGAATCGGCCGTGGTCGATGGCCTCACCGACAGCGGCATCGACACGCTGCGCATCGGCATCGGCCCCACGCCAATGCTCTATTATGCCGAAGCGACGCTCGATGTTGATGGCGGCATCCAGATAACCGGCAGCCATAATCCCGCCGATCACAATGGCTTCAAGCTGGTACTTGCGCATGAAGCCTTTTTTGGCGCCGACATCGCCGGTCTGGGCGCCATGGCTGCTGCGGGCGATTGGGAACAAGGAAGCGGCAGCTGCTCCACCATCGACATCATGGACCGCTATGTCGCCCGCCTGATGGAAGGGTTCGACGGCGCTGCCTGCCGCATCGGCTGGGACGCGGGCAATGGTGCCGCAGGCCCCGTCGTGGACAAGCTCGTCCAGCTGCTCCCGGGTGAGCATCACACGCTTTTCACCGAAATAGACGGCAATTTCCCTCATCATCACCCCGACCCGACAATCGAGGCGAATCTGCACCACCTGCGCGCCCTTGTCCTCGCCAACAACCTCCATTTCGGACTGGCTTTCGACGGGGACGGCGACCGGATTGGCGTGGTCGACGGGCAGGGGCGCACCATCTGGGGCGATCAACTGCTTTCTTTGTTTGTGGAACCAGTGCTGATCGACCGGCCCGGCGCCACCATTGTCGCCGACGTGAAATCCAGTCAGGCGCTGTTCGATCGCGTCACGGCGCTGGGCGGCACCCCGCTGATGTGGAAAACCGGCCACAGCCTCATCAAATCGAAGATGAAGGAAATCGGCAGCCCATTAGGCGGCGAAATGACCGGCCACATCGTCTTCGCCGATGATTATTACGGCTTTGACGATGGCCTTTACGCCGCCGTGCGCCTCATCCGGCTGGTCAGCCGCCTCGGTAAGAGTGTGACGGCTCTTCATGACGCACTGCCGCCGCTGATGAATACGCCCGAATTACGATTCCCGGTCGATGAAGACCAAAAATTCGCGATCGTCGCAGAGATAGTTTCGCACTTGCGGGCAGAAGGTGCGAGCGTCAATGCGATCGACGGCGCCCGGGTCACCACCGGAGACGGATGGTGGCTGCTGCGCGCATCCAATACGCAAGCGGAACTGGTGGCCAGAATCGAATCGACGAATCAGCAGGGCCTCGATCGCCTGCGGGCCGATCTTTTCCGCCATTTGTCCGAATCGGTGCTCGATTTCTACGCTTGAGTCGGATCGCCACAGCCGATCCCTCCCAAATCTTCACCGACCGCCTTCTCCATTTCCGCTACGGAAATCGCCCCAAATGTTGACAGTTGCAATAAACGCAACCGTATACTTGTCTTTCGCAGTTGCGAAAGAAAGCGTCGGCCCGCAAAGAGAACGGGCCTTTCAGGCATCCTCTCCTAAAACTTTCCAAGCCGTCCTTCGGGGCGGCTTTTTTTTCGCCTGGCGCACAGGCTGCCCGAACCGGAAATTAACCATATCGCTGCCATAGCGCGGGATGATAATGCGTGCCCGACGCCGCAACGGGATTTCAAAGGGGAATTGCATGTTTTTAAGCCGCCGCATTGCCACCACTTTCCTGTCTGCGGGCTTTCTGGCGCTTCCCATGCCCGCGCTAGCCGGCGGCTTCTATCTTCAGGAACAATCGCCCAAGGAAACGGGCAGGGCCTTGTCCGGTGCCGGTGCGGCGGCGGATGACCCGTCGGCCATCTATTTCAATCCTGCCGCGATCACCGAACTTCCCGGCGTGCAATTGTCCACTGGCGCCGTGGCGCTTTTCGCCACCGCTCAGCAATCGAACCAGGGCAGCGATCGCACCGTGCCGGGTTTTCCGGGTGTCACTGTGCCGATCACCGGCAATTCGGGCGGCAATCCGTTTGACAAGGTCATTCCCGTGCCCAGCTTCTATGTCACGGGTCAGGTCACCGA
Organism: uncultured Novosphingobium sp.; assembly: GCA_946886365.1. The sequence goes on from CAMPIM010000050.1 coordinate 21,041, forward strand.
CCGGCTGTGGCTCGGCGCGGGCGTCAACGCGCCCTTCGGCCTGAAGCTGGATTATGACCCAGGCTTCTTTGGTCGCTATGAATCGCTCCACACCGACCTCAAGGCTTATAATGTCCAGGCGTCCGCCGCCTATAAGCTCGACGATCATTTCTCCATCGGCGGCGGCGTGGACGTCCAATATGTGAAGGTTACGCTGACCAACGCCCTGCCGCAACTTTCGCCGCTGATCACGACCGATGGCCTCGCCCGGGTGACAGGCAAGGATTGGACGCTGGGCTGGAATGCGGGCCTTTTCTATACCGACGGCGACACGAATGTCGGCATCTCCTATCGCTCCGGCATGGGCCATCATCTGACCGGCACGCAGACGATTTCGGGCCTCCAAAGTCTGCTGGCGCCGCAAAATGGCAGCAGCGACGCCACCGCGCCGCTTGAACTGCCCGACATCGTGACCGTCGGATTCATGCATCGGCTGACGCCCAGCCTTCGCGCCATGATCAGCGCACGCTGGTATAATTGGTCGGTCTTCAAATCGATCGCGATCACGGCGGCTGGCCGCACCTCGGTCAAGGAACTGGATTACAAGGACAGCTACAGCGTCAGCCTGGGCGGCGAATATGACGTTAGCCCCGCGCTCACCTTGCGCGCGGGCACGATGTTCGATCGCTCGCCCACCAATCCTCAGCATCTGACGACGCGGGTGCCCGATGGCGATCGCGCCTGGCTGTCGGCCGGGGCGACCTACAATATCTCGCCCGCCATCGGCCTCAACCTCAGCTACGCGCATAATTTCGTGGAAAAGGCGAATATCATCCGCCCCGAAACCTATTATGCCGGGACTGCGGCGGCGACCACCGTCACCACCCTGTCCCGAACCAGCGGCAATGCGGACCAGATCGCCGCATCAGTGACGGCGCGCTTCTAACTTGGCTCGTGAATCACTATAGGGGCTCCATCAGCACGGAGCCCCTAGTTCATGTCCGACCATAATCCCGGCCTGCGTCCCTGGCGCGACATCGCCCGTCGCCCATGCCGCCAGATCATGGTGGGCAATGTGCCCGTCGGTGGCGGCGCGCCCGTCACCGTGCAGACGATGACCAACACGCCGACCTTCGATGTCAAAGCGACGATCGACCAGATCCGCCGCTGCGAGGAAGTGGGCGTGGACATCATCCGCGTATCCTGCCCGGACGAAGAATCGACCGCCGCGCTGAAGCAGATCGTGCGCGCCGCCCGCGTGCCGATCGTCGCCGACATCCATTTCCACTATAAACGCGCGCTCGAAGCCGCCGACGCGGGCGCCGCTTGCCTGCGCATCAATCCCGGCAACATCGGGTCGGAAGCCCGCGTCAAGGAAGTGGTCGACGCCGCCAAGTCCAATGGCTGCGCCATCCGCATCGGCGTTAATGCAGGCTCCCTTGAAAAGGACCTGCTCGAAAAATATGGCGAACCCTGCCCGGAGGCACTGGTCGAAAGCGCGCTCGACCATATCAAGCTGCTCCAGGATCAGGATTTCCACGAATATAAGGTCGCGGTGAAGGCCAGCGACGTCTTCCTCGCCGTCGCCGCCTATATGCAGCTGGCCGAAGCCGTGGATTGCCCGCTCCACCTTGGCATCACCGAAGCGGGCGGCCTGATCGGCGGCACGGTCAAAAGCGCGATCGGCATCGGCAACCTCCTCTGGGCCGGGGTCGGCGACACGATCCGCGTCTCCCTTTCCGCCGAACCGGAGGAGGAAGTGCGCGTCGGCTATGAAATCCTCAAATCCCTCGGCATCCGCACGCGCGGGGTAAAGGTCATCTCCTGCCCCAGCTGCGCGCGTCAGGGTTTCGACGTCATCCGCACGGTGCAGGCGCTGGAGGAACGGCTTCAGCATATCCACACGCCCTTGTCGCTCTCCGTCCTCGGCTGCGTCGTCAACGGCCCCGGCGAAGCGCGGGAGACCGACATCGGCCTCACCGGCGGCGGCGCTGGCAAGCATATGGTCTATCTCTCCGGCCTCACCGACCACACCATCCAGGACGAAGGCATGATCGACCACATCGTCAATCTGGTCGAAGCCAAGGCGGCGGAGATCGAAGCGGCCAAGCTCGAAGCGGAAACGACCGACGCAGGTCGGGCCGAAGCAGCGGAGTAGGCGCGGGGAGGGCGTTTCCGCCGCCCAGCCGCTCCCTAGCTGCGATCCCTCCACAGGGCGAGTCAACGTTCGTCGCACAACCCCACCCCCGTTCGGGCTGTCCGAACGAGTCACTTGCCTCATTCGGATGTCGAAGCCCTTTCCTTCTTCTTCCTCCACGCTCAAAAACACCGAGCACCCCCCCGCCGCCCCCATGCTATGACCATGACCCAACCCCGCTCGCTCGCCATCCCTTTCGCGGTCTGCTGCGCCGCCGTCCTGCTCTTCGCCATCATGGACGCGGCGATGAAGGGGTTGAGTCTTTCCATCGGCCTCTTCAACGCCCTCTTCTGGCGCGCGCTGGCCGGAACGCTGCTCGGCCTTGCGATCATGTTGCCGGGCCGCCATCGCTGGCCGGGCAGGGCGGCCCTGCGCCTGCATGTCCTGCGCGGCTGTGTCGTGACTCTGATGGCCAGCCTCTTCTTCTTCGCGCTGATGCGCATGCCGCTCGCCGAAGCCATCGCCCTGTCCTTCATCGCGCCGCTCATCGCCCTTTATCTTGCCGCGCTGCTGCTGGGCGAACGGATCGGCAAGCGCGCCATCAGCGCCTCTCTCCTCGGACTCGTCGGCGTCGCGGTGATCCTGTCGGGCCGAATGCAGGACAGCTATAATTGGGACGCCCTGCTTGGTGCCGCCGCCGTGCTGATTTCGGCGGTCCTCTTCGCCTGGAACCTCATCATCCAGCGGCAGCAGGCGCAGCTTGCCTCGCCGGTCGAGGTCGCCTTCTTCCAGCACTGCGTCATGCTCATCCTCTTTGGCCTGTGCGCGGCCGCCGCATGGGCCGCGCCTGATCTGGTGCCGCTGCACCTTGATCTGCCCCGGCCGGATTCCGGGCTCCTCATCATCGCCTGCGCGGCCTTCGCCTTCACCTCGCTCGCCGCCTTCGCCTGGGCCTATGCGCGGGCAGAGGCGCAGCATCTCATCCCCGTCGAATATACCGCCTTCATCTGGGCAGCGATCATCGGCCGGCTCGCCTTCGGGGAACGGCTGACCCTCACCACCCTCGCGGGCGCGGCGCTGATCGTCGCCGGATGCCTCATCGCCCTGCGCGCCGCTCCCCCCGCGCAAATGCATGAAGGAATCGCATAGCGTTCCGATTCACCTGCAAAATCCGTTCTTCTCGCCACTTTCTTCATGACTTTCCCACGACCAGCCGAACCGCCGGACTCTTGACGCGGACTCCCCG
>CAMPIM010000051.1 GCA_946886365.1 uncultured Novosphingobium sp.
CTTCGGCGGAGAAGGCGGATCGCTTGCAAGCGGTGGGTGCGGTCATCTGCGAAACCCCGCGCGAGGTGGCGGCAGCGGCAGAATTCATTGTGACGTGCGTCCCCGATGGCACGGCGTTACGGACGTTGGTCACCGGCGAGGTGGGGCTCGCCGCTGATGGCTGGAGCGGTGGACTTCTGATCGACTGTTCGACAATCGCACCCTCGGATGTCCTCGAGATTGCCGGCGCCCTTGCGGATGCTGGCGCAACGGTTGTCGATGCTCCCGTCTCCGGCGGCGTCAAAGGTGCGGAAAGTGCGTCGCTAGCGATTGTTTGCGGCGGCAGCGACGAAGACCTGGAACGCGCGATGCCGGTTCTGAAGGCCATGGGAAAAGCGATTTCCCATGTGGGCGGGCCTTCTGCAGGGCAGGTGGTGAAGGCTTGTAATCAGTTGATGATCTCGGTCACCATGATGGGTGTTTATGAGGCGATGGCCCTTGCGCGTGGTAATGGGGTCGATCCGGCCGTCATGCGCGATGCGCTTTCAACCGGATCGGCCAGAAGTGGCGTTCTGGACGCTCATGCGCTCAGATATCTCGAAGGGCAGTTGGACGGCGGTTTTCGCATGCAACTGATGGTCAAGGATCTTGGCATCGCAGCCGCGCTGGGTGACGTGACGGCGTCGTTTCAGCCGGCCGGCTCTTTGGCTTTTCAATTGTTTAAGGCAGCCTCCGCAAATGGGTTTGCGAAGCTGGACAGCGCTGCGCTTGGCAGCTTCTATGATCAGATGAATGGCGCTGTTGATTGATTTTGCGGGCCGAACCCGTTTCACGGGCGGCCATGCCACGAGCGAGCCCCCGGCCCGGGTGCGGATCGCACTATCCTTGGCGACAAGGTCATGCCGGATCCATTCCGGCGCACCTTCGATCACCGCCAATATCGTGTCTGCCAACGCTTCGCTCATGAGCGGGCTATGAGTCGCAAACCGCATGTGGGCAAGAGAGGGTTGCCATCAAAGCATATGCGTTACAGGCAGCTATCGGCAGGGGCGGGGACTTTCGCGACTGTCGGGTTCTGGGGAACGATCTGAGAATCCAGACACTCGCGGGGGTACGCGGTGATGACCGCTGCCGCCCACAGAGCCGACATTCACCGAGCAAATCAGGGCCGTCAAAAGCGGCCCTCCATTCATCTCCGCTTCGGCCAGGAGGAATGATGTGGTCTGGGACAAAGCCGTCCTTTCGCAAGCCCAGGGTGAGCGACGGCTTTTGGCGAGCGTGGACGTCGCCAGGGTCTTCAACGTCCCCGGTGGGATGAGCAAAACCTCGCCTTGCTACCGAAGCGGCGCGATAGCGGGATCGATCTCGCCGAAGTGGATCTCGATCCAATCGTCATTGTCATTTTCGTCGGTCTTGATGATCTCGATCGAGGCCGGCAAACGACCTTCCAACAGGTTCCGCACGACGATCGCCTGCACAGGGTTCGAATCCTGCAGATGGCTTCGCGCGGCCTCGACATTCTTGGCGCCACTATCCCGCAGAGTCCGCAGACCAGCGAAGATCTCGGTAAATTCGCGCAGGCCCATCCGCACCTTGGATCCGGACATTGTGTATCCTCCATGATGGCCAAGGCCATATCCTTCTTCCCGCGCCCGAAGTGCGCCATTGACGGGTGTCATCGTGGGTGTCGGGAAATGCCGGACCATCGCGTCGAACAGACTGTTCAATCCGGCACGCGCCTCGCACCCGGCCCGCGCGAAGAGGCTAGCGACATTCTCCCGCACTGGCGGCGGAAAGACGCCAAAACCACTCTTCGTTTCCTGGACGCTCAGTAGCAACACGAAGTCGATCGAGGAAAACTGCCGGAAGAATTCGGTCACGATTTGCTGAGTCGAGACTTCATCCCAATTGGCCGCGCGGCGCGAGAGTGCGACACAATCGCCATCGCCGACGATCACGCCGGTGACGCCATCCGCACCCCGGAGCTGGTCGGCTTTGCCCCGAAGCGCGTGGTAGAGCGGGTTGCGATCCTTGATCTTGGGCGTGTCGTACGTCGCGAAGCTGCCCGAGCTGTAGGGCGATTTTGCGGGATCGATCGTGATGTCGAGGCCGATATCGTCATCGTCGATCGCGAAACGGAGCACCGTCTTGCCGGCGTCGATCTGCTCGCGCAGTAGCGGGACGACCGTCTGGCTGACGAATTGCTGCAACCTCCCGCGTGGCGGTAGCATGAGCACCGTGCGGGTGCCTCGCTTCGTGCGGTCGTGCCTGGCTCTGACCGTCACGTCGAGGCCGCCGATCGGTAGTTTGAGCTTCCTCTTGGCCTGTTCGATGAGGTCGTGCAGCTCTCGGTAGGGATTGTCCTTGTTGAGCCCCTCATCCGAGACCGCCGTCACGTCGGCGGTGAATCGGAGCGCGCCTTGCTCGAACACGATGTCTGGCCGCCGCCCTGATGGCAGCGCCACTTCGTTCTGAAGGGCACCGCCCCGCGACAAACCGTGAAGGACGACTACCTCCCACATCGCCGCGACGCTATCTTTGCCCGGGCAGTTGAGCCGCTCGGCGAGCTTGTCGACCACACCACCATCAAGCCCTTCTCGAAGCTCGTCGAGCCGGCGTTGGAGCGCCCGTCGTGGGTAAATCATGCCGGCTTCGCCGTTCCTGCCGCATGCCGGTCGGCCAATTCGCCGATGATCCGCTCAGCGTCCTGCGGATTGGCGTGGATGACATCTTGTTCGAGCGGATGAAGCTTTTCGTCGAGAATAACCCAGCGAGCTTGTTCCATCGACTTATCGTAGAGGATATCGGAAATCGCCGAGACGGCCGACAAGGGCACCAGCGCGGTGATGAATGCCCCGTTTATGGTGTCGCGCGTTCGCCGGTTTTGCAGGAAATATCCGAGTGACCATCGTAGCTGGCCCCGTTCTGGCTGAGTCGGATCATAGACAAAGGCCAGAATCGGCAGATTACGCCGCGCAGCCTCCCCGGCCGCCAGTTCGAGCGACGCAAGCGGCCTGACCTCCTGGAAGATGTCGGCCTCGCTTGGGAGCGCATTCGGGTCGCTGAGTGCGGCACGGAGCCGGCCCGCCAGCCATCCCTTCACAGCGTCACAAAAAGTCTCGCCAAAATCGGGTTGGGTAGAGTCGGTCCGATAGACGGTCTCGCCAGCCATCCGCACGAGCAACTCCTCGCCGATGGGCACGATCTCATAAGTGACGGACAGGATACGGTCGCTCGATCCCTGCCGCGTCCAGAACAGCGTATTCCGGCCACTTTCGCCTGTAACGGCCCATCCAGTCTGGACGAGCGATAGGCTCCCGCCGAGCGATTTCTGAACCTCGCTGAAGACCTGATGGACGCGCTTCACCCCATCGCTGAGCTTGGCAATCATCTCGGTCAGCCGGCGAGCGACCGTCGTGTCGAGCACCTCGCGCAGCGCGGCAAGATCCGATTCGGTGGAGCCGTCGGTGGGTTGCTCCTGCATCATCCTGTCTATCCGCTCCTCCATGGCGCGCACGGTGGCGAGGCGGTTCACCAGACGCGTGGCGAATGCCTCGTCGAACAGTGCGAGCAGCTGCGCAAGGCGCTGCGGCGCGACCCGCTGCAGCTTCGCCAGCGCGACGGACCGCTGGTGCGGCGACCGGCCCTCGCAGTCTTCGAGAACATCGGGGTGGTCGCCGGTCAAGACGTAGAAGAGGATGCCAGCTGCAAAGCAGATGTCCGACCTCGGATCCTGCTTCGAGCGGCTTCCTGCCGAGAGTTCTGGCAGCCGCAGGAATCGGTTGCCGACTTCTTGCCAATCCTCGGTACGGAAATCGACGTCGGCGAGGTCGTGATAGCTGATGCCGAAATCGAGCAGCCACGGGCGTGCCGGGTCGCCACCTTCGAGAATTATATTGTCGGGCTTCACGTCTCGGTGAACGCATCCCTCGGCATGGCAGGCATGGAGGATGTCGAGCAAACGCTTCGACAGCATGACCGCTGTCTCGATCGGCACGACCGTTCGACCGTCGCGCCACGCCCTAAGCGTCGGACCCTCGACGAATGTGGTGACGATGTAGGGTATGACCTCCGAGTCCGCATGGCGGTGCGCGTTGCTCTCGATCAATTGCGGAATGCCATCGACGCCGAAGCTGTCGTAGGCGGTTGCCTCGCGAAAGAAGCGCGCTCGCCGCTCAGGGTCCTTGCGAGATTTAATCGTCTTGAGGAACCCCATCATGCCATCGGATCGGCGTCTGGCGCGGAAGGCGTCACCCTGACCGCCGCCGGGCAGCGTGTCGATCGTTTCCCAGACCGTTTTCCAATCTTTGGCGTCAACCCACGGCGATTCTGATGCGCTCATGGACCGGAGCTACCGCATAGCGCCCGCCAACTCGATCGGTTATTTTTTAGCGCACTAACAAAGCGCTTTCTGGATCCTACGATCCTCGAGTGATCTCACAGTCCGAGCACCTTCTGATACAGGGCAAACAATGGCACGCAGATGGCTGGCAGCCCTAAGTCAGTTGAGCGGCTGCTTCTGGCAATGCCGACCGGCAGCTTCGCGCAGACTGAACGGCAGCTTCCCATTAAGGACCGGACGTTCACCGAAGCTGATGTGAACGGCGGAGGTTAGGTCGGCTGCTGCCTTAAAAAAACGCCGTCTCGTGGGACGTTGCTGCCGTTCCAGACGGCATGCCGAACGTCGGCTCCTGTCAGGAGCGGACGCCCAGCGTTGCTTCCCGGGAATCGCAGAATCATAAAACGTGCACCGGAACGTGACCTACAGAGCTTGTCGCTGCCGATGCGCCGAGCCGACGTCAGCTTGTCTCAGTCGAACGGCTTTGGTTTAGCGCGAACAGGCGGGCGAGGATTTCGTCCTCGTCCAGCTGTCCGGCGCGCCAGTCCTCGGCCCAGCCATAGGCGTCGGCGACGGCGGCATCGAGCGCGGCATGCGCGTTCGCCAGCCATTGCGGGCGGGCGTTATAAAGGTTAGTCAGCGTGCGCTTCGGTGAACAGCCCGCCGTTGAACCATTCAATCGGCTCGAAATCAATGTCGCCGCCGATCGCCATCGCGCCAAACAGCTTAGCGCCCGCTCGCCCAGGTCTTCGCCCAGAAAATCCGTCACGCGCGTCTGGGGCGGCGCTTCCCGGTCGAAGTCACTAAAGCGGCCCAGATAGGCTTTGGCCGGATCGTACAGCAGGTTCGGTGCGCCCGCGTTGACCGCCAGAAGATCCTTGGCGATGCTGTCGCGAAAGGTTTGATGGATTGCGGCCCGCCGTGCCTCGCGTTCTTTCTTTGCCGCCGTTTCCTTCTCTTCCCATTCATAGACAAGCGGCTTCGACAGCTCCTCGAGCCTCGCCAAGAATGCCGGCGAGTCAGCTCCGATCTTGGCCGCTGCCTCCGTTACAGTCGCGACAATCCCATCTCGGCGCGGTGCGAGCAGGACAAGTTCCTCGAGCATTTCCAGATCAGCGGCTGCGTCTCCGCGGCGACGGTCGAACTCCTCGATCAGCGCAATGACGTCGTCCACATCGGGGTAAAGGCCAAGCCCGCATTCGTAGAATGCGAACGTCGCATCGCGCACATGCTCGTATCCGGCATCAAACACGACATGTGTCTGGATCCCGCTACGGACGGTTGGACGTGCGCCGAACCATTCGATCAGGGCATTGGTCGTCTCGCGCTTGTAACCTTGATGATGATCAACCCAGTGCAGCCGCCGCCAAATATCGGCCGGCTCCATCTCGGGGTTGAGTGTTAGCGCACGAAGCCCACCCAGCCTCACCAAATCTGCGACCTGTGCCTTCGCCGAGTGATTACTGTTCTCGACCAGCGGCTTGCCATACTCTCGAGCCGTATCAAGCAGCGCGGTCAGCTGATCGATTGTCAAAGCTTCGATCGAGATTTCGCTGAGGTGCGCAAGATCGAGCCGGTCGTCATTCTGGTTGAGGTCGCTGACCGTTAGACCGATGTGCGCGTAGAGGGTGCGTGGACATGTAACGGTTTTGCGCCGGTCACCTATCTCATTATGCCACCTTGGCCTCAAAGGCGAGCGGGCTGATGCCACCCAGGTATGAATGGCGGCGCCGGGAATTGTAGAAGCCGTTAATGTACAGGAAGATGGCAGCTTCAGCTTGCCGCCGGGTTGGCCAACTCTGCCGCCAGATCATTTCTGCCTTCAGGGATTTGAAGAAGGTCTCGACCGCAGAGTTGTCGTAGCAATTACCCTTGCCGCTCATTGATGGACGCAGGCCATAGGCCTGCAGCTTCTTTTGATAGGCGTAGGAGCAATATTGGCTGCCGCGATCGGAGTGGAAAATGCAGCCCTCGGGCGGCTGACGGAACGAGACGCGCCATAAACAGACGCACTCGATCGAAGCAGGGCATCTCGCACCGTGACGGAGCGCAACAAGGCATAACAGAACGCAGTCCTACCAAGCATAACAGCGTGGAAGAGGGAATGAGCCAATGCGGCGTTGAGCATGGCGGGCGTCACATGCGATAGAGCAGGATGCACATGCCGATGATGGACACTGTCCGGTAAGCACAGGTCGTGCCGAGACGGCACCACCGAAGATGCCGCTGTTCCTTGGCGGCCTCGTGCAAAGCGGCCGCCACTTCCAGCCGAATGGCGTCGAGAACGAAGTAGGTCGGGCTGATGCTCTGCGCTCTTTCTTTCGCGGGACGCAGAAGATCAAGCAGGGGCCTAAGCTGTTCGACCTGCTGATCGAACGCACGGGTCAGCTTCCTCGCAACCTGGGTGCGGTGCTCCAGCGCATGTCCATGCTCCACCATGGCTGCGGTGAAGGCTGCAAGGTTGCGCTGGATGTCATCCGCAACGCCCATGAGATCGCCCCATCGGTCGAGCAGCGCCTCGCGTTCCGCGGCGAGTGACCGGTGTAGTTTCTCTCGGGCGTCGGCCAGCATCTCTTGCATGTCGCCCGCGAACGCGGCCTGCAACTCGACGCTGTCAGCCATGCGTATGACCAGCACGGCGCCGACTTTCAGCATCGCTATGAGGACGAACATGTCGTCGTCACGCTGAAGCCCGTGCCGACCGATATAGGCGAGCACCGCCTGCTGCTCGGCTTCGGTCAACAGCGCGAGCAGCGCGGCAAGTGCGCTGTCACGCGGGTCACGCTTCTCGCTCATTGATCAGATACTCCAGCTGTAGCCGTGGGGCAGGGCGAGAAGGTCCGAAATGCGGTTAAGCTGCCCCGACCAGGCGTGCAGCCAGCGGCGGCAGGACAGGCGCTCGCTGGTAGCGAGGAGCGGGGATTTCAATGCCTCTGTGAATGTGAGACCCAGCGCGTCGATGCGCGCGTAAATGCCTGGCGAAAGAACGGGCATCTCCAATATGCGGCCGTTGACCTCCATGAGCCTCTGGCGGGCCTTGCCGCCGATAGGCTTGCCATTCTTGTCGATGATGCCGGGATCCCAGAGGACGAAGTCCTCATCCTTGCCGGCCGCCATATTCTTGACCACGACATAGTCAGCGTCGGGCCCGAACTGTTCGATCGCGACCAGAACCGAGGAAATGGAGGCGAGCAGCGGCGTGATCGGCAGCATCACCACGAAACGTCGGCCCGCCTGGCGATGCGCATCGACCAGATCGCGCGAACCCAGATTCTCATTGAGATTGGCAAGGTCCGTGAGGGATCCGCCGGGCAGGTCTATGGCGATCAACTGGGCATCCCGTTCGGCGAGGTCAAGCAGCATACCTCGCTCGCGCGAAGATCGGCCGTCGAGATATAGGATGCCGGTCATCGCGTCCTGTTCGGGACTGGCGAAACCGTCGCCATCCCGGTTGCCGAGGAAGCTGAGCAACTGGCCATTGTCGGCGTCGCCATCCACCCCGATCACCTGATAGGCGGCAGGGCTGGTGAGGTGAAAGCGCAGCAGTTCGATCGACCCGCGCGTCATCGTACTCTTGCCGATGCCGCCCTTGTGGCTGGGCACGACTACTGTCGTTTTGGCCGGAATAAGCTGAGAGCTGGAAGCCGCGTCGGCGGGTTTGTGGTCGCTTTTGCTGGGCATGAGCTTTCCTTGGGTCGTGAGGGCGGATGATGGTGTCAGGCCTGATGGCGCGGCATGCGCGCGCGCGTGTTGAAGCCTGAGAAGGTGGGGCGCTGCTCTGGCGGTTCAGGCTGGGGATCGGGCGGCGGCGCTTGCCGCTCGGGCGTACGGGCCGCGCGATCCTGCTCAGCGATCGGGTCGGCGGGGGAGGGGCCGGGCTTTGCCGGCCCGGGATGCGGGACGGAAGTCGCCGACTTCTGCTCCTTCACAATCCGGTGATAATAGACGCCTAGGGTGGCGGCACCGATCGCGTAACCGAGCGAGGTCAGCCAGTCCGCGATGCGGGAAAAGGAATGATCCGCCTCGCGCCGTGCCTGGATGTTGGGAAACATCGCCCGCACTACATCGGTCAGCGACACCTCCTGGCGCAGCGTATAGCCGCGTCTAAGTGCGGGGTCTTCCTTCACCGACGATGGCCAGTCGAACCGGCTCATCTGTTTGAGGCGTGAGCGCAGGCGGGCGCGGGCGTCGGCAGAAAGATCAGGATAAAGCTCAAAATCAACAGCATCGGCGCGGGCTGACAGAGCGATGAAGGCCAGATCCTCAAGATGGGTTGATGCCAGGCGCTGAGGGTTCGGTTCGGTCATGAACGGGTGCTAGCGTCGCGCCCGATGGGAGGGAAGTCTTTTGCCGGGGATCAGAACAGATGCCAGGGCGGCGTCACGTTCACGGTCAGCCATCCGTCGCCATTCTCTTCGATACGGTTTATCAGCACGCCGTCCATCGCGAGAGGCGGAGAAACCAGCGAACTTAATGGCTCTCCTTGCAGGCCTGTCATCGCAGTCGCGGGTAACTTTCCCATGCAGGAAAAAATGCAGTTGCGCGGAGCATGTTCGCGATACTGCCAAATCGGACCGTCTGCGCTGCTATGCTCCACCTCGATCAAGAGATAACGGGATTTACGGGCGATCTGCGTCACATTGATGCTCGTGGTTTCTGCAATGCCTCGGATGAGGGGATGATCTCTCCGCAGTACGGCGCTTGCCTTGCAACAAACAAGCGCGTTGAGAGCTTCATCAAGGTGGTCAGGCAGCAGGGCCGCTTTGCGCAGCAATTTTCGCGTCGGCCCAGAGAGGTGCCGCTTCATACCCATTCTCTACCTTGCTTCTGCAATGACGTGCGGCGTTGCTTAGCCCATCAGACAAATTACAGATTTCACCGCTCACGACAGATCGTTCAAGCCTTTGATTGCCAACTGCCAAACGCCCTATTGTTACTCCGACATAGCCTGATGGAGGGTTGCCGTTCTACAACAAATTGCGTGATCAGGGCGGACCGGGCGGACGGACGTACCAGTAATTATTTGTCGCCATACCAGGGGAAGAAGGGCGGCATCTTTGACGCCTTCCCCGTGAATTCCGCTGGCCGCTTTTCATTGAAGGCGCGCACGCCTTCCCTGCCGTCCGCCTGGCTGGTGTAGAATACAGCCAGCGATTCCGTCAGATGCGCCTGCCACGGATCGGACTGCGCGCTGTTGCGGTTCAGCATCTGGCGGATCAGCGCGATCGAAACGGGCGAACGATCCTTGACCAGCGACCGGGCAAAGGCCTTCGCCTCCTCGACCAGCGTCTCGGCCGGGAACACCCCGTGCACCAGACCCTTGTCATGCGCTTCGGCGGCATCGAAAATATCGGCCTTGTAAGCCCATTCCATCGCCTGTTCCAAACCGACGATGCGCGGCAGGAAGAAGGACGAGCATGCCTCCATCGTGATGCCCAGCCGTCCGAAGACAAAGCCGAAGCGCGCCTTTTCCGAGGCGAAGCGGAAATCCATCGGCAGCAGCATGGTCGAGCCAATACCCACCGCCACACCATTCACCGCGCCGACGATCGGTTTCAGGCAATCATACATCGCCATCGCCACGCGCCCGCCCGTGTCCCGCACGCCCTTCAGGATCGCCGGATCATCGCCACGCTCGCGCAGATCCTCCATGCTCAGCGTCATGCTTTCGTCCAGACCAAAGACGTTGCCGCCGACTGACAGGTCCATGCCCGCACAGAAAGCGCGGCCCTCGCCCGTCACCACGATCACGCGGACGGCATCATCCTGGCTCGCCCGGCCATAGGCGTCGATCAGCTCTTCGCACATTTCGACGGTGAAGGCGTTCAGCTTGTCCGGCCGGTTCAGCGTCAGCAGCAGCACGCCGTCATCTTCGACTTCGTAGCGGATCGTATTGTAGCTCATGATCATGCTTCCCCGGTCAGTGCCACGGCGCGGCCCAGCGCCTCGCGGCATTCGCCCACGATGCGCTCGATCAGTTCGGCGCATGTCGGAATATCGTCCATCAGACCGATGCCAAGCCCCGCCCAGACCAGCCCGCCATCCACTTCACCGCTCTCCAGCGCCGCACGCCCGCGCGCACCAGCGACCAGTGGCCGGATATCCTCAAACGTCGCGCCGGGCTCCCGCTCCTTGACGTTCACCTCTTCGGCAACCGCATTGCGGAAGACGCGCGCCGTGTTGCGCAGTTGGCGGAAGATCAGCGTCGTGTCGCGTTCTGTCCCCTGCATCACCGCTTGTTTGATCGCGTCATGGATCGGCGCTTCCTTCGTCAGCATGAAACGAGTGCCCATCGTCACGCCTTCCGCGCCCAAAGCCAGCGCCGCCGCCATGCTGCGGCCCGTCGCCATGCCACCCGCTGCCAGGATCGGGATGTCCAGCGCTCGCGCTGCTGCCGGGATCAGTACCATGCCCGGAATATCATCCTCACCCGGATGGCCCGCCGCTTCGAACCCGTCGATCGACACGGCATCGACACCCGCGCGCTGGGCCGAAAGCGCATGGCGCACAGCAGTGCATTTGTGAATGATCTTGACGCCCGCCTGCTTGAAGCGAGCAATGAACTCGGCGGGACTGCGCCCGGCGGTCTCGACCACGCCAACGCCTGACCCGGCAATCACCTCCGCATAGACTTCGTAGGGAACCGGCTGTGCGGTCGGCAGGATGGTCAGGTTCACGCCGAACGGTTTGTCGGTCATGGTGCGGCAACGCTCGATCTCGGCGGCCAGAGCCTCCGGCGTCGGCTGCGTCAGCGCCGTCAATATGCCCAAACCCCCCGCATTGGACACGGCCGAAGCAAGCTCAGCACGGCCAACCCACTGCATGCCACCCTGGATGATGGGATAGCGCGTGCCGATAAGCTCGGTAATCCGGGTCTTCATTCAATCATTCCCCTTTTGATCAAGCCGCTTCCGCCTCGGCCGTGCTATGCGACCGCCAACTCAGAAGGCTAACGCTCTCCTGATGGGGCAGGTCAGCTAATTTGCGGCTACTTCTACATAATAGCTGCCGTTTTATGCTTTTGGAAGAATTGTGCGCGAACGCCAATGATCAGGATCAACGCCGCCAGACCCGCAGCGACAGATAGGGCTTGGAAAGATGCGGCAAAACCATAGTTGCTGTTCATTCCACCAAAAACGAATGGAATGAGAAATGGACCCATGTGATAGCTTGCAAAAACCCCTCCCATTGTCATCGCGCGACGTGCAGGTGGCATTTTATCCAACAAGAAGTTGGTAATTGCAGGCTCGAGCATAACCGTCGAGGGCCCGCCAATGATTGCTGCAATCCAAAGTTGGTAGGTCTCAGTCGCGAAGGAAAAAGTCATCATGCTGACGGAGGACAATATTAGTGATAATGATATTATCGCTAGTGGGTGCATCTTTTTGTGAAGATAGATGAATATAAACGAAAACATGATTGAACATGCAAGCTTTGGCGCCATGAGATTGGCATAGACCGACGGGGAATATCCTTTTTCCGCAACCAAGAAAGGCAGCTGAGTAAAAACGTTGTAAGTCACTATGGCCAAAAAGATATTCCCGATCAGCGCCAGTACGAGCACTGGCGTAGATCGATCGCGCACCCAAGGGACGGTAGCGATCTTTATACTTTCCTGTGGAGCTATCTGCCGCTGTTCAGGGCGAACGCGAAGTATGACGAAAATGATAAGCGGGATCCCCACCAAATAGGCATAAAGTGGGCTAGACCAGCCATAGCTAGATGAAAGATAACCAGCTAATTGGATGGCCCCTAGGACAAAGAGAGACATAATCGCCTGTTGATAGCCGAGCAGCTTGGTACGGGCCTCGCCTGAATAGAGATCTCCGATCAGCGACAGGATGACAGACATCAGCCCTCCCGCGCCGACGCCGAGCAGGAAGCGAAATGTCAGTAGTAGTGCAAATTCATCGGTGAACGCGCAGCCTATGCCGCCGAGCGTGATGATGCTAAGCGAAGATACAAGAACCCATTTCCTGCCGATACGATCTGCAACCCAACCAACAAAGGGCGCAAAAAGCATGCCGATACCCGGAACAGTCACCAGCATCTGCGCCCGTTTGATACCTTCTGCGCCGCCCCCCAATTGCCCCGCAAGATAGGATAGGCCGGGTGCCAGCAGCGTCGTCGTAAAGGTATTGGGCACAACCGCGAAGAGCATGAACAGCAGCATGGGCCAACCGTGCTGCAGGACTGAGTTTGAACTCTTCATTTTCGCTCTCTCTCCATATCTCGCCTCGACTGACGGGAGCCTGACAAACTTCGATATTTTTATTACTCACGGACGGTATCTTTGGAAATTAGTTGCACGCAATATCAAGTTAAGATTTCACACATATGAAGATCGGGATGAGTATATATCGCATATTTAAGTGATAGATAAAGTTGCACCGATTTTTCCGAAGTTGGAACGCCTTCCGTTATAACCTTGCCAGATCTGGCCGTTGATCTTCCACCCGAAGACATGACCGTTATGAATATAATTAGATTTAATCCTTGCCCTATTTCTTTATGACGGTATCCAAACGCATTAGGGCCTCTGCAGCTACTTCCGCACGATGAGCGCATCGACGGCGGTAATGCGCTCGCCGGTGCAGATCAGCGGATTGATGTCGATTTCCGAAATACGGTCAGCATGATCGGCGGCGAAGCGCCCGACATTGCAAATGATGCTGACAAGCTGGTCGATATCGGCCCGATCCGAGCCACGAAAGCCGTCGAGCAGGGCAAAGCCCTTGAGGTTGCGGAGCATCCGGTCGGCCTCTGCCGGGGTCACTGGCGCCGGTAGCAACTGGGTATCACGCAATAATTCGACCATGATGCCGCCCATGCCGACGACGAGCAGCGGACCAAATTGCGGATCGTTGCGTACGCCGACCATCAGCTCCACGCCGGGTGGAATCATGGGCTGCACAAGCACGCCCCGAATGTTGTGAGGGGACGTCGCGCGCAGGGCGTTCGCCATGACCGAGCCATGGGCTTCCCGCAGGCCATCCTCGTCGCCGAGGTTCAGGCGGATGACCCCTGCCTCTGTCTTGTGGGGGATCGCGGGGGACTCGACCTTGATGACGACGGGATACTGGCCCGACGCCGCGTCCACAGCTTCGTCAGCGTTTTGCACAAGCCGTTCCTGCACGACCGGCACGCCGTAGAGAGAGAGGACGTCCTTCGCTTCCCGCTCGGTCAATATGGTGCTGCCAGCCTGATCCAGCAGTATTGCTGCCCGATCGCGAACTTCAATCGGCAGCGTTACAGCGGCGTCTTGCGTCGGGGCATTGCGCAGATCGCTGCGCCACTGCCAGGCAGCCAGGGTGCTGAAACAGCGATCAAAGGAGCGGAACAGACCGACATGCGGATGTCGCTCGGCATCGATCAGGCCGGGGCCTTCGAGCCAATCGGTGAAGGATATCCAGCAGCTCGCTTTCCCCGCCCGCGCGGCTTCGCGGCCCAATGTGTCGATCCGGTCGATCGTCCCAGCAGACGCATAAGGGTTGGCTAGCACAACGGCGCCATAAGTAGGATCGGCAAACAGTGCATTAAGACAAGCGGCAAGCGAGGCGGGGTTGTTTACGACCTGCGCCGTCACGTCGCAGGGATTGCGCGCGGAGCCGAAGTCGGGGACGTTCGCATCCAGCACCGCCTGTGCCGCTGCTTCGGGCTGGAGCAGCGCTATGCCATGCGCTTCAGCCTTGTCGGCAGCGATGACGGTTGCGCCGCCGGAGGTGGCGATGACTGCAGCCGCTTTTGCCTTTGCCGGACCCATCTTCGCGAAGAAGGCAGCGGTTTCCATCAACGCTTCGAGTTGGTCCACGAAGATCACGCCGTAACGTTCGAGCGCCGCGCGGTATGCTGCGTGCGAACCGGCGAGCGAGCCGGTATGCGACATGGCAGCGCTGGCGCCCTGTTCGCTTTCGGCAATCTTGTAGAGGATGAGTGGCTTGTCCGCTGCCCATGCCAACCGCGCAGCCTCGATCATGCGGCCGGGATCGTTCATTCCTTCGAAAAGGCAGGCTATGGCGCGGCAGCCGGGGTCGCCCACTAGATAGGAAACGAAATCGGCGACATCGACATCGCAACTATTGCCCGATGCCAACATGTGGCTGACCTGGGTGCCGCGCTCAATGGATTGGATCAGGGCGTTGCCGAGTGCGCCCGACTGGCTGACGATGCCGACGGAATGAGCGGCAGGCGCATTGAGCTGCGTTTCGCTGTAGAAGGTGATGTTCGCGCCGATCGTGAAGTTGGCTAGGCCGATGCAGTTGGGACCGATGATCCGCATGCCGCTTTCCTGGGCGATGCGGGTTAGTTCATCCTGTTCGGCCATGCCCTGTTCGGTGCCGACTTCTGCAAAGCCGGACGCATAGATGATGCAACCACCGACGCCTGCGCCTGCGCATTCACGAACGATGTCGATAACCTGACCCCGTCCAGTCGCTACCACGACGCAGTCGGGCACTTTTGGCAGGGCGCTGATGGAAGGGTAGCAGGCGCGCCCCGCTATCTCCTCATAACGAGGATTGATCTGGAACAGTTCGCCCTGAAAATGTGCGAGCCTTGCGATGGTCCGCGCGCCGAAGGATGACGGATTAGTCGAGACGCCGATGACTGCGATAGTTTCCGGCGAGAGACTCCGGATAAGTTGGTCCCGGCTGTAGACTTTCCTGCTCATATATTCTCACTTTAAATCAATCGTAGCAAGGCTTGACTGCGTTGAGGTCCGATGCCGTTTCCCAACAGCGGCGATCGGAACTTGAACTCGGACAGCCGGGTCAGGGGCGGTCGTGTATTCGTGGTCCGAAAACGAGCGTAGACGGGTAGCCCCGATCGCTCGCACGAGCCGCAATACCGGCTTTTAATGGTTCTGACCCGGCTGCCCCATCCCTCCATTCGTAAACAATCCAAACGGTCGGTAGCCTAATTTTTTGCTGACGTAAATGATCTATCTATGCCGAATTGGCATGGGGGCCTTATCTACTCGGAATTAGACATCGCGCTTGCTTCACCTATCCTGAAACGGCTTGCTGGCATGCGTCAGCACGATGGATAGCAGAGGAATATGCCATGGAAGACCGGTCGATGGATTGGAAAACATACGAAACCTATATGAATGACGGGTATAAGCGGCCTGAATCCATCAGCAGTGAGCTGACCAGCACGTCGCCTTATCTGAATGACTATCGGATTCGAGAGTGGACCGTCACGCAGTCGCTACGGCGCAATGGCCCCGATATGCCGGTGACGTTCGGTCAGCCTGAGCTGAATGTTGCGCTGGAGCAGGCGCAGGATCATGAATATATCAATCAATTGTTCGAAGAGGCTCGGAAGGATTGGCCAGAACTAGACCAGTTTCTCGAAGAGCGCTACATGTCGCGTTGGCTAAAGAAGGATCTGGAGAACTGTCCAAAAGGTTCATTGGGAAACGTCGTATGGGCTCATTTCGATAAATATGGTTATGACAATACCATGTCGAGCATGGCGATGCCTATCAGGAACCATTATGAATATTTCCGTCGCCGGAAGGTGGAAATCCATGATTTCATGCATGTTTTGACTGGGGCGGGCTTTGATTACATCGCCGAGGGTATACCCAATTTCATCCACTTCGGCAGCTTTCATAAATATTTCAAGCCGGAACTGGCGCATCAATTGACGCTCAGCAACATGTTCCTGTTCTTCCCATTCTTCTTCCGTTCATCGATTCATTATGCAGAAGGTTTCCCCTGGTTCTGGGAATCGATGAACAGAGGGGTCGAAATCGGTAAGCAGTCCGGGACGTACTTCCTTAAGAAGATCGAGGATTATCTGCATCTTTCGGTCGAGGAAGCGCGCGACGCGCTCGAAATCCGCGGCGCCTTTGATCTCGATTTTGAAGAGTGGAAGCGCCGGTCGGATATTGTGATGGAAGGCGGCCAATCCAAGACGGAAACCATGGCCGCTCAGCGCGCGGAAATGATCAGGAACCTGACGGCTCAAGCCGCCGAGTAACGGATCGCCATCGAGGTGAGGTGTTCCTTCGGCACAACTCACCTCGATCTTTCTGCGTGCCTAGGATGAAAGAACAGGCTCTGAGTCCACAGGAAAGGTTCGATGCCTATTTAAGGCAGGGTCGATTCATGATCCAGCAGGCGCGGGGAAGTGGCGCTTGTATATTCTATCCGCGTGTGGCTGAACCCGGTTCGGGCGATCAGGACCTGATATGGGTAGAGGCGAGCGGAATTGGGGTGGTCTACGCGACGACCATCATTCGGCCCCGTCCGCCGGAAGAGCCCTATAATATTGCGTTGGTGACCCTGTCGGAAGGGCCGCGCATGATGTCACGCATTGACGGCATCGATCCGCATGATGTCCAGATCGACATGGTTGTTCGCGCTGAGATCATCGTTGAGGCCGACAAACCACTGCTGGTCTTTCGGCCTGAGCAACAAGACTGATGGCCGAAGCGTCGCTTCGAGCGAAGGCCGCAATCGTCGGCGCGGCGACATTCGGTCTTGGCATCGCGCCGGGCTATGGCGCGATCGATCTGGCCGCGAAAGCGGCGCTTTTGGCTCTGGCCGACGCTGATCTTCGTCCGCGGGACGTCGATGCGCTGTTCGTCTGCTTGCCCCAGGACTTTCTTTCGGGGCTCTCGGTGGCCGAATATCTGGGGATCGATCCCGTCATTAGCGACAATAACCGCACCGGAGGATCGGCCTTCCTCACCCACGTCGAAATGGCGGCCATGGCTCTGAATGCAGGCTTATGTGACGTCGCCCTCATCGCATATGGCAGCAACCAGCGCAGCGCGTCCGGCAAATTGGTTGGCGCAACTGCAACGACAAACGATCTGGAGACGCGCTACCGCCCGCTCGTGCCGGTGAGCGCATACGCGCTGGCTGCATCGCGGCACATGCACGTCTATGGGACCACGCGGTCGCAACTGGCGGAGGTCGCAGTCGCGGCACGGAGTTGGGCTGCGCTTAACCCGGACGCGTTCATGCGGGATCCCTTGACTGTTGACGATTGCCTGTCATCGCGCATGATTTCCGATCCGCTGACTGTCAGCGACTGCTGCCTGGTGACTGACGGGGCAGGGGCCATTGTGATGACGCGAGCGGAGCGGGCCAGGTCGATGCCACGGCCGCCTGTCTATGTTCTGGGCACCGGGTCAGCCACGACCCATCGCGAAATATCGTCCATGCCCGATCTGACTGTCACAGGCGCGGTCGACTCCGGCAAACGCGCCTATATGCAGGCCCGTCTCGGCCCGGATGATGTCGACATGGTGCAGCTATATGATGCCTTCACCATCAACCCGATCCTGTTTCTGGAAGATCTGGGCTTTTGCCCAAAGGGCGAAGGCGGGCGATTTGTCGAAAAAGGAGCGTTGGCCCCCGGCGGCGTCCTGCCTGTGAACACCAACGGCGGCGGCTTGTCCTGCGTTCACCCTGGCATGTACGGCATATTCACCCTGATCGAGGCCACGCAGCAGATTCGGCGCGAATGCGGCGCGCGTCAGCTCGACAAAGCCGACGTTGCGCTCTGCCACGGCAATGGTGGGTCATTGTCGCATCAGGCTACCGTGATCCTGGGATCTGGGGCGGCTGTGTAGCCTGTTGCGATCCGGAGACGGCGCTGAGTTTACGCCCTAGGAAGCCGCGCCCGCTTCTTCCTGTAGTGCCTGAATCTGGGCGATGACCCGATCGACCAACGCGAAGCGGTCCTGACCAGGCGATTGGGGCTGTAGCGACGCGATCACGAAAGCGGCACTGTCCCGTGCAAGATCATGCGGAGTAATCGGGCCACCAGGCTTGTACCAGCGGATATAGGACGTGATCACGCCCAATATGGTGAAGCTGGACATCCGCTGATCAATTCCTGCATCGAAAATGTTCGCCGCCATGCCCCGGCTGATGATTGATCGCAGATAGGCTTGATAAGCATCGCGTTCAGCAAATATCTGCTCACGCTTATCGGGCGCCAGATGTTTGGCATCCTGAATGATGACGATGCCACGGTGAATGCGATCGGGAACGGCATTGAGCAAGATGTGGCCGTAGCAGAAGGCGATAAGCTGTTCGGCGGGACTGGACGCGAAATGATCGCAGAGCCGCATATTTTCGGCCAGTCCTTCGCTGCCGACCTTGATAACCTCGTAGAGCAAATCCTCCTTCGAGGATATATAGTGGTAGAGGCTGCCCTTCAACACACCGACCGCGTCGGCGATATCGTTAAGACTTGTCCCATTGAACCCGCGTTCGGAAAAGAGTTCACCCGCGATCAGGACGATGTCTTCGAAACGGCGCTCACCATTGCCGGTCTTGGGCGCTCTAACTCTGCGCTGCAAGGGCCGTGCTGCCGCCGTCTCTTTCGTTTTGTTCTTCATCCCACCAATAGTCCCAGAATGCCGTATTGCGGCTTTGCTACACGAGAGCGCTGCCACACGCCAGCACCTGCCATCATTGCGCAGTCAATATCATGGAAGCTCAGCGGACATCATCCATGAAGCGGGCAAGGGCGAGGTCCAGGGTGGTCACGGCACCGGCGTCGTGAGTGGTTAGTTCCACCTCTACCCGGTTGTAAACATTGCTCCATTCAGGATGGTGATCCAGTTTTTCCGCCTGCACACCCACGCATGTCATGAAACAGAGCGCGCGTGCGAAATCGTCAAAAATGAAACTCTTGCCGATCGCCGTCCCATCCCGCTTCACCGTCCATCCTGACAGCTGTGTTACCGCGTGCGCGGCGTCGATCTTTTCAAAACGCATCGTCGCATCCTTTCAATTGCATGTTACAGTCCGATCAGGGCCATGATCTCACGCCGGGCCTTTTCATCGTCGCGGAACACACCCATCATGCGGCTGGTCGTCATCTGGACGCCGGGCGTGTTGACGCCACGCGCCGTCATGCAGGCATGGCTCGCCTGAATGACCACCGCCACGCCCAGCGGCTTGAGGTTTTCCCAGATGCAATCGGCAATTTCTGCCGTCAGCCTCTCCTGCACCTGAAGGCGTTTGGCAAAGCCATGCAGAACGCGGGCAAGTTTGGAGATGCCCACGACGCGGTTGCGGGGCAGATAGGCGATATGAGCGGTGCCGATGATGGGCGCCATATGATGTTCACAGTGCGACTGAAACGGGATGTCGCGCAACAGCACGATCTCGTCATAGCCGCCTACTTCGTCGAAGGTCCGCGTCAGATGATGCGACGGGTCTTCATGATAGCCGCCGAAATATTCGCGCCACGCTTTCGCAACGCGTGCGGGCGTATCGACCAGACCCTCCCGTTCCGGATCGTCCCCAGCCCAGCCGATCAGCGTGCGAACGGCCTGCTTCACTTCGGAGGGGATGTGCGCTGCATCCATCGGTGATTGTGTCGCCATGATCGATCTCAGCTGAAAAATGCGGACAGAGCAGGGCCGGGGATGGCCGCGCCGGTGACTTTGGCGCGCTGAAGGGCGCTCCAGAAATAGCGATAGGTCGCGCGGTCGTGCAGTTCGCCCTGATATTGGATCGGCCCCCAATCGGCCTGCTGCGCCGCAATCAGGATGGCAGCTGCGTCCTCGATTTCCGAATGGTCGGGGCGCATGGCTTCGACGATGGGCAGGATTTGCGCGGGATAGATGCTCCACATGCGCTGGAATCCGAAATCGTCACGCGCGCGGCGTGCGTCGGCGTGGATGCGATCGACGTCCTTCAAGTCCAGGCAGACATTATGGGCCGGTATCAGACCGGCTCCCAGGGCGGCAGCGGTCACTTCCGCCTTGGCGCGTGCGAGCAGGCGATGTTCGAACTGGCCCGGTGACCGCATGGCCGACGCCGGGATTGCGCCATTATGCGCGCTGACGAAGTCCATGAGGCCGAAGTCCAGCACCTGCATCCATGGTAGCGCCGCGATCGCCCTGACATCCGCCAATGCGCCATGCGTTTCGATGAGGGCGTGGATCGGGATGGTCCGCTGGATCCCCCGGCTGGCGCAACCCTGGCGGATATAGTCGATGACTCCGGCCAACTGGCCTGCGGACGTGGCTTTGGGCACGGTGATATAGGCGACTTCGTTGCCTGCGCCTGACAGGATGATATCGACATCGGCACGCCAATGGTCGTGGGAGGGATCATGGATGCGGATGCCCGCCTGATGATAGCGATTTTCCGGCGACGCGATCATGGAGGCGACCATCTTGGCATGTTCGGTTTCAGTGCCGGTCGCCGCGCCATCTTCACAGTCGCAGGTGATGTCGAAGATCGGACCATGCTGTTCCTGAAGCTGGAAAGCCTTGGCGATCAGCTTTTCGCTTCCCGCGAAATGTTCGCAACTGGCGATCGTCGGGAATGACTTTTCGCCGTTGAACAGGGCCTGGTCGGGATGAAGGGCTTTGGACATGGACTAGCCTTTATGGTCGGGGAGTTGGGGCGTCATGCTGGCCGACGGGGCAGCAGGACGCTGTGATCGAGATCGAGGACGACATTGGGATGATTGCGCAGTGTTGCGGCGTCTCCGTCCCATTCGAAATCGGAAGGCGGCAGGTCGCGCAGCCCGATCAGCCGGAGCCGCAGCACGCCGACATCGGTTCGATCTGGCAGCGGCATGACGTCGATGACCTGCGTCACGCTGTAGAGTGTGTCGCCCGCAAAGGTGGGTGCAACATGCGATCCGCCGTTGATGGCGAGGATTGCGAGGATATTTTCCAGCCCGTCACACGCCAGCGCGCGGCAAATCGACATGACGTGGCCGCCATAGACCAGCCGACGGCCATGCCGCGTGCCGCGCATCATCATGCCGTCAAAATGCACTCTGGCATCATTTTGGTAGAGGCGTGTGGCAGACATATGGTCGGCCTCTTCCACCGTCATGCCTGCACCATGATCCAGCCGCTGGCCCGGCGTGTAATCCTCCCAGCAAGAGGTCGAACCGGTTGCGCGGCTGAGGAGGTTCAGATCGATATGTCCTGTCGATAGGGTCAGTCGCTCGGCAGGGACGAAGGGGGGAAGGTCGGGGCGGACGTCCGTGCCGTCTCCGGGTCCGGCATTTCGTTTCCGCACCAGCACCCAGCGAATCCAAGTCAGAACGGGCTGGTCATTCTGGTTCACGGCTTCGGATCGGACATAGACGACGCCGCTGTCGCCGCCGCTTGTTTCGCGCAGGCCAATCACGATGGAACTGGCCGCCAGCGTGTCGCCATCATAGGCCGGGGTCAGGAACCGCACATCGGCATAGCCCAGATTGGCGACGGCATTGAGCGAGATGTCCGTCACCGTCTTTCCGAACACCAGATTGAAGACGAGCAGATCATCGAGCGGACGCGCCCGGTGCCCGAGGCTGATCGCGAGTGGGGCGGAGGACATGAGCGGGTTGCGCGTGCCGGTGAGCGCGACATAAAGGCTCGCATCGGCATCGGTTACGGTGCGGGGCAGCGGATGCTGGAACCGCTGGCCGACATGAAAATCCTCAAAGAAATTGCCGCGTGACATGCGCGATTACTCCGATGCAGCCAAGGATGAGGCAGCGGGTTGGCGGGAATGGCATTCCCCAAGCCGGGGCGCGCGCATGACGATGCGAGGTTGCCTGTCGATGGTGAAGGGGCTGGGCACCATCTGCACGACGGTTTCGCCATCCACGATCGGGCTGAGCATGCCGTTTTCATGGAGCTGCGGGTCCGCCAGCACCTCGTCGGGCGATGCGATCTTCTGCCACAATACGCCTTCGCGGGCGAAACGGTCTTGCCAGTGGGCCAGTGGCTCTGCCGAGAACAACTGATCGAGTAACGGTATCAACGCCGAGCGGTTCTGGCGGATCGACCGAGCGGTCTTGAAATTCGGGTCGCTGGCAAGCTCGGGTCGGTCGATTGCCTCACACAGCCGAACGAAGCCACGCCGGGAATCGATCTCGGTCAGGAAGAACCAGCGCCCGTCACTCGCCTGATAGCTGTTGACCATGGGCGTGCGACAGTCGGTGCGCGGTTGCTGCGCTCCCATGCCGCCATGGACTGCCTGCACGGCCAAATCGCCGCTCATGATATAGGCGCCGGTCTGAAGCAGGGATGTTTCGACCATGCCGCCCTTGCCCGTCCATTCCCGCCGAAGCAGCGCCGAAACGATCCCGGCATAGGCGGCGAGCGCCATCGCCATGTCGCCATAGCCGCCAGTGGGGACAGGTGGCGTCCCGCCCGGAACCAGCATCTGGTGCATGAGCCCGCTGCGCGCCCAGAAGCCGCCCACATCAAATACACCCGTCTCGCTCTGCGGCCCGCGCAGGCCAAGGCCGGTGATGGAGGCATAGATAAGCCGGGGGAAGCGCTCCATCACCGCTTCGGGAAAAAGCGACAGGCGTTGTAGCGAACCGGGCCGCAAATTGGTGATGAAGACGTCGGCATCGGCAAGCAGTCTGTCCAGCGTGTCGCGCCCATCCGCCGTTGCAAGGTCCAGGACGATGCTGTCCTTGCCGCGATTGAGCAGCGAGAAGGTGGGGCTGCTCTTGTCGCTGCCCATCGCGCCCAGAAAATCGCGGCCGGGGTCGCCCGTCGCCGGTTCGACCTTGATGACCTCGGCGGAAAGGTCCGCCAGCAGGGCCGCGGCTCCCGGTGCGGCGAGCCAGCTTCCCAGCTCTACCACCTTAAGACGCGGCCCTGTTCCTTCTCTCATCAGCGCCGATCCTTCAGGCGACCGCCGCCGGTGCGGGCGCAACCAGACCGAGCGCGCGGCCGGTATTGTCCCGCATGATGAGGCGCAGGTCCTCGTCCGTCAGTTCGGGCAGATGATCGACCAGGTCCGATGGCATATGCACGCCTTCTGGATGGGGCCAATCGGACCCGCCCAGCACGCAGGTCGCGCCCAGCGTCTGCACCAGTCCCGCGATATCGTCTTCGGGGAAGGGCGACACCTTGATGTGGCGCTTGAATACTTCGCGTGGACGCTCGCCGATATTGCCGAACTGCCAGTCGTCCTTGCCGGACATGCGCGCGGCCCGATCCATTTTGCGGACCATCGGCAGCACCCACTCCGAACCATATTCCAGAACGAACACGTTGATGTTCGGGAAGCGGCCGAACAGGTTGTGGGTGATGAGTGCCATCAGCGTGTCGCCGATCGCTCGGTCGCCGAAGCAGGTGGCGCGCATGAACGGCGTCCAGCGGTGCAGCGGGCGCGTGTGGCTTTCGCCCCACAGCGCGCCATAATATTCGGCCTCGCCGGTGTTCGAGAGATGATAGCAGACGGTCACCCCGGCTTCGTTGACGCGCGCCCAGAAGGGATCGAAGCGCGGATCGGCGGGGGACAGGTTGCCGCGCACCGGTCCGGCGCGCAGGTGAATGAGCTTTGCGCCACGTTCCAGCACACGGTCCAGCTCGCGGCAGGCCCATTCCGGGTTTTCGAGCGCCAGACAGGGCGCCGCGAACAAGCGGCCATCGGCGCCGAAGCCCCAATCTTCCTCCAGCCACATATTATAGGACGTCAGGTTCGCCCCCAACGCTTCGGGGTCGCTCGACAGCAGCCATTCCGCGCCGATTTCCAGCGAGGGGAGCATGATAGCCGCCTCGATATTATCATCGTCGAGATATTTGAGACGCACATCGCGGCGACGGGATTCGGGCAGATCGTCGGCGGTGATCATGCCCTGAGCGAACCAGCCTTTGCTGCCGTGGCCACCGGACTTGTAATATTCCAGCATCGCGCCCG
>CAMPIM010000052.1 GCA_946886365.1 uncultured Novosphingobium sp.
AGCCCATCAGGCGGAACGGATCATCCTTGTTCTTGGCGCGGGCGATATATTCCGGAATGCGGTCCACCGTGCCGATCTCGCGAAGCATGTTGAGCGCGGCTTCGTTCGCGCCGCCATGCGCAGGACCCCAGAGGCAGGCGATGCCAGCGGCGATGCAAGCGAAGGGGTTGGCGCCCGACGAGCCAGCGAGACGGACGGTCGAGGTCGATGCGTTCTGCTCATGGTCCGCATGCAGGATGAAGATCTTGTCCATCGCGTCCACGATCACCGGATCGGGCTCATATTCCTCGGCGGGGACCGAGAAGGTCATCCGCAGGAAATTGGCGGTGTAGCTGAGGTCGTTGCGGGGATAGACGAAAGGCTGTCCCACCGAATATTTGTACGCCATGGCCGCGATTGTCGGCATCTTGGCGATCAGGCGGTGGCTCGCGATCTTGCGCTGTTCCGGATCATTGATGTCCGTCGAGTCATGGTAGAATGCGGACAGAGCGCCGACCACGCCGCACATGATGGCCATGGGGTGCGCGTCGCGGCGGAAACCGCGATAGAAGGTGGTGAGCTGCTCGTGCACCATGGTGTGGCGCGTGATCGTGCGAGTGAAATCTTCCAGATCCGCCTTCGAAGGCAGTTCGCCATTCAGCAGGAGGTAGCTGACTTCCATGAAGCTGGATTGTTCTGCCAGCTGATCGATGGGGTAGCCGCGATGCAGCAGGATGCCGGCGTCGCCATCGATATAGGTCAGGCCGGAATCGCAGCTGGCCGTAGAGGTGAAGCCCGGATCATAGGTGAACATGCCGGTGTTGGCGTAGAGCTTGCGAACGTCAATAACCTTGGGGCCGACGGAACCGCTCAGGATACCATAGTCCTTGGTATCGCCGCCGACTGTCAAAGTGGCATTATTGTCCGACATCTCGTTCTCCTTAATTGCCAACAGCGCGCGATGCCTGCCTGGCATCCGCGAGCCGCTCCAAGCTCCTGTCTTTTCCAAGAAGGAAAAGGACATCAAATATCCCCGGCGAAACCGTGCGACCGGTTAGCGCCGCGCGTAGAGGTTGAGCGACTTTGCCCAGCCCCAATCCGACTTCCTCTGCCACGCGGCGGATCGCTTCCTCGATCGCTTCGACCGTCCAGGATGGGACGGAATCAAGAGCGTCGGCGGTCTTCCCCAGCAGCTCGCGCGCCGAGTCGTCTAGCAGAGCAATAGCCTTGTCGTCAAAATCCAGCGGGCTTGCCTTGAACAGGAACTCGGCGCCCTCGGCAATCTCGTTAAGTGTCTTCGCGCGTGGCTTGAGCGAAGGCATGGCTTGCGCAAGAAGCGCCATCGCCTCGACCGACGGGGTCGTGCCGAGCCGTTGCGCCACGCGTGGCAGCACCAGTTTCGCCAGGCGCTGGTCATCCGCCTCGCGCAGGTAGAATGCATTGAGATTTTCAAGCTTCTTGATGTCGAAGCGGGAGGGCGATCGGCCGACGCCGCTTATGTCGAACAGCTCGATCGCGCGATCTCGTGAGATGGTTTCTTCATCGCCATAGCCCCAGCCGAGACGCAGAAGATAATTGAGCACGGCTTCGGGCAGCATGCCCATCTCGTCGCGATAGGCATCGACACCCAGCGCTCCGTGTCGCTTCGATAGCTTTGCGCCGTCCGATCCGTGGATCAAAGGAATATGGGCATATACCGGCTCTTCCCAGCCCATCGCCTTAATAATGCCGAGCTGACGAAACGCATTGTTCAGATGGTCGTCGCCACGGATCACATGTGTGATGCCCATGTCGTTATCATCGACCACGACGGCGAGCATATAGGTTGGCGTCCCGTCGGAGCGGAGCAGGATCATGTCATCCAGTTCCGCATTCTGCACGACTACCCGGCCCTGGACCGCATCGTCGATGACCGTCTCGCCTTCGCGCGGCGCCTTGAGCCGGATGACGAACGGGGCATCGGCCGGAGCTTCCGAAGGATCGCGGTCCCGCCAGCGGCCATCATAACGCATCGGCTGCTTTGCGGCGCGCTGCTGTTCGCGCAGTTCAGCCAGTTCTTCGGGGGTCGCGTAGCAGCGATACGCATGGCCAGCGGCGAGCAACTGGTTAGCGACCTCTGCGTGCCGCTGCGATCGCTCAAACTGAAAGACGGCGGGTTCGTCGCCTGCAAGGCCGAGCCAGTCAAGGCCGTCGAAGATCGCGGCGACAGCTTCCTCTGTCGAACGGGCGCGATCGGTATCTTCAATGCGCAACAGGAACTTGCCGCCATGGTGCCGGGCGAATAACCAGTTGAACAACGCGGTGCGCGCGCCGCCGATGTGAAGAAATCCCGTGGGCGATGGCGCGAAACGGGTTACGACCTGCTTGTTCAAACCCGTTGCACTCACCGCTTTATTCCTCGACATCGCCTTGCTCATTCATGAACGCGACGCCCCCTAGCATGGCTTTTGAGCCACGACAAACGTCCGTTGCCCCGATAATAAGGCGCAGCGGCCATCAGCTTTTCGCGCGCTTGGAACAGGCATTGGAGGCTGAGCGGGAGCAACTTGCGCTTTGGGTGCCGGTGGGCCTTGGATTGGGCATTGCGGCTTGGTTCTTTCTACCTAACCAGCTGACTTGGTTGTCTTTTTGCTGTTGCGCGATTGCGATTGCGAGTGGCGGATTGATGTTGCCGGAGGGCGGCCGGATACGCCATGCGATCATATTGGGCGGTCTGCTCGCGGCGTCAGGTTGTCTGTTGATATGGGGGAAAGCCCTGATTGTCGGCACGACCCCATTGTCGCGTGCCGCATTTGTGGAAGTGACTGGCGAAGTCAGGTCAGCCGACACGGTGCCCGCGCAGCAGATGAGTCGCGTGTCGATCCGTCCGATCGACATGTCTGCGCTGCCTTCCTTGATCCGGGTGAACATAGCAGCGGCGGACCTACCCGAAGGGGTTGGCAAAGGCGCCATCATTCGCTTTCGCGCTCGGTTGATGCCTCCTGCCGAAGCGAGCCTGCCAGGCAGCTATGATTTTTCGCGTCGAGCCTATTTTCAGGGTATCGGGGCAACGGGACGCGCGCTTAAGCCCATCGTCGTGCTACGCCCATCAACGGAGGCGCCGCCTCTGCGCAATCGTCTTTTCGCGCATATATTGAAGAATGCGAATGGCGACGGAGCGGGGATCGCCGCAGCGCTGGCGACGGGGGATCAGGGCGCGATCAGCGAGGCGGACGCCGACGCGATGCGCCGCAGCGGTCTTGCCCATCTGCTCTCGATCAGCGGGCCGCCCTTATCGGCGCGGTCATTTTCCTGCTGATGCGGATCATGGCACTTAGCCGACGTGCGGCATTGGACTGGCCATTGATGCTGATCGCTGCGACCGGTGGTGCGCTGGCGGGCCTGGGATATACTTTGCTGACGGGCGCGGAGGTGCCGACGGTTCGATCCTGCGTCGCGGCACTGTTGGTGTTGGGCGGGCTTGCGCTTGGACGCGAAGCCATCACCTTGCGGTTGATAGCCGCCGGTGCACTGGTGGTCCTGCTGGCATGGCCCGAGGCGTTGTCGGGGCCAAGCTTCCAGATGAGTTTTGCCGCTGTTATCGCCATTGTTGCCTTGGGCGAGCATCACCGCTTTCGAGCGTTCGCGGCATCCCGTGAGGAGCCAGCGCTTCGGCGACTGGGTCGCCACCTTGCCGTCCTGCTCCTCTCAGGCTTCGCGGTGGAAATGGTTCTGGCGCCGATCGCGTTGTTCCACTTTCACAAGGCTGGGATGGTTGGCGCTTTCGCAAACCTCGTCGCTATCCCCCTGACGACCTTTGTCGTCATGCCGTTGGAGGCATTGGCCCTGCTGTTGGATGTTGCCGGTCTCGGGGCTCCTGCCTGGTGGTTGACAAGCCGTGCGCTCGATCTGCTGCTGCTGATCGCGCATTGGGTGGCGGCAAGTCCATGGGCGATCGTCACCGCGCCTTCGGTGTCCAACGTAATTTTCGGGATCATCGTGCTGGGCGGCCTTTGGTGCCTGCTGTGGCGAAGCGCTTGGCGCTGGGTGGGACTGGCCCCCGTGGCGCTGGGGATGGCCATCATTATGATGAGTTCGCCACCCGACATTCTGGTGACAGCCGATGGGCGCCATGTGGCCGTCCGGGGGCAGGACGGCGGCATGGCTATTCTGCGCGAACGGGCCGGAGATTATGTCCGCGATATGATCGCAGAGAGTGCAGGCTATGGAGGTCCGCTGGGCGCTCTTGCAGACTTGCCCGAGGCGCGTTGTTCCATGGACCTGTGCATGGTGGCCCTAACCGGAGGAGGGCGCATATGGCAGCTATTGGTGACGAGAAGCGGGGTTGTCGTACCCAAGGAGATCCTGGCACGCGATTGCGCGCGCGCCGACATCGTTATCGCTGACCGCCGCCTGCCGTCATGGTGTCGGCCCCGCTGGTTGAAAGCCGATCGCCGGTTGTTGGCACATACCGGCGGGCTGGCGATCGATCTTGATGGAGGAACCGTGCGAACCGGGAAAACAGCGGGCGACGCACATCCGTGGGTCGCCCGCCCTTTCTATTTACCGTCGCGCCGCCGATCCGATCAGTTGTACCGCCGGAGCAGACCAGCCAGCTTTCCTTGAATACGCACCTGCTGCGAATCGTAGATTTGCGGCTCATAAGCATTGTTGGCCGGATCGAGCCTGACCTTAGGCCCCTGGCGATGATAATATTTCAGTGTCGCCTCGCTATCCTCGATCAGTGCGACCACGATTTGCCCCTCGCGCGCGACTTCAGTGCGCTGGATCAGTGCGAAGTCGCCGTCGAGGATGCCCGCATCGATCATCGAATCGCCCGAAACCTCAAGAGCATAATGGTCTCCGGCACCCAATAGAGCCGCAGGAACGGACAGCATATTCTGTCCTTCCATGGCTTCGATCGGAACGCCTGCGGCAATCCGACCGTGAAGGGGGATGTCTATAACGTCATTGGCTGCGACCGGGGGCTTGGCCGACAGTTGCGGCTTGGGTGTCGCTGCAACCTTGGGTGCGCGATGCATCGCTTCAGGAAGTTTCAAAACCTCCAGCGCGCGCGCCCGGTTCGGCAGGCGGCGGATGAACCCGCGTTCTTCCAGCGCATTAATCAACCGGTGAATCCCGGATTTCGACCGCAGATCGAGCGCTTCTTTCATCTCCTCGAACGAAGGCGAAACCCCGCCTTCCTCGAGCCGAGTTTGAATGAAGCTGAGCAATTCCTGTTGCTTGGGCGTCAGCATGCCGACTTATCCTCCATGGAACGGATGGAGAACGCATAGGAAACGTAAGGAGGCAAGTCAAGCAGGGTTGCGCCAAGCGTAACGAAAGGAACGGACCTGCGTCACAGCCGTTCAGTAGCGGCCTTCCCAAAGAGGGTGAATAGGAGAGTAAGATGGCGAACCAGAACGATCAGGACAAACAGCGCCGCCAGCAAGGTGGTGACCGCTCAAGCCAGGGCGGGCGTCAGCAGCAGCAGGAAAATCGCCAGGGTCAAATGGGCGAAAGCCGCAAGGACAAGAGCGATCACAGCAAGCAGCAGCGCTGATCTACGTTTGGTTGGATCAAGGGAGGGGCCGCTTTGCGGCCCCTTTCTCATTGTCAGAGCGGAACGATGGTTACCTTGTCGCCTACGGCAGCCGGGAGTGAGTCGGCCGGTCGAAGGATCAGGCAGTCCGCTTGAGCCAGGGCTGCGGTAGCGGCGCTGTCCTGCGAGGTAACGGAGACCAAACCAGCACCAGTGAGATAGGCGCGAAGATAGTCGTCGCGCTCTCCTGTCGCAGGAAGTGGGGCCGCGAGTTCCGCGATCATTGTACGCGGGAGTGGGCTAGCGGCTCCGGCCATGTGCCGGACGAGCGGCAGCAGGAACAGCGTTGCGGTCACGAAGGCGGATACGGGGTTGCCGGGGAGGCCGAGGAATAGGGTGTCACCCAGCTTTCCCGCCATGAGCGGCTTGCCGGGTCGCATGCGAATCTTCCAGAAATCCAGAGTGCCGCCTGCCGCCTGGAAAGCTGGCCTCACCAAGTCGTGATCGCCGACCGAGGCACCTCCGGTCGAGACGATGATATCGGCCCCGGCGGCTTCTTGGAGCGATCGGACCATTGCGTCCAGATCGTCGGGAGCGATGCCGACGTCGATAACCTCCGCGCCTGCCTGGCCTAGCATGGCCGCAAGCATGGGCGCGTTGGAGGACGGCAAGCGGCCAGAGGGCGTGGGCGCTCCAGGGGGAACGAGTTCATTGCCGGTAGAGATCAGGGCAACGCGCGGACGGGCGCCGACCGGGAGGGTTCCGTGGCCCCCAAGAACGGCGAGAGCAATCTGCGCGGGATCCAATGCGGCACCGGCAGGGAGCAATAGATGATTTGCGCCAAAGTCGCTTGCCGCCGGGCGCACATTTCGTCCTGTGGGTAATGGAGAGCCGAGGGGATTCACGAGCTGGCCGTCCAGCTGCGCCTCTTCCTGGATCAGGACGGTATCGGCGCCGGGCGGCAGTGGTGCGCCGGTAAAGATGCGGCAGCATTCCCCCGGAGCTAAAGCAGAGGGAAGGGAGCCGCCCGCCGTGCTTTCAGCGGTTAGGCGCCAAGGGCCAGGCCATTCTGCCGCACGAATGGCGTAACCATCCATCGCCGATAGATCCGCCCAAGGTTGATCGCGGAGGGCAAAGATGTCGCGTGCGAGCCATCGGCCTGCACAGTTGGAAACCGGGGCGTCCTCTTCCGGCAAGCGGCGGCCCAGCACAAGCAGGCGGGCCTGAGCCTCCGCGACCGGGAGCAGGCTCATTCGGCGCGCCAGTCGCCCGACTTGCCACCCGACTTTGCGAGCAACCGGACATTGCCGATGATCATGCCCTTATCGAGCGCCTTTGCCATGTCATAGATGGTCAGCAGCGCCGCAGAGGTGGCGGTAAGTGCCTCCATCTCAACGCCAGTTTGACCCGCGCTTCTGGCGGTAGCCGTGACGGTGACGCCTTCTGTTTCCAGATCGAAGTCGATCGTGACAGAGGTCAGGGCGATGGGATGACAGAGGGGGATGAGGTCGGCGGTCCGCTTTGCCGCCATGATGCCTGCCACGCGCGCTACCGCGAGGACATCGCCTTTCTTTACCAGTCCCTGGGCGATGGCGGTCGCAGCTTCAGCGCTCATGGCGATGTGGCCGGTGGCGATGGCTTCACGGGCGGTCACGGCCTTGGCGGAAACATCGACCATATGGGCCGATCCATCCTCATCAAGATGGGTCAGCTTGCTCATTCGCCGGTCAGTAGCGCGCGGGTGGCGGCTTCGACATCGGGTTGGCGCATCAGGCTTTCGCCTACCAGGAAGCATCGTACGCCATGTTCGGACATGGCGATCAGGTCGGCATGGCTACCAAGGCCGCTTTCGGTGACGAAGGTGCAGCCTTCCGGAGCTTGGCCGACCAGTTCATAGGTGCGGGCGAAGTCAACGCTGAAGTCTCGCAGGTCGCGGTTGTTGACGCCGATGAGGCGCGAGCGGAGCTTGAGCGCACGTTCCAGTTCATGGGCATCATGGACTTCGACGAGGGCATCCATGCCAAGGCCAAGCGCGGCATCCTCTATTTCCGCCATCTGATTGTCGTCCAGCGCGGCGGCGATGATGAGGATGGCATCGGCTCCGAGCGAGCGGCTTTCCAGGACCTGCCAGGGATCGACCATGAAATCCTTGCGCAGGACTGGCAACGCGCAGGCGGAACGGGCGGCCATGAGATAATCGTCATGGCCTTGAAAATAGGGTTCGTCCGTGAGGACCGAGAGACAGGCGGCGCCAGCGGCTGCATAGGCCTGCGCATGGGCGGGCGGGTCGAAATTCTCGCGGATCAGGCCCTTGGAGGGGCTGGCCTTCTTGATCTCCGCGATGAGCCCGAAGCCCGAGCGAGCGGCGCTGTCCAGTGCCTGGCGGAAGCCGCGCGGGGGTGTCTGCTCGGCGGCGCGGGCGTGGAGCGTCGAGACGGTAATGGCGGCCTTGCGGCGGGCCACTTCCTCACGCTTCGTGTCGCAGATTTCGATCAGCTTGTTCGTCATTTATAGGCAATCCAGCAATTGAGCAGCGCGTTAGCAAGCCCGCGGTCGATGGTTTCAGCAGCTTCCTCGACACCTTCGCGCAGATCGGCGACGGCGTCCGCTACGACAAGGGCAGCGGCGGCATTTAGCAGTACGGCGTCGCGATAGGCGCCCGGCTCGCCCTGAAGGAGGGCGCGTAGGGCGGCGGCGTTATGAGCGGGGTCGCCGCCGCGTATCGCCTCAACCGAGTGCGTCGGTAGTCCGGCGTCGGCCGGGGTGAGGCGGCGCATGGCGACGATGCCCTGTGCGGTGACTTCGGCGACGTCGTTGCCGCCCGCGAGGGACAGTTCGTCGAGACCTTCATCCCCGGAGACGATCATGGCGCGATCGACACCAAGTTCTGCCAGTGCCTCGGCATAGATGGGAACATAGGCGGGGCGGGCGATGCCAACGAGTTGACGGCGCACACCGGCCGGATTGGCGAGCGGACCCATCAGGTTGAAGATGGTGCGCTGGCCGATGGCCTTGCGGATCGGGCCGAAGCGTTTGAGCGCGGGGTGATGCTTCTGCGCGAAGAGGAAGCAGATGCCGAGATCGGCCAGCGTTGCCTCCGCCGTATCGGCGACGCGATCAAGATCGAGGCCGAGCGCTTCGAGCGTGTCGGCGGCCCCGGCCTTGGATGACGCGGCGCGGTTGCCATGCTTGGCGACGGGCACTCCGGCGGCGGCTACCACAAGACTGACGGCGGTCGAGACGTTGAGCGTGTGGTGGCCGTCTCCGCCCGTGCCGCAGACGTCGATTGCGCCTGCGGGGGCGGCGATGGGGATCATGCGCGCGCGCATGGCGCGGGCGGCGGCGGCGATCTCCGTCGCGGACTCGCCGCGTTGGGCCATGGTGACTAGGAAGGCGGCGATCTCTGCCTCTGGCAGGTTGCCGTCGAACAACAGGTCGAAGGCGGCGGCGGCCTCGGTTGCGCTCAATGGCGCTGCGGGATCGGGCAGGCGGGTCATCGCCTTTGCCTTAATCACGACGCCGCGCCGGAGTCGAGGGGAGGGTGCGGGAAAGTCTTTCGCACATGGCACGGCGAAGCCCTGTGCTTCGTTCGCCCGCCGCGAAACCGAAATCAGGCGGCCGCGCGTTCCGTTACCGGAATCCCGGCGATCCGCATGAAGTTCGCCAGCATCTCATGCCCATATTCGGTCGCGATGCTTTCCGGATGGAACTGGACCGAGTGGATCGGAAGGCTCTGGTGGCGGAAGGCCATGACCGATCCGTCCTCGCTGGTCGCATTCACGACGAGGCTTTGTGGAATGTCATCCACGATGAGCGAATGATAGCGGGTCGCGGTGAAGGGGGAAGGAATGTCGGCGAAAAGGCCCGTGCCGTCATGGGTGACTGGGGAGGTCTTGCCATGCATCAGGCCGCCGCGCACGACTTGCCCGCCGAAATGCTGACCGATCGCTTGATGGCCGAGGCATACGCCCAGCAGGGGTGCGCCCGCGTCGGCGGCGGCCGCTACGAGTTCAAGGCTGACGCCTGCCTCATTGGGCGTGCAGGGACCGGGCGAAAGCAGGAAGGCGCTGGCGCCGCTGGAGAGGGCCTGGCCTGCCGAAATGGCGTCGTTGCGGACGACCTCCACCTCTGCGCCCAGTTCCATGAGGTAGTGGACCAGGTTCCAGGTGAAGCTGTCATAATTGTCGATGACGAGGATCATGGGATCATGGCTATAAACAGCGAAGCGCGCCGGGCCAATCGGAATCGGCGCGCGGGCGGGCGATCAATGATAGCAGGACGGAACCCGGAGGCTTGTCAGCCGCTTCTTTACGATATGTTTCGTGAGGAGGACGGAAATGGCCAAAGCTGAGTTTACCGATGCGATCGCTCTGTTGAAAGCTGATCACCGCAAGGTCGAGGACCTGTTCGAGCAGTTTGAAAAGGCGAGGGCCGCAAACCGGAAGCAGGAAATCGCGCATCAGATCTGCACCGAGCTGAAGATTCATACCACGATCGAGGAGGAGATTTTCTACCCCGCCTTTCGTGGCAAGATTGAGGACGACACGCTTGATGAAGCCTATGTCGAGCATGACGGCGCGAAGGTGCTGGTGAATGATATCGAGGCCGGATCGCCGGACGATGATTTCTACGATGCCAAGGTCAAGGTGCTGTCCGAAGAGATCAAGCATCATGTGAAGGAAGAGGAAAGGCAGTCTGACGGCATGTTCGCCCAGTGCCGCAAGACGGATGTGGATCTGGTCGTGCTGCGTGACAGGATGATGGCGCGCAAGCAGGAGCTGATGGCGCAGGCGAAGGCGAGCGGACTGCCGGTCGCCAAGCCCAAGGCCGTTCATCTGGTCCCGGCCTGACCGAAAAGGTTGATAAATGGGGAGCGCTGCCCCATATGGGTTTTGCCGGGTTCGCCCGGCTATGGTGATAAATCGTGTCGTGTAATAGGCGCAGCGGACCCGGGGGCAGTACCCGGCGGCTCCACCACATATCCCGGCTTGTACGGGGTGTCTGACGGGGCCGAACTAGGATCGACGTGTGTTGAAAGGCGATGTCTTCACCCGGCCTGAGTAAGCCGTAAAAATGTTCAAAACACGTAAGTGCCAACGATAACGAGGCTCTTGCTCTTGCTGCGTAATTGATGGCCTCACGGCCTGACATTACCCAAAAAGAACGCGGTTGAACCCACCGGGCAACAGAAGGGAATTCAGCGGCTTCCGGAGGAGCCGGGCAACAGAATCCTCCGGACCTTCCTTCATTTAAGTGATTTTGGCGGCCGTCCTGCGTGGCGGGTGGCGCTGGCTATGGGTTGGCAGGCTGAATCTGTAGCTGCGAATCGGATGTCATGAACCAAGACGGTTCAATTACAGTTTTATGACAGTTAGAAGAAAAATTTATAACATATTGAATTATAGGGAATAAAAATCCTTTTTTGGGTGCAGTTCGCTGCTTGTTTAGATGTCATCAAGATGAAATAATCCCGGCTATTATAGAAAGTTTTTTCGGGAGAAATTGGATGATGAAGGTAGCGGCGATCGTCGGGCTGATGCTGGCGGGGGGCATGTCAGGCGCGGCCGTGGCTGCATCCGATGAAGTGGTTGTGGTCGGTGTTCCCGATGGGCAATTGGCCGCTCCGGCCTTGGTGGCGAAGGATTATGAAAGAGCCGCCCGCCGCCTTGCGCCTATGTGGCCGGACGGGGCGAACGATCCGGCTCGGTTGATCAACCTCGGCAACGCTTATGCGGGCCTGGGGCGGATGAGGGATGCGCGAGAAGCTTATGGCGCCGCCCGCTTCGCACCGGAATCGACGTTGCTGCTCGCGAATGGCGAAGAAGCATCGTCGCGGGATGTTGCCCGCCGCGCGCTCGGCCGCCTCGAAGCGAGCTACGCCATGCGCTGACTTCCGCGCGTTAAGTCATTGAACAGTGGGGCGTCGTCCGTTGGGACGGCGCCTTTCTTTTTGCGTGGACGGCTTTCGCAATCATCAAAGTGAAACAAGAGTCTCTGAACTGTCATTTTAAAGTCACTCTGCCGTCACGGAAGCAAAATGTCTCTGTCATCTGGCGCGCCTAGCTGCGGCGACTGAGGGCGGCAGGGGGCGTTGTCCGATTCGTGAATCCCCTTCGCTCCGCATCTTAACACAAACCGGCATCGCCGGAGCGGAGACGACATGGTCAAGACTAATCGTATCACTACCATCCTGATGGCGGGTTGCGCCTGCGCTGCTCTGAGCGCTTGCGGCGCGGACGATATCGCTTCGCCGGGCGAGGGGACGATCGTCCTGCCCGCGCCGACGCCTTCGCCGAGTCCGACGCCGACGCCCACTCCTACGCCGGGCAATGTGACCGCTGCGGCCGACTGTCCGACTATCTCGGGTGCGGACCAGCTGACCAACCTTGGCACCATCAGCGACGGCACCAATGCATGGCGCAATTGCGGCTTCCCCGCGCGTTTCAACAGCTCGACCGCGATCGCCAAGACGGCGGGCGTCATCTATTCGCTGCCCGGCCGCGTTGATGTCGGCACCGATCAGGGCGCTGCGAGCACCGGGAGCAACGTCACGCTGACGATCGATCCGGGCGTTGTGGTGTTCGCTGGCACTGGCAGCGCATTCTTGGCCGTCAATCGCGGCAACAAGATCAATGCTGTCGGCACGGCGGCACAGCCCATCGTCTTCACCAGCCGCGAGAATGTCACCGGGTCGGCGACCGATCAGTCGTCGGGCCAGTGGGGTGGCATCGTGTTGCTCGGCCGCGCCAAGATCACCGACTGCGATCAGGCGCCCAATGCGGCTCCGGGCACCACCGCGTGTCAGCGCGACACCGAAGGCACGACCGGCGCGCTCTATGGCGGCGACAATGACGCCGACAATTCGGGCCGGATGAGCTATGTCCAGATTCGTTATTCCGGCTTCGTGCTGGCGAATGGCAAGGAATTGCAGGGTCTGACTCCTTCGGGCGTCGGCACCGGCACGCAGCTTGACCATATCCAGGTCCACAACAGCTCGGACGACGGCATCGAGGCTTTCGGTGGTTCGACCCACATGAAATATCTGGTGCTGACCGGCAATGAAGACGACAATCTGGACACGGATGTCGGCTTCCGCGGCACGGCGCAGTTCGTTATCTCCGTGCAGCGTGCGAACAACAATATCGGCGATACCTTCACCGAGACGGACTCGAACGGTTCGACGACGGGCACGAGCTTCTCCGAAGACGCGCTGCCTCGCCAATATCTGAAGGTAGCGAACTTCACGCACATCCAGCGGTCGAACACCGGCGATGATGGCGCGACCATGATGCTGCGCGGCGGTGCCGACCTTGCCATGGTGAACGGCATCATCGTCAGCCCTGACCAGAGCTGCCTGCGCATCAACAGCGCGGCAACGGTTCGTGACGCCGACGCGGCGCTGCAGGATGCGGGGAAGCCGCGTTACCTGTCGGTAGTGATGCAGTGCAACGCTACCCCGTTCAAGGGCACCGGCGGCGTCGATGCCGCGACGGTCCAGTCGATCTTCTCGACCGATCCGAACAGCAGCTTTGCCTATACGCCGTCGCTGACCAGCTTGTTCATCAACGGCGCGACGGAAACGGCCCGCACTGCGATCGACCCCAAGACGATCGACAGCAACTTCACCACCACCAACTATATCGGCGCGGTGAAGGACAGCAACGACACCTGGTATGCGGGCTGGACCTGTAACTCGGTTACGGCGAGCTTCGGCAGCAGCAGCGCGAGCTGCACCGCCATCCCGACGACCTGATCTACCTCACCTGAACAGGGGCGGGGGAGCGTGCATCAGCCGCTTCCCCGCCCTCTTTACAAAGAATTTTCCCAAGGGGGACTCCTAGCCATGTCGAAGCCGCTCAGCCTGGCGCGCATGCTCCTGATTTCGACCGCCCTTTCCGCTCCGGCGGTGATGGCGCAGACCACGACCGATAGCGCGCCGACGTCAGGCGTGCCGAGTGCATCCGAAGAGGCCGATGCGCAGACCGGCAATGTCGACGTTTCCGTTCCCGGATCGGACATCATCGTGACTGGCCGCCGCACCAGCAATGTGTCGCAGGCAGCGCCGCAGGTGGTGACTGTCCTGTCGGCCGCCGACATCAAGCGCACGGGCGAAGGCGACATCGCCGGGTCCCTCCAGCGCGTGACGGGCCTTTCGGTCGTATCGGGCGGATATGTCTATGTGCGTGGCCTTGGCGACCGCTATTCGCTGGCGTTGCTCAACGGATCGCCTTTGCCGAGTCCGGAACCGCTCAAGCGCGTTGTGCCGCTCGACATCTTCCCGACCAGCGTGATCGCGTCCACGATGGTGCAGAAAAGCTATTCGGCCAACTTCCCTGGCGAGTTTGGCGGCGGCGTCATCAACCTGACGACCAAGGCTATCCCGGTTGAAAGCTATCTTGAGCTGGGAATTGGAAGTTCGGCCAATACCGAAACGTCGGGCAACATGGGCTACACCTATTATGGGTCGAAGTCGGACTGGACCGGCTTTGACGATGGGTCGCGCGACGTTCCGCCACTGCTGGCGCAGGCGTTTGGTAGCGGGGTGCCCTTCTCCAACATGACGCGCGGTGACCTGCAGGCGATTTCGATGCAGTTCCTGAATGCGAAGACTTCGGTGCTCCAGCGGACCAACAGCCTGCCGTTCAACTTTTCGGGTTCGCTGAACGCCGGAACGGCGATGGATGTGGGTAGTGATGGGCGGTTGGGCGTGCTGTTCACCGCATCCTACAGCAACAAGTGGCGGACACGCTCCTCGCTGCAGCAGGCGTCGATCAATCTGGAGCAGGCGCCGGGCAAGAACGGCGTTCAGGTGTCGACGGATAATGAGGTGACGTTCAACAGCCTGTTCGGGCTGGGCCTGGAACTGGGCGATCAGAAGATCCGCTGGACCAACGTCTATATTCGCGACACGCTGAAGCGCGGTGCCCTGACGCTGGGGCAGAATGACGGCGCGATCGCGGGCGCGGATTATATGAAGCAGAATACCGCCTGGTATGAGCGGCAGCTGATCGACACTCAGATGGTGGGTGAGTTCAAGCTGATGGAGAGCCTGAGCCTTGACCTGCGCGGCGGCTATGCCAATTCGCAGCGGGAAGCACCCTATGAGCGCGAGTTTGAATATGTGCGGACTAATCGCGATCTGGCGGTTGATCCGGTCGGCGACCGTTTCGTCAACGCGCTGAACCGCCAGCGGGGCGATGCGTCGATCACCTTCAGCGACCTTAACGAAGACCTGTGGTCGGCGGGTTGGGATTTGAGCTACAAATTCTCGCCCGATCTGACCGCGACGGTGGGCTATGCGTTCAGCGATACGAAGCGCACGTCTTCGCGCTATGAGCTGCATTTCGACGCGACCAACCTGCCGATCGCCGTGCAGCAGCTGCGGCCCGATTATCTGCTGTCGGATGCGTCGATCCAGTTGTTCGACATGTCGCTGCTGGACTTTTCGGGCAACTATCCGGTCTATGATGCGGCGCTGCGCACGCATGCCGGATATGCGCAGCTGAAGGTGCAGCCTCTCGCGGGCGTGACCGTGGACGCGGGCGTGCGCTATGAGAAGGGCCGCCAGTCGGTGACCGGCGTGGACGTCTATAATACGGGCGTTGAGCCGGTGAACGGCATCAACAAGGAATATTGGCTGCCTGCCGCGACCATCACCTTCGAAGCGGCGAAGGGTTTGCAGTTCCGCATGAGCGGTTCCAAGACGATTGCACGCCCGCAGTTCCGCGAGTTGATCGCCCAGCCCTATATCGATACCGATTCCAACCGCTTCTATCGCGGCAATCCCTTCCTGCAGGATAGCGAGTTGTGGAACGCAGACCTGCGCGCGGAATGGTATATGGGCCGGGACGAGCGGCTAACGGCAGCCGCGTTCTGGAAGAAGATCGACAATCCGATCGAAACCTACACGACGATCAACGACAAATATGACGTAACCACCAGCTTCGCCAATGCGCCCGAAGCCACGCTTTATGGTGTTGAGTTCGAGGCGCAGAAATATCTGCCGCTCGATAATATGAGCAGCCCGTTCTTTCAGACCCGTCGGATCGTGTTGATCGGCAACTATACCTACACGCAGTCGAAGCTGAAGGTGAGCGAAGGGGATACGACCATTCCCTACAGCTATACCGCTGGCCCGCTGCCCGCCGCGTCCGACTATTTCCAGGATGGGGTGCCGCTGACCGGCCAGTCGGATCATCTGGTCAACCTGCAGCTTGGTCTTGAAGACACCGACAAGCTGTCGCAGCAGACGCTGCTGCTGACCTATGCCAGCCCTCGCGTCACTAGCCGTGGTCCCAACCTTCAGCCCGACATCAAGGAAAAGCCGGGCCTGACGCTGGACTTCGTGGCGCGGCAGGGCGTGACGTTGCCGGGCGGGGTGAAGAGCGAGTTCAAGTTCGAGGCGCGTAACATCACGGGGCGCAAGTTCCAGGAGTTCCAGGAACTGGGCGGCAACAAGGTATTCTACAATCGCTATAAGATCGGCACGACCTTCGCGGCTTCGCTGACCGTCGCGCTCTGATTTAACTTTCTCTGATGAGGCTTGGCGGCCGATCTGCTTCGCGCGGATCGGCCGTTTTGCCATCTGTGATTCGCGCCTTTTCCTGCGCCGTGTTAGGGGTTGGCCTGAAGCGGAGGCAGGCGGTGAAGCAGGAAGTCGAGCTGAAACTGGAGCTGTCGCCGCAGGCGGCGGAGGCCTTTGAGCAATTGGCGCTGGTGCCCGCTGAGGGAGGCCGGGCGCAACTTCAGGCCGTCTATTTCGATACGCCCGACAGGCAGTTGGATGCGCGAGGATATACGCTGCGCATCCGCAGATCAGGGGAGGAGCGCGTCCAGACCGTCAAGGCCGGTAGTGAAGATCGGGGCGGAGCGCTGTTCTCACGGGCGGAATGGGAAATGCCGGTCAGGCAGGACGAGCCGGTGATCGACAGCCGCACGCCCATTGCGGGCGTTCTGGGTGATGCAGCGGAGATGATCGAGCCCGCGTTCAATGTCGAGGTCGAGCGGCGCACATGGCTGATTGCCGAGGGTACCGCGGAGATCGAATTGGTGCTCGACAGGGGATGGGTCCGCGCGAGTGAGCGGCAGTCGCCCATCTGTGAAATCGAACTGGAGCTGAAGGCAGGAGCGCCCGCCGCCCTCTTTGCGCTCGCAAGGCGGATAGAGGCGGCAGTGCCGGTGCGGCTGGGCGTCGCGGCAAAGTCTGAACGAGGTTATCGGCTGCTGGCTCCCGCGCCCGCCTGTTTCAAGGCGGAAAGACTGGCGCTGAAGCCTGGTATCAGTGCGCAGGCGGCGTTCGCGGCGATTATTCGTAACTGTGTGCGGCAATACCGGCTGAACGAAGATTTGCTGCTCGACCATTATGATCCACAGGCTGTGCATCAGGCGCGCGTAGCCGTGCGGCGGCTGCGTTCGGCGCTGACGCTGTTCAGGTCAATGCTGGCGGCGCAAGACGTGACCCGATTTCAGGATGAGCTTCGCTGGCTGGCACAGCTGCTGGGAGAGGCGCGTGATCTGGATGTGCTGATCGAACGGATGAAGCCGGGCGAACTGCACGAGCAACTAGCTGCTGTTCGCTCGGTGATCCATGCGAAGGTGATCGATGGGCTGGAATCCGATCGGGCGCGGGGCTTAATGATCGACATCGTGGAATGGCTGACGCTTGGCATTGGCGAGCCGGATGTTGAGGGTTGCAGGTTACGCGAGGAGCCAGCTGAGGCGTTCGCCGCAGGCCGCTTGCAGCATTTCCATCGTTGGCAGATGAAGCATGCACGGCATCTGGCGAAGCTGGATGACGCGCACCGTCACGAAGTGCGCAAGA
Organism: uncultured Novosphingobium sp.; assembly: GCA_946886365.1. The sequence goes on from CAMPIM010000052.1 coordinate 17,322, forward strand.
AGGCGAAGAAGCTGCGCTACGCTGCCGAATTTTTCGGGGGTCTATTCGACGCCAGGAAACAGCGGCGACAGCACGCGCGCTACATTGAGGCGCTGGAGGGGGTGCAGGACGAACTGGGCGCGCTCAATGATCTGGTCAACATGCGCGTCCTGTTGGCGCAGCATGGCCTGCCGGTCGATGCCGATCTGGCGAAGAGTGGCCGGGGCAAGAAGAAGCTGCTGGCGGCGGCTGGCAAAGCCTATGATGAGTTGGCGGATACCAAGCATTTCTGGCGCTGAGGCTCAGGTCCAGGGTTTTTCGCGATACCATTTGGTGATGATGTGTTTGACGCCGCTGCGCACCTTCATGCCGTGGTGCAGGCTGGCCCCATTATAGCGTCCGGGTTCAAGGCGATTGTTCCAGGCGAGCAGCTTCCCGCGCTCGGGCTGGACCGTCTTACCGATCTTCACGAAGCGGGTCGCGCCACCTGCGGGGGGCTGGTTGAGATAGACCATCAGTGTCCATGTCCGGTTGCCCGAGACGGAGCAGTAGCGGGCGAAGTCGAGGCCAGCAGGATCGAAATAGTCGGTATGCGCCTTGAATTCCTGACCCACGGCGTAACGTTGCCCCTGTATAGGTTCGCCGAAACATGGGTCGATCCCGGCGAAAGCGGCGAGTTTTTCATCTATGGCCCCGATGAAGGGATCGGTGTTGTCGAGATCGCAGGTATCGCTGGTGCGGAAGCCTGTGTCGCCATTGGCGTCGGCGATGGTGGAAGGGCGGCGGCGCGCCTCGATCCGTGTGATCAGGCCATCGCATTCTTCCGCTGTCAGGAAATCGCGCTGGATGAAGAGCGTCAGATCGCGGCTGGGCACGCGCTGGACGCGTGGATGGGATGCGATCCAGGCCGGATCGGCATCGGCTGATTTCACAATGGGTTGGTTAGGCATGGACGGCCTTTTAGGGCGAGAAAGCAGCCTTTCTGCTATCGCTCGGCGCTCGAAATGCAAGTGTCATCGCTTGCGGATTGCCGTTGTCATGGATAGGTCACATTTCTGTCATCCGGCAGTAAAAACAATTGCCTAGCAGCGCGGGTATCAAGGGGGATTACCAGGTTCATGCGCGTGGCGTTTCGCAGTAACTTTCAGGGTCTTAGCAGCCGTCTGGCGCCGATCGACTGGGCGCGGGTTGCCGAGAAGCTGTTGTTGGGCCTGCTGGTGCTGCAATGTGCAAGGCTGGTTTGGGCCGTGCTGACGCCGGTCGGGAGCTTTGGACCGTGGGAAGGGCGGCAAGCGCAATTTCCGAATTTCGCGGCGCGCCAAACATTATTTTCCAGTTTTGACCCCTTTTACCGGGCTGGACCGCAGCAGGCGGCGAGCGGTGGGGTCGTGACCTCGCTGGCGCTGACCGTCTACGGCATCCGGTTGAACGAAGGGTCGGGCTTGGGATCGGCCATCATTGCCGGACCCGACGGGGTGCAAAGCAGCTTTGCCGTGGGTGACGAGGTTTTGCCGGGCGTGCTGTTGAAGGGCGTGGCGTTCGACCATGTCACTATCGACCGGGGGGGATCGGAAGAGCAGATATTCCTCGACCAGTCGCAGCCCGCATCCGCGTCGGCCGCGCCGGGAGAGGGGAGTGTCGTAAGCCCTATGGCCGGGATCGACAATCCGACGGCGGACGGGCTGAAGCGTGATATCGGTTTTGCGCCGCGCATGCAGAATGGCCGTATCACGGGGCTGATCCTGACCGCCAGGGGGCCGACTTTCCAGAATGCCGGGTTCCAGCCCGGCGATATTGTCACCCAGGTCGATGGGCAGCCGGTCGGCTCGCCTAGCGATCTCCAGGCGCTGCAGGGCAAGATCATGCCCGGCGCGCGCATTTCCCTGACCGTCGAGCGGGGCGCCAGCCTTTCGACGATCAACCTTACCCTGCAAGGCCAATGACCAGAAAATTCCTTCTTTCCGCCGCGACCGCCCTCGCTCTGGCCTCGCCTGTCGGATCGCCCGTCATGGCACAGCAGACGCTGAATGTGCGCGACGCCGATATTCGCGCCTTCATTCAGGACGCCGCGCGTGTGACGGGGCGGACCTTCATCATAGACAACCGGGTTCAGGGGAAGGTTTCGGTCGTGACCGACCGGCCGCTGTCGCGATCGGAATATTTCGAGATTTTCCTGTCGACGTTGCGGGCGAACGGGCTGGTGGCGGTGCCAGCGCCGGGTGGTGCTTATCGCATTCAGCCTGCCGACGGGGCGGCCGGGCAGCCTAGCGTTGTTGGACGGGGGGCCAATCGCAACCAGTTCGTGACCGAGGTCTTCCGCCTGCGCTCGATCGATGCGGCGAGCGCGCTGGAGACTTTGCGGCCGCTGGTCAGCAAGGACGGTTCGGTGACCGCCAATCGCGCCGGGAATAGCGTGGTCGTTGCCGACTATGCCGACAATATCGGGCGTATCCGACAGGTCCTGGTGCGGATCGATCGCGATACGGCGGCGACGCAGACGGTGATGCTGCGGAATGCGGGCGCGCGGGAAATCGCGACCTCGCTTCAGGCGCTGGTGCAGAGCGGCGGTGAAGGGGCGCAGCGGGCGGCGACTATCGTGCCGATCGACAGCAGCAATTCGGTAGCGATCCGGGGCGATGCCGGGACGGTGACGCGACTGGCGCAGATGGCACGCGATCTTGATCGGCAGGCGGCGAGCGGGACGGAGATCCGCGTTTATTGGTTGGAACATGCGGATGCCGAAAAGCTGTTGCCTGTGTTGCAGCAGTTGGTTGGACAATCGTCCAGCTCTGCCGTGACGGCTTCGGTACCGGCGTCCAATGGGGCTGCTCCGGTTGCGGCGGGGCCTGCGGTGAGTTCGGCCGGTTCTTCGGGTGGCGGTATTTCGACGCGGGGTCCTGCGATCGTTACCCGCTATGAAGGGGCCAATGCGATCATCGTGGCGGCCAATAGCGACGTGCAGCGCATGCTTGGCGAGACCGTCCGGCAACTTGATACGAGGCGGGAGCAGGTTCTGGTCGAGGCGATCATCGTCGAGATCAGCGATGCCGCCGCCAAGAAGCTGGGTGTGCAGTTCCTGATTGGGAGCACCAAGACGGGCTTTGCTGCGACCAATTACTCCAACGCTTCTCCCAATTTGCTGACGCTGGCCGGGGCGATTGGCGCGAACGAGTTGGGCAAGACGACCACGACGGTCGTCAACGGCGGCGTGACCACGACGACCACCTCGACCGAGAATAGCAACTTGTCGAACACCTTGCAGCAGGCGGCGGTCGATAGCCTGATGAACGCGACGGGCGGCTTTGGCGGGGTTGCGACGCAGATCGGGCGGAACGGGATTTTCGGGGCGATCATCAACGCGGTCAGGTCCGACACTGACAGCAATATTCTGTCCACGCCTTCGGTGATGACGCTGGACAATCAGAAGGCGTCGATCCTGGTTGGGCAGCAGGTGCCGATAACGACCGGCGAGGCGCTCAGCCAGAATTTCGACAATCAGTTCCGCACCGTCCAACGGCAGGATGTGGGCATCAAGCTGGAAGTGAAGCCGCAGATCAACACGGGCGGCGCGATCAAGCTGTTCCTGAGGCAGGAAGTGTCGAGCGTCGCCGGGCCGGTGTCCAACAATAATAGCGACCTCATCATCAACAAGCGTGAGATCGAGACGACGGTCACGGTGGATGATGGCGAGATTTTGGCGCTTGGCGGCTTGCTGGACGATAATGAGCGTAAGACGATCGAGCGTATTCCGCTGCTGTCCGACATTCCGGGGCTGGGCGAGCTGTTCAAGTCGCGCAGCAAGAGCCGGACGAAAACAAACCTGATGGTGTTTATCCGTCCGACGATCCTGCGGTCGAAGGAGGATGCGCAAAAGCTGACGCAGCAGCGCTATGGCTATGTCCGGGGCATGCAGTTGGCGCGCAACCCGGATGCCGAACCGGGCATCGATGAATTGGTGCGCGACTATATGGGCGCGACGCCGCCGGCTCCGATGCAGCCGGGCGATGCGGTGGTGGAGCCTGCCGCTGCGGCTGCTGCCCCGGCGCAAGTGATCGAGCCGACGATGCGGCAGTCGAGCGGCGTGGTGCGGCCGGTGGATATTCCGGCAAGTGGGGGGCAGCGGTGAGCGAAGCGGAAACCGACATCAACGCCGCGCCGCGCGCTGTCGACATACCCTATGTCTTTGCGCGCAAACATGGCGTGGTGATGCTGCCGCCCGAAGGCGACAGGCTGACCATAGCGGTGCGGGAGGGGAGTAATCCGCGCGTGCTGCTGGAAGTCCGGCGGCATCTGGCGCGCAGCTTCGACGTGCGCTTTGTCGATGGACCGCAGTTCGACCGGCACCTGTCCGACCATTATGCGATGGAGGGAAGCGCCGCCGCCATGGCGGGGTCGCTGGACGTGGGCGCGGACGAACTGGACATATTGGCGGCGGATATTCCGACGGCGGACGACTTGCTAGACAGCGCGGACGATGCGCCGGCCATCCGCCTGATCAACGGCATAATTGCCGAAGCGGCACGGCAGGGTGTTTCGGATATTCATATCGAGCCATATGAAACGGGGCTGATCGTGCGGATGCGCGTCGATGGCGTGCTGCGCGAAACGTTGCGCATGCCGCCGCATGTCGCTCCGGTAGTCGTCAGCCGCATCAAGGTCATGGCCCGGCTGGACATTGCTGAGCGGCGCGTGCCGCAGGATGGTCGCATTGGCCTGACGCTGGGCGGAAAGCTGTTGGACGTGCGCGTATCCACCCTGCCCAGCAGGGCGGGCGAGCGGGTGGTGCTGCGCATTCTGGACAAGGAAAATGCGGGCATGAACCTGGACCTGCTGGGCATGGCGGGGGCGGCGGACCGGATTTTTCGCGAGGGATTGCAAGAACCGAATGGCATCATCCTGGTTACCGGGCCGACCGGGTCGGGGAAGACGACGACGCTGTATGCGGGGCTTCGCACGCTGAATGACGGGTCGCGCAACATACTGACGGTCGAGGACCCGGTTGAATATGCGATGGAGGGGGTTGGCCAGACGCAGGTCAATGCGAAGGTCGGGCTGACGTTCGCGGCGGGTTTGCGCGCCATCCTGCGGCAGGACCCCGATGTGGTGATGGTGGGCGAAATCCGCGACCGTGAAACGGCGGAGATCGCGGTGCAGGCTTCGTTGACGGGCCATCTGGTGCTGTCGACCGTGCATACCAATGATGCGGTGGGCGCGATCACGCGGATGCGGGACATGCGGGTGGAGCCTTTCCTGCTCGCCTCGACCTTGCGCGCCGTTATTGCGCAGCGGCTGGTGCGGCGGCTTTGCCAGCATTGCCGGGAGCCGGTGCAGGCGGACAAGTCAGCGAGCGCGCTGCTTGGTTTCGATCCCGGAACGATTATCTATTGCGCGCGGGGCTGCGAAGAGTGCAACGGTAGCGGCTATAAGGGCCGGATCGGCGTGTTCGAGGCGATCCGCGTGGATGACACGATCCGCCGCCTGATCAATGATGGTGGCGATGAATCGCTGATCGCGCGCCATGCTTTCCTGAATGCACCCAATTTGGGGTCGGCGGCGCGGGCGCTGGTGCGTGATGGGCAGACGACGGCGGAAGAGGCCATCCGGGTGTCGCGGCGCGATGCGGCGGAGGTGGAAACCATCGTCGATGGCTGAGTTCGACTATCTGGTCATCGATCCGGCGGGCAAGGAACGCAGCGGCAAGATCAAGGCCGAGACGGTCGATGATGCGCGCGTCAAGCTGGACGCGCGCAAGCTGTTCATCGTGCGGATCGAGCCGGGCGTTGCGGAGAAGGCGGCGAAGCGTGCGGGATTGTCGCTGCGCGCTCCTCGGCTGTCCGCCAAGGAGCTTACGCTTTTTACGCGCCAGCTATCGACGCTGATCCAGGTCAGCCCGCTGGAGGAATCGCTGCGCACCATCGGGAGGCAGAGCGAGCAGGAGCATGTGCGCGCGATCGTCAGCAAGGTGCATTCGGGCGTGCTGGAAGGGCGGCGGCTGGCTGATGCTCTGGGCGCCGAGCCAAAAAGCTTTCCGGCGCTCTATCGGGCGATGGTTTCTGCGGGTGAAAGCTCTGGCAGCCTGCCGACGATCATGGAGCGATTGTCCGACCTGATGGAGCGGCAGGCGGTGATCCGGTCGAAAGTGCTGATCGCTATCGCTTATCCGAGCGTGCTGGCAGCCTTTGCCGTCTGCGTCGTGGCGGCGCTGATGATCTTCGTCGTGCCCAAGGTCGTGGAGCAGTTCGATACGGTGGGACAAGACCTGCCGCTGCTGACACGCATGGTGATGGGGATTTCGGCCTTTCTGGCGGGCTATTGGTGGCTGTTGGCGATCCTGATTGGACTGGGTGCCCTTGGTTTCTGGCGCGCATTGAAGATTGAGGCGTTCCGCTATCGGTTCGATGGCGTGTTGCTGCGGTTGCCGCTGCTGGGACGGTTGATTCGCGACCTTCATGCGGCGCGGATGGCGCGGACGCTGTCCACGATGGTGGCGAGCCGTCTGCCGCTGATGGAAGGCCTGACGCTGACAACCCAGACCGTGCACAATCGGGTGTTGCGGCAGGCTTCGGAGCAGATTGTCGAGG
>CAMPIM010000053.1 GCA_946886365.1 uncultured Novosphingobium sp.
GTGTGGCTGTCGGTGCCGACGCAGGTGTCGGGATAGGCGACGGTCGCGCCGCTTTCATCCTGCGACGACCAAACGGCCTGCGCGATATTTTCCAGGTTCACCTGATGGCAGATGCCGGTGCCCGGGGGGACGGCGTAGAAGTTGGCAAGGCTCTTGCTGCCCCACTTCAGGAAGTCATAGCGCTCCAGATTGCGCTGATATTCGATTTCCACATTCTTCTCGAACGCCTTGGGCGTGCCGAATTCGTCGACCATGACCGAGTGGTCGATGACGAGGTGGACGGGAACCTGCGGGTTGATCTTGCTGGCGTCGGCGCCCAGCGCGGTCATCGCGTCGCGCATCGCCGCGAGGTCGACGACGCAGGGAACGCCGGTGAAGTCCTGCATCAGCACGCGCGCGGGGCGATACTGGATCTCGCGCTCCGCCTTGCCCTTGTCATTCTGCCAATCGACGATCGCCTTGATGTCGTCGGTGGTGACGGTCACGCCATCTTCGAAACGGAGCAGGTTTTCCAGCAGCACCTTCATCGAGAAAGGCAGGCGCGAAACGTCGCCGAGCTTCGCAGCAGCCTTCTTCAGCGAATAATAGGCAATGTCCTTGCCGCCGACCTTCAACGTGTCGCGCGTGCCGAGAGTGTCCTGTCCGATGGCGGTCATGAGTCGTGCGTCTCCTCGCAATGCCCGGCCAAGGGGCTAGGAGGATAACGACATTCCGCCGGGAGCCTGACCCGCACATCGGATGACGGGGGGCAAGATGGCGGGATGCGCCCCAACCGATGGCCGAAGCGGGTATGTCCCTTGATGGCCGCCGCCATAGCGACTGCCGTCGCCAAGTCAATGCGAAGGCGCGAAATGGGACGTTCTGCAAATCTTTATTGTAGACGGCATCCCTGCACGCGGGATACATTGAGGTGTAATCGCGTTCTGGCAGACGGAGCGGGTTACCAGGAAATAAAGCGGGTCGCGCGCTCTGACTTAAGTCGTTGTATCGCAGTGTTTTGAAATATCGACGATATTCTTCGCTGGATGACCGATAAAATATGTCTGAGGAGGAAGAGACGATGCGCCCAGTTTCCAACCTCGTGACCGGCAAGTCATTTGACCCGGCCCTAAGGGGATACATCATCCATTATCATGTCGGGGAAGCCAATCACTGCCCCAGCTGTGGCCGAAGCCAATGGATGGTAGGCCGCCTGATGGCCGAATGCGCCTATTGCGAAACCGCACTCCCGCTGGAAAACAACCGCGGCGTGGGTGCTTGCGCACGTTTCGTGCAGACTCACACGACCGTTCCGCCGGGCGATCCCCTGACAGCCTGAACCGTGATCGCTGCCAACGGACTAATTCAAATGGCAGCGACGCCCTCCACCTCCACGGTTTCATCGCCTGCATAATAGCCCTGCAAGCGAACGCGCTTTTCCACATGGTCTACAGGAACGCGCAGCAGAATCAGGCGGAAAGTCCCGCCCAGATCGCGCTGGAGCAGGAAACCGGCTTCGTCACGCGTCAGCCTACCGGTTTCGTCAACTCCAGCGCCAATCTCGATCATGCACTCAATCTATGGCGTTCTTGATCCCTTTTCCAGCCAGCAGACCGAGGACCAGGAAGATCACGAACAGCGCGATCGCCAGGAAGAAGAGAATCTTTGCAATGCCGACAAAGGTGCCAGCTGCGCCGCCAAAGCCAAGAATGGCCAGCACCGCAGCGATCACCAGCGAAATGATGGCAAGACGGATCATGATGTAATCCTTCGCTATAAATAGATATTGTCTGAACCGATGACGGCGCTAGCCGGTTCCATAGCCCTTAGGAATGCGATCTATTCCCCTCGCTTCAGAAACGTGCGCTCAGAACCAGAAACGAACGCCCATCACGAAACTGGCGACAGATGCGTTATCCCCACTGGCCCTTGCCATGCGAGCCGTTCCGCCCAGCCTGCGCTCCCAATTCACGCCCGCATAAGGCGCAAACTCACGGGCGAGTTCATAGCGCAGCCGCAGCCCCAATTCGACGTCCGACAATCCCGATCCTATGCCAAGCTCCGGAACATCCTGGGCGGCGAAGTTCAGTTCCGCCGCCGGTTGCAGGATCAGCCGCTGCGTGATGCGCTGGTCGTAGCTTGCCTCCAGCCGCAAATGCCCGTCGCCCTTGTTGGACAGGAACGCCTGAGCGCTCACTTCAAACCAGTAGGGAGCAAGCCCATCAATCCCGGCCACCACATAAGTGCGGTCGGGATCGGGACCGAAGTCCTGCCTCACGCCCGCCTCCAGATTGAACCAAGGGTCGATCGCCCGGCTGTAGAGCGCCTGCACCTCCGCATGCTCAAGCCTGCCGCTCGCCTTGCCCTCACCTTCCGATTTGAAAGCCAGGCGATTGATGTCACCGCCGATCCAGCCCTCGCCTTCCCAATTATAGGTGTCGCTTCCCCTGCCCGCACGATATTCCAGCCGATCCAACATCAGTTTGGAAAAACGCATCCCGCCGCTTTCCTCGAGCATGGCGGCCCGGGCGCGCGCCATTTCGGTCGCGCCGTAGAAGGCATCGGCGGCATGGTCGCTGGGCGGTGCTGGCGGCGTTCCTTGAGGAATATCCTGGTCGGCAGCAGGCTCGACTTTGCTCGCGTCGGCAGGGGAATGCGACGCATGATCCTCCTGCGGCGCCTGCTCCATGGCGTCATGGTGCATATGGCTGTGATCCATCTGCTGCGCCCGAGCAGGCAGCGTGGCGGAAAGCAGCAACAGCGCCGTGACGGCGAGCCTCATTCTGCGTCCTCCTCGTGACGCACAGTCACGACGCGCATCATACCCGAATGCATGTGCATCAGCATGTGGCAGTGAAATGCCCAGTCCCCCAACGCATCGGCGGTAAGGTCGAAACTCACCTTGCCGCCGGGAAGAACGTTCACCGTATGCTTGAGCGGATTATGTTCGTCCGCCCCCGTCACGAGTTCGAAGAAATGTCCATGCAGATGGATGGGATGGGGCATCATCGTGTCGTTGATAAGGTTCACGCGCACCCGCTCCATGTGGCGGAACGGGATAGGCTCGGCGCCGTCGGATAGCTTCACCCCGTCGAACGACCACATATAGCGTTCCATGTTCGCGGTGAGATGGATGTCGAGCGTTCGCGATGGCGTCCGCCGGTCCTTGTGCGGATGCAGTGATTTGAGGTCAGCATAGGTCAACACGCGATGCGGAACATTTTCCAGCCCCGTCGGCCGATCAGCCGTTCGGTCCACAGGCATGGGAGAAAGCGTGGCGACGCCCGGCCCCATGCTCACCTTCGGCGCGACGGACTTGTCCCGCATCTTCATGGAATGTCCAGACATGCCTTCATTGGCAGGCTGACTGAGGTCGATGACGCCGCCGTGCCCCATGTCCATCCCGGACATGTCCATGCCCATATCCTTCATGCCCAATAGAGGACGCTCACGTAGCGTTGGCACCTCCGCAGCCATACCCATGCGCGGCGCCAGTGTAGCGCGGACCAGGCCAGACCGGTCGATCGCTTCCGCAATCAAGCCATAGGGCTTAGGCTCGGCGGGCTGAACGACGACATCATAGGTTTCCGCGATGCCGATCTGGAACTCGTCCGTTCCGACCGGCTGTACATGCTGGCCGTCGCATTGCACCACCGTCATCGCCAGCCCCGGCAGCCGGACATTGAAGTTGGTCATGGCCGAAGCATTGATGATCCGCAGGCGCACCCGCTCACCCGGCGTGAAAAGGCCGGTCCAGTTTTCCGCTGTGCCGTGCCCATTGACGAGGAAGCTGTATGTCGACCCGGTCACGTCCGATATATCGGTCGGGTCCATCCGCATCGCGCCCCATTGCAGGCGCTCTTTTGCGGTTTGATCCTTGCCCGCCAGCAACCCGGCCAGCGTCTGCTTCTGCATGTTGAAATAGCCGCCCATCTGCTTCAGCCGCTTCAGCAGCATATGGGGGTGGATCGGGCTCCAGTCAGACAGGACGATCACATGCTCGCGATCCACCTGCACCGGTTCGGCGTCGGCGGGATCGATGACGATCGGGCCGTAATGGCCGACCGCTTCCTGCATGCCCGAATGGCTGTGATACCAGTAGGTGCCTGATTGCCGCACCGGAAATTCGTAGGTGAAAGTCTCGCCCGGCCGGATGCCGGGGAAGCTGACGCCCGGCACGCCGTCCATCTGGAAAGGCACGATCAGCCCATGCCAGTGGATCGACGTATCTTCCTTCAGCCTGTTATTGACCGACAGGCGGACATTCTGTCCTTCCCTCAAGCGGATGAGTGGCGCGGGCAACGTGCCATTCACCATGACTGCATGCGCAGAGCGTCCGCCCGTGGAAAAATGCCCTTCGCCGATGGTCAGCGCGATATCTTCGCCGCTCAATACCCCTGATTGAGGCGTCAGTCCCGGAGTGCCGCTTCGTGCCCAGGCAGGGAATAGCGGGCTCAACGCCAGAACGCCGCCCAATCCCCGGATCACATCGCGACGGTCAAGGCCGCTCATGATCCCAGCCCCCTTTCCCGAAAGATATATGCTGCACCTTCCAAAGCCTCATGCAAAAATTTATGCCCATCCTTGCGAGGTCAGGGAAGCCGCCCATATCCCGTGAGCAAGGAATTACCGGAGTTCAGCATCATGCGCCCTACCCTGTTCGCCGCCGCCCTTATGTTGGCCGCCATGCCCTCCCTGGCAAGCGCACAGCCGAAATTGCTGTCCTCCACCCCTGCGGCCAATGCTACCGTCAGCAAGCCCGCAAAGCTCAGCCTGACCTTCTCCGAAAAGCTGCTTCCGGGCTCGAGCGGCGTCGATCTGGTCATGACGGGGATGCCAGGGATGGCCAGCCATGCGCCGATGCCGATCAAGGGCTTCAAGACATCGGTCGAAGGCGATGGCAGGACCATGACGGTCACCCTCCCCCGCGCCTTGCCGGTGGGTAGCTATGACCTCAACTGGCATGCGGCTGGCGCCGACCAACACAAGATTTCGGGGAAATACAGCTTTACGGTCAAATAATCCGCGCCACCGCCTACACTTTAGACCCAGCCTTCCAACACCTGATTGGGCGGGCGGTGTCCGTCGGCCCAGCTGCGGATGTTGGCGATGACGCGGGCGCCGGTGGCATCCCGTCCCTCGAAAGTCGCCGATCCCATGTGCGGCAGCAGCACCACGTTGGACAATGCGAGCAGGCGCGGGTCAACGGCTGGCTCATGCGCATAGACGTCGAGGCCAGCTCCGGCGATCCGCCCCTCCGCCAGCGCCGCGATCAGCGCAGGCTCATCAGTGATTTCCGCGCGGGAGGTGTTGATGAGATAGGCATCCGCCCGCATCAGCGCGATGCGCCGCGCGTCGATCAATGCCCTGCTGTCGGCGTTGAGCGGACAGTTGATCGACACGATGTCGCATTCGCTCAACAGCGTATCGGCGTCAGCATGCCATGTGGCATGCAGCTCCTGCTCGACCTCAAAGGGCAGGCGATGACGATTATGATAGCTGATCGACAGACCGAAGGCCGCCGCACGCCTCGCCACCGCCCGGCCGATCCGGCCCATGCCGATAATGCCCAGCTTCTTGCCGCCGATGCGATGCCCCAGCATGCCCGACGGGCTCCAGCCGGGCCAGGTGCCTGATCGCACCAGCTTCTCACCCTCGGCCAGTCTGCGGGGTACGGACAGGATCAACGCCATCGTCATGTCAGCAGTGTCTTCAGTCAGCACGCCGGGCGTATTGGTGACGATGATGCCCTTCCGCCGTGCCGCGCTGAGGTCGATATGATCGACACCGCTGCCGAAGCTGGCGATCAGTTGAAGGCGTTCGGGCGCAAGGTCGATGAGCGCCGCGTCGATCTGGTCCGTCACAGAAGGCACGAGCACGTCGCATTGCGCCATCGCCCGGGTCAACGCCGTGCGGTCCATGGGCACATCGCCCACATTGAAAACCATATCGAACAGTTCGGCCATCCGTGCCTCGACATTGGGAGGCAGGCGGCGCGTCACGACGACGCGCGGCTTGGCGGGACGCGGTTTCTTGGCCATGATCAGCCGCTATTCCTGGCGATGGCGGTGGTCAAGCGCTTATGGCACAGGCCCAAGACAATGGTTGTCGGGCGCATCGGCCCGACGCTATAACCGGCTGTCACTTCAAGGGGAAAAGATCGGGGATGAAGAGGTATTTGCCTCAAGCGGGGATCGTCGCCGCCGCGCTGTGGTTCGCCAGCGGTACATCAGCGGCGCCATCCAAACCCGTCCCCTACTGGGCCTCGCTCAGCCAGGACGAAGCGCGCATGCGCGTCGGACCCAGCCTCGACTATCCTTCAAGCTGGGTCTATCGCCGCCGCGACTTGCCGGTGAAGGTGGTGCAGGTTCTGGGCTTGTGGCGCAAGATTGAGGATCCAGGCGGCACGCAGGGCTGGATGCACGTCCGGCTGCTCAGCGACACGCCGACCGCGATCGTCACAGCATCGGTCGCGCCCATGCGGGATTCCGCGCGCGATGGAGCACGCACCGTTTTCCGCGCGGAGAAGGGCGTGGTGGGTCGGCTGTCATCCTGCAACGACGGCTGGTGCGGTTTCGACGTCGGCGGTCAGCGCGGCTTCATTCGCGCCACCGACATTTGGGGCGCGACCTCCTGACGGTTCAGGCCGGTTTGTCGCTTGCACGATCGACTATGGCGAAGCTATCCCGCTGCGCCTCAGCCTCTGCGCCCTCTTCGCCACCTAGCTTATCGGCATGCATCAACCGCTTCACCAGCGGCGCGATGACCATCACGAAGACGCCGATACCGATCGACCACCAGCCGATCTCGCCATAGACGCTCAGCACGCCGTCCCTCGATGCCGCGCCCTCCGTGCCGCCGGTGGCTGCCGCGATCATCCCGGCGACATATTCGCCAAGCGCCATCGCGAGGAACCATATCCCCATCATCAGACCGATCATCCGCGACGGGGCCAGCTTCGACATAGCCGACAGACCAACCGGAGACAGACACAATTCTCCCAGCGTGTGGCAAAGATAGAGAAGGAAGATGAAAAGGATCGGCGTCAGCGTTCCGGGCATGCCAGCACCTGCCACCAATATCAGAAACCCTGCGCCTACCAATATGAGCGCCAGACCGAACTTTGCAGGCGTCGATGGCTCCCGCCCTTTCTTCGCCAGCGCGATCCACAAGGCGGCCATGACAGGCCCAAAGATCAGGATATAGGCCGCATTGACCGACTGGAACATCGAAGCGGGCACTTCGAAGCCAAGGATGTTCCTGTCCGTATAGCGATGGGTAAAGAGACTGAGCGACGAACCCGTCTGCTCATACAGGCCCCAGAAGAGCGGGTTGATTACCAGCAGGAACAGCGCCGCCAGCATGCGATCTCGCCCAACCCGCTCCATCCGGCCGAATGCCTCCCACAATATGTAGATCACCATCAGCACGCTCGCGCCCGCCAGCATCCACCCAACGACCGCATGCTGCTGGATCAGCAGCCAGCACAGCAGGATAGACAGGAGGCTGGACAGATAGACCAGCCATTCGCGGCTGATGATGCCGCCAACTCGCTCCGCCAGCCGCGCCGGATCGGGCGGCTCTCCCCTGCCCTGCAACAGCGGCTTGCACAGGACAAAGCCGATGACGCCCGCGATCATCCCGACAGACGCCGCGCCAAAGCCCCAGTGCCAGCCCCAGCGCTGTCCCAGATAGCCGCAGATCACCGGCCCGATCGTGGCGCCGACATTGATGCCCATGTAGAAGATCGTATAGGCCGGATCGCGCCGCATATCGTCGCGCGGGTATAGCTGACCCACCATTGCCGACACGCTGGCCTTCAGAAATCCGGTGCCGACGATGACCGTCGCAAGGCCCAGCCAGAAGAGGCCAAGCCCCATGCTGCTCGCCGATCCGTCCGCCTCCATGCCCAGGATGATGTGCCCGGCGGCGATGACGATGCCGCCGAACAGCACCGCCTTGCGCTGCCCCAGATAACGGTCGGCGAGATAGCCACCCATCAGGGGCGAGATATAGATTAGCGACATATAGGCGCCGTAAGAATGGGCGGCGTCACGATCCGAAAACAGGAAATGCTGCGTCAGGTAGAAGATCAGCAGCGCGCGCATGCCGTAGAAGGAAAAGCGCTCCCACATTTCGACGAAGAACAGCAGGAACAGCCCGCGCGGATGGCCAAGCCATGTCCTGCCCGAAGCGGGCGTCATAGGTGATGCGGTCGCCATCCGTTTCCCGTCCGGGCTGAGGTGATACGAAGCCTAGATCGGAAATCCCGCCCCTGTCAAAACAGGCCGCCCTTGCGCCCTGCGTGGAGCCGCGCCATTTGGAGCGCTATGTTCAACGACGCTACCACTCCGCTCTCGCTCCTGCGCACACGCCGCTCCGGTAAGCCGCGCGACCTTATTGCCCCCGGCCCGGACGCCGGACAGTTGCGCGAGATATTGGAGATCGCGCTGCGCACGCCCGACCATGGCAAGCTGGCGCCCTGGCGGTTCGTCATCGTTCCGGATGACAAGCGCGAGAGCCTCGCGACCTTGTTGGAGGATGCCTATCGACGCGAGAAGCCGGATGCAGGGCGGCTGGAACTGGAGGCGATGCGCCAGTTCGCCCATCAGGCGCCCACCCTTGTCGTTGCGCTTTCCGATCCTGTCGCCGGGAGCAAAATTCCGGTTTGGGAACAGCAATTGTCCTCTGGCGCGGCGATCATGAACCTGCTGCACGCCAGCCACGCCCTGGGCTTTGCGGCGGGGTGGCTGACGGGCTGGCCAGCCTATAATGAGGATGTGCGCAAGGCCTTCGCCCAGGGGGAGGAGCGACTTGCCGGCTTCATATTCATCGGCACGCCGGGACGGCCGCAGGAAGAACGGCCTCGGCCAGAATATGACAAAATAGTTTCCATTTGGGACAGATAGATAGGCGATTGCGGTAGCGGACACGGCTCATCGCATTGCCTGCATCGCTGTGTTATGGCACTGATGCACTCATGGCCGATGAGTCAAAACCCGTTTATCTGCGGCTTCGCGACATCATTACTGCATCGATACTCGACGGCAGCTACCGCGATGGCGACATCCTCCCTTCCGTGCGTGCGCTCGCCGCTCAAGAAGGCGCCAATCCGCTGACGGTCGCAAAGGCCTATCAATGTTTTCAGGATGACGGCCTGATAGTGGTCAGGCGCGGGGTCGGTATGTTCGTGGCCGAAGGCGCCGCGCGCCGCCTGCGCGAAGCGGAACGGCGGCGGTTTCTGGACGAATTATGGCCACCCGTCGCCGATCAGATCAAGCGGCTGGGCATTTCGGCTGAGGACCTCGGACTCGAACTAGCCTGATGACTCAACCCTGTATCTGATATTGTTTGAGCAAGTCGTACAGAGTTGGGCGACTGATCCCCAACATCTTCGCCGCGCCTGAGATATTGCCGTCCGTCCGCGCAATCGCCCGCCTGATGACGCGCCTGTCGGCCATCTCCCGCGCGGCCTTCAGATTCACAAAGTCGCAGCCCTCCGTCCGGTCGCCATCCAGATCCAGATCGGCGGCCGTGACATGCTTGCCATCGGCCATGATCACCGCGCGCTTCATACGATTTTCCAGCTCGCGCACATTGCCCGGCCACGTCCAGGCATCAAGGGCAGCAAGAGCGTCGGGGGCCAGCCCCTTCACCTGCGGGTTCATCTCCTTGGCGAAGCGGTTGAGGAAATGCCGTGCCAGCAACGCCGGATCTCCGGGCCGATCCTTCAAGGGTGGTATTCGCACGACGATCTCGGCGAGGCGATAATATAGGTCCTCGCGGAAATCGCCCGCGCGGATCATCTCCTCCAGATCCTGATGCGTTGCGCACAGAATGCGCGTATCCACCACGACCGTCTCCGGCCTGCTGGCGACCAAGCCATCCTGTAGGAAACGCAGCAGCTTCATCTGCAAGGCCAGCGGCAATTCGCCGACTTCATCCAGAAACAACGTGCCGCCCTGCGCGCGTTCGATCTTGCCCGGCGCACCGTCCTGCCCGAACAGTTCGGCTTCCAGCAACACCTCCGGGATCGCGGCGCAGTTCACGGCGACAAAAGCGTTATTCCGGCGTGGGCTCGCATCATGCAGCCCCTGCGCCAGCAATTCCTTCCCCGTTCCGCTCGCGCCGGTCAGCAGTACCGAAACCTGTGCCCCGGCAACCCGCTCGATGGTGCGGGCGACCTTCAGCATTTCCGGCGCAGCCGTGATCAGTCGCCCCAGCACACGTGCTTGCTCAGGGGCGACCTCAGCCAGCCGGGCATTTTCCCTCTCCAGCGCGTGAACGTGGAAGGCGCGGCGGACGATCAGCCCCAGCTCGTCAATATCGACCGGCTTCTGGTAAAAATCATAGGCACCACCGGAAATGGCGTTAAGGGCACTTTCGCGCGCCCCATGACCCGAGGCGACGATGATCTTGGTATCCGGCTTGATCTGGAGCATTTCGCCAAGCGTCGCGAAACCCTCACTGGTGCCGTCCGGATCAGGCGGCAGGCCAAGGTCCAGCGTCACGACGTCGGGAGCCTCCGCCCGCAACATCTCTATCGCCTCCTCCCGGTCGCCCGCGATGAACAGCTGATAGTCCTCATAGGCCCAACGCAACTGCCGTTGCAGGCCGGGGTCATCCTCCACGATCAATAATTTGGGTCGCGTGTCGCTCATCAGGCGGCCATCCCCTTCGTACCTTGCAGCGACGCGACCGGCAGCCGCAGCGTAAAGCGGCTTCCCTGCCCCGGCTTGCTTTCCACCTCGATGCTTCCGTCCATTCCCTGCGCCAACGCCCGCGCTTCGAAAGCGCCGATGCCAAAGCCCCCGGCCTTGCTGGAGGAAAAGGGTTTGAACAGATCACGGCGGACATATTCGGCGGTCATGCCGCAACCCCAATCGATCACTTCAATCGTCGAGTAGCGGCTATCCCCGCCCAGCCGGATTTCGACCGGCTCGCCCGCCGCACTTGCGTCGATCGCATTTTGCAGCAGGTGGACGATGATCTGCTCAACCCTCGCCGGATCAGCCAAGGCCAGCGGAGCGACGCCCGTCAGGCGGACCTCATGTTGGCGCGATCGGCTCCTGGCCACCTTCTCCGCAATGCCTTGCAGGGAGACCGGCTGGCGCTCGGCAGTGCGCGCCTTGTTATGCTGGGACAGACGCGCCAGCAGGTCGTTCATCTTGCCCACCGATTCCTTGAGCGTCAGCACCATGTCCGCGCGGAATTCGGGATTATCGGCATGCCGCTCCGCATTTCGGGCGAGCAAGGATAGCTGGCTGACCAGATTCTTGACGTCATGGATGATGAAGGCAAAGCGGCGGTTGAACTCGTCGAAACGCTGGGCATCGTCCAACGCTTGCTGCCCCTGCGCCTCGCTCAGATAGCTCGCCGCCTGACGGCCCGCCGTGCGCAGCATGTCGAGATCTTCCCAGTCCAGCCGCCGGTCCATCGCAGGCCGCGCCAGCAGGATGGCACCGATCAGCTTGCCGAAATGGATCAGCGGGACCAACGCCCAAGCGCGCGCGTCCGCCCGCATCCATCCGGGCGCTTCACGGCCCTCACGGCGCGCAAGATCCTGGTCGATATCGATGATCCAGCCACTCCGCTCAACCAGCAGCGCGAAAGGCGCAGGCACGGTCGCATCATGAGCGAGCTCACCATCCCAGTTCCAATGGGTTTCCAGCGCGAGGGAGCCGTCCTCGGCGCGCAGCATCAATATGGCGGCGGGCGAATCGGTGATGTCGGCCACTGCCTTCGCCACCCGTTCACCCAGCGGCGGCGCGTCGTTGCCCGGTCTGCCGATCGTCTCGCCAAAACGCATCCATTCGGTGCGATAGTCATAGCGATGCTGGAAGAAATGCTTGGCGACCTGGACCTTCCACAGCGCCCGTATCCGGGGCGAAGGGAGCAGTATCAGCGCGCTGACGGCCATGAAGAAGACACAGCCAATCTGGATGATCCGGGCATAGGGGCCAGCAAGCAACTCGATCGCCAGCGCAGCCGCCGCGATGAGGATCATGTAGAGCGTCATCGAAACAAGCGACAGCGCACGAAAGGTCAGCAATCGGGACAGTTGAACCTGCGCCGCCATGTCCCGCCGCATGCCCACCGCAATCACGGGAGCGAGCAGCGCCATCAGCGGGCCGCGAAGCGCGTACAGCGCATGCGCCCGCTCGATCGCGAAATAGCCGATCACATAAAGATTGAAGTCATAGGTCCACATCGCCGCCAGCGCGCCGAGCAGCAACGCCACCCGGCCCCGCTGCTGCGGAGGCCAACTGATATAGAGATGGTGGACCAGCATCAGCCCGCCGACCGCCGTCATCATGTGCAGGCTGAGTGACACCTGTACCAATGTGTGATGCAGATCGCTGGCGCTGGGCAGTTGCCGCCAGATGAGGTCGGTGAAGGTCTGGAGCAGGATCAGCCCCGCCACAGCGGCATAGACCGACCCGATCGCCACCATCGATCCCGCCCGTGCAGCCGCGTCCCGGCGCAGCATCATGAACAGCAACAGCAGCCATGCGGCGTTGCGGATATTCTCGCCAATACCCGTCAGCGGCTTGTCTACTCCGCCGAAGGAGACATAGAGCGACCAGCAGGATGTCAGCAGCAGGGCGACGGCCAGCATCCGCTGATCCGCCGCCTGCTCCCGGCGGCGCAGGCCGAATATCCCGACCGCCGCGAACAGCACGGCCGCCAGCGCGTGGCCCCAGTCTCCGACAAATTGCAGCAGCCCTCCCATCGCCGCGCCTCAGCGCGCCCCTTCCGGCCACAGGATGACGCGCAGGGTCTGGATCAGGATCAGCAGGTCGAGGAAGGGCGTATAATTTTTGGCGTAGTAGAGATCATATTCCAGCTTGTTCCGGCTGTCCTCGATCGACGCGCCATAGGGATAGTTGATCTGCGCCCAGCCGGTGATGCCCGGCTTCACCATGTGGCGCTCAGCATAATAACGCAGATGCTGCTCCAGATCCTCGACGAACTGGCGCCGCTCCGGGCGAGGACCAACGAAGCTCATCTCGCCCTTCAGCACTGTCCATGTCTGCGGCAGTTCATCAATGCGCAGCTTACGGAGCCAGTAGCCGAGCCGGGTGATCCGGGGATCGTCCTTTTCCGCCCAGACCGCCTGCCCGCTGACTTCCGCATCCTGCCGCATGGTGCGCAGCTTCACGATCCAGAATTCCTCGCCGAACAGGCCGACGCGCTGCTGCCGGTAGAAAGCAGGGCCTTTACTATCGAGCTTCACCAGAATCGCCGCGATCAGGATGATAGGGCCGGTCAGCAGCAGAAGGATGGAACTGGCGATGACGTCGAAGAGCCGCTTGGCGATGCTGGACAGGCGGCGGCCTGCGGAGAAACCATCCGAAAAAATCAGCCAGCTAGGATTCACGCTGTCGAGATCGACCCGTCCCGTCTCCCGTTCGAGGAAGGTCGATATCTCGTTCACATGGACGCCGGTCGTCTTGATACGCAGGAGATCGGACAAAGGGAGCGCGTTGCGCCGCTCCTCCAGCGCCAGCACCACCTCGCTGGCAGCCAGCCGCACCACGAAATCCGCCAGATTATAGATGGCGCTGCGGTTGATGGCTTCGGGGATCACCTGCGCCCCGTCATTCATCGCGATATAGCCGACGATCAGGAATCCCGCCCCCTTGCGCTGTTCCAGTTCGCGGATGCGGTTGGCGCGATTGCCCGCGCCCAGCACGACAAGCCGACGCTTGAACGCCTCACCACCGAGCATCGACCCCAGCAGCAGCCGCACCGCCAGCAAGAGAGCGATAGCAAGCGCCATGGCATAAAGAGAATTGGACCGCCAAAGCGTCAGGTCTGGCAGCACGAAGTGCATGACCGACAGGAATATGACACCCAGCGAGATCGCCACGAGCAGGCGCGCAAAGGCAAAACGGATCGACTGAAGCGCTTCGGTGCCATAGACGCCCACCGCGATCATGGCAGTCTGGATCGACAGCGCGAAGCTGATCAACGGCGCGGCGCGCGTCGTGATCTGATCGACATCCATGCCGATCTGCCGAGCCCTCAATATCCATCCAGCCTCGGCCGCGCCCAGCAGCAGGACAAGATCAAGCAGCCCCAGCAGCAGCACGGCATGCGGCACATAATGTTTGAAAAGCCTGATCATCAGTCGCGCGCATTCCCGGCGCTGCCGTTGGCAAAGGCAGCCTTGTTGGCATCGGAATCGCTTACAATGACTGTAAGGAAATCCGACAATGCGCTGACTGTGGAGGAAATTCCCAAAGATTTTCTGAAGATGGCCTGCGCCGCCGCCTGTTCCGTTACCAGCGCGTCTGCCCGCAGGTCAGTTCCGGCTGTTCAGCCGTTCCGCCTCATTCTGAGCAGCATCGCCAACGACATGCGCTGCGCTGTCGGGTGAATCGGCCGCTTCGATCAGCGTGTCACCCACTCGACTTTCGCGTTCCTTTGTCAGGTAGAAGAAGCCGATAGCCAGGATCAGGGCAATCGCAACGATCGCGAAAATCACGGTGCTACCGCGAGACCGCTTGGTTTCGATCATCTGGTCCCGCTGTTCGCGGTCCAGAGGAGGGTCTCTCCTTCCACCCTCAACCATAGTCCTTCTCCCATGCCCCTTCCCATCCGGGAAGGTCGGCAGGAACCGGCCTTATACGTCATCGGCATCCAGGTCGGGACTCTGCCTCATCTCACGCCCCCGACTGAGGCGATCGACGTCGTCCATGATCTCGTCCAGCACGGCTGTGTCTCTGGTTTCCTGTGTCCGCCGCGAGGGCAGATCGCCGCTTTCGAGAATCTGTTCCAGCGCGGCGCGTCCACGCGCCACCCGGCTCTTGATCGTTCCAACCGCGACGCCGCAGATTTCGGCGGCCTCTTCATAGGCAAAACCGCCCGCGCCGACGAGGATGAGCGCCTCGCGCTGCGGCTGGGGCAATTGCAACAGGGCACGCTGCATGTCGGAAAGCTCGACATGCTTGTCCTGACCAGCAGGCGCCGCCAAGATGCGATCAGCCGTCAGGTCATCCCAATCGCCACGAAAGCGCGAGCGCCGCATCTGCGAAAGATAATGGTTGCGCAAAATGATGAACGTCCAGGCACGCATGTTGGTGCCCGCCTGGAAACGGACACGCGCCGCCCATGCCTTCAAAAGCGTTTCCTGAACGAGGTCATCGGCGACATCGCGATTACCCGAAAGGGACCGGCCAAACGCGCGCAAGTGCGGGATCACCGCAGCCAGTTCACGTTTGAAATCCGAATCCGAGAGCGACTGCCGCTCTTCTTCCTGGTGCTCCGCCTCCTGGCCAAGCCCTTCGCTCATGGGAACAACCCTCTTACTGGCTGTCGCCCTCGCCTCATGAACCGAAGCCGTCAAAGCCATATGTGCGTCCGCATCCTATACCCATTGTTCCACGGAACCAATGTTGTTTACCCGTAATAGCTCCACAGCACGATCAGCATGCCAATAATTACCAGAGGCAGCGAAATGCCGAGAATGTAACGGACTATGTGTGGCGTCGATCCTGACCTGGCGTCTTCGGCAGCAACATGCTTTTCCTCTTCCGCCATAATTCACCTCCCGATCGTTACGCATGAATAACGCGGGGGGATGAGCCGGGTTCCGCCACTCATTCAGTCTTTTATGGCATGTCGGCTTTGCCCAATCATGCCGGGGCGGTGGCCTCGTCAAAGAAAAGGGCCTGCGAAATGGCCGCTTTGACCGTCGAACGCTGGAACGGCTTGGTAATCAGGAATGTCGGTTCTGGGCGTTCGCCCGTCAGCAGACGCTCCGGGAAAGCGGTGATGAAGATGACCGGCACGGAGAACTCCGCCAGAATATCCTTCACCGCATCGATGCCGCTGGAATCGTCGGCCAACTGAATGTCGGCCAGCACGAGGCCCGGCCGCTCGGCCAGCGCTTCACGCACAGCGTCTTCACGGGTCACGGCGATTGCGGTCACTTCATGACCAAGGTCGCGGACGATCGTTTCGATGTCCATGGCGATGATCGGCTCGTCCTCGATGATCAGGACTTTGGCGCGAGTCTGCGCCTCGATCTCGCCAAGCGCTTCTTCCACCAGGGCTTCGACATCGGCCGGGTCCAGACCGATCAGATAGCCGACGTCATCGACCGTGAAACCTTCCAGTGCCGTCAGCAGCAACGCCTGCCGGGGGAGCGGCGTCAACCGCGCGAGCCGTGCCTGCGCGACCGCTTCCTGACCGTCATTCCCCGTCAGGACCGGACCATCCTCCAGATGGGATGACGACCAGATCGCGTGGAAAGTCCGGTAAAGCCCAAGCCGCGGATCGACATCGGCCGGAAACTCTTCGGGCGCCGCGACGATCGCTTCCAGCGTCGCACGCACATAAGCGTCACCATGACCCTGGCTGCCCGTCAGGGCGCGGGCATAGCGGCGCAAGAAAGGAAGATGGGGGTGCAGTTGCTGTCCAAGCGACATCTGTAAATCTTCTCCCAGCCCATAGGGCGCATTGCTACTAAACACTCGCTGCGCGAAAGGATGGATTGCTGATGCCGATGTGGCAAGCCCCCGCCCCTCTCGGTCGCCTTTCACAAGGCCACAAAAAATGCTTCGAAGTGCGGAACCAACGACGAAAAGATTTGTTTCACTGCCGTTCGGTTTTTTAACTGAAATCTGGATTTTGATGTAAAGGTCCGCTGGCGGTCAATTGACGTCGTGCGGGAAAGCCGCAAAAGAAATGTCGATTGACATGTTAGCGTTGCAGAGGGGCGTATTTTGGTTGCTTCAACGACGGAACGGGATGTGAAGGGAGGGGACAAGAAAGATGTCGGCGCCAACACCCCGGATTCGGGCGTGACTGGCAGCGCCCCCCGAAAACGGCGGTCCTCCCCGGCCAAGGGTGACGGACAAGTCGCCAACGCGCTGCGCTCCGTTTATCAGCGTGCGGTGGATGAAGACATTCCCTCCGAAATGCTCGACCTACTGCGGAAGCTGGACTAAGCGTCGGTTCAAGGATCGACGTCATTGAGGCGTCCCGGACGGAGGGCAGACTGGTGCTTTTCGAAAATGGAATATGCGCGGGCCGACCCGTTGCTTGGGCGGTACGTGCTTGCGTGCGCCAGACCTTTCCTGTCGACACACTCCTGATTATCGCATGAACGGGACGGCCAGTCCCAGCCAGTTGATTGCTCATGCGTAACCTGAACAGCCTGATCCAGTCCACCGGCGTTAAGATGTTCCTCATCCTGACGCTTGCCCTGCTGCCGCTGGGCCTTATCGCCCTTGTCGCGTCCTTGCAGGCCATCCGGACGTCAGACCTGGAAAAGGAAGCGCTGCTTCGCGTGTCCGTGACGCAGAGCGCTCGCAAGTTGACCGAAGACCTTGCTTCGGATCGAACGGCGTTGATGCTTACCGCCAACGCGCTGTCCACCGGCAGCGAGGGGCCGGAAATGTGCCAGCGGCTGTCGGTCTTCCTGACGTCCCACGACCGGGAAGGCGGCCGATATTATATCTACGATCGAAAGGGTCGCCGCATCTGCGGATCGTCCCAGCCAGAACCGCGCGGCCTGACCACGGCGGCACGTTTTCACACGGCTCCGGCGCTCCTGCTCCCAGCATCGGGCTATCTCGTCAGCCGCGTGGTCAGCGACAACAGGCAGGTGGCGGCAATCGCCTATTATTCGCGCTCCTACCTGGAAACGATCGCCAGCCCAACCACCGCGCTCCAGAACCGTCAGTTAAGCTTGCAGCAGGGCGATCAGCTTCTGGTGGTCAGTCGTCCAACAGGCAATCTGCGGGGCAAAAGCACCAGCCTGTCCGCGCGGCTTGATCCGCCGGACATCCTGCTCACCATGACCTTGCGCGATCCGCCGGTCACGCTTGCACGCATGCTTTCGCTGTTCCTGCCGCTGGTGATGTGGTTCGCGGCGGCGGCGATCGGCTGGTTCGTGGTCAACCGATTGCTGATCCAGCCGCTAGTCGCGCTGCGCCGCGCCGTAGCCGCCTATCATCCCGGCGAAGTGCTGGAGCCGATGCGCCGCATACGCACCCCAGCGCAGGAAATAGTGGCGCTGGGGGAAACCTTCCGCGAAATCAGCGAGGATGTCGCAACGCATGAGGCCGAGATGGCCGAGGGTCTGGAAACCCAGCGTAAATTGACGCGAGAGGTGCATCATCGCGTCAAGAACAACCTCCAGATCATCGCCAGCCTCATCAGCCTGCACGCCCGCGCCGCGCACGAGCCTGAAGCTGTGGAGGCCTATGCGTCGATCCAGCGCCGCGTCGATGCATTGTCGGTCGTGCATCGCAATCATTACGCGGAATTGGAGGAGCATCGCGGCGTTGGCGTGCGGTCACTGGTCAGCGAATTGTCCGCCAGCCTGCGCGGCACCGCTCCGGCAGAAGCGCGGCGGTTCGGCATCCAGATTGACAGCGACAATCTGCACATCAGTCAGGACGTTGCCGTTCCCATCGCCTTCCTGCTGACAGAACTGGTGGAACTGGCGATGCTGTCCGATCCCAAGACGGGCATGCGCATAACGGTGCAGCTCGAACCCGGACGCGAAGACCGCGCGATCCTTCACATCAGTTCCCCGGCCTTGCGCGCTTCGGATGCGATGGGCGAGCGGATCGAGGAACGTTATGGCCGGGTGCTGACGGGCCTTTCCCGCCAGCTGCGCGCTCCGCTGGATCATGATCCGGCCGCTGGCGACTATGCCATCGCCATCACCGTCATTCCCTGATCATCAGACCCGCTGATAATCGCGCCGGAAATCCGCCGCGAAGGCAGCGAACCGGCCTTGTGCGATATTGTCGCGGATCGCTTGCATCAGTGACTGGTAGAAATGGATATTATGCTGGGTCATCAGCATCGCGCCCAGCATTTCTCCGGCCTTTACCAGATGATGCAGATAGGCGCGGCTCCATGTTGCGCAAACCGGGCAGGTGCAGCGTGGATCGAGCGGCGAAAGATCCTCGGCAAAGCGGGCGTTGCGAATATTGAGCGGGCCTGCCCAGGTAAAAGCCTGTCCGTTGCGCCCACTGCGCGTCGGCAGGACGCAATCGAACATGTCGATGCCGCGTTCGACGGCACCAACAATGTCGTCGGGTTTCCCCACCCCCATCAGGTAGCGGGGCTTGTCCTGCGGCAGCATATCGGGCGCATAGTCGAGGCAGCCGAACATCGCCTCCTGCCCCTCCCCGACCGCCAGGCCGCCGACAGCATAGCCGTCAAAGCCGATCTCGATCAGCTTCTGCGCCGAAATACGCCGGAGATTTTCGTCAAGCGACCCCTGCTGGATGCCGAACAGCGCGGCGCGCGCCGCATGTTCGCCGCCCGCGTCAAAGCCCTCGCGCGATCGCCTCGCCCACCGCATCGACCGCTCCATGCTGTTCGCGGCTTCGTCGTGAGTGCAGCCATTTTTCGTGCATTCGTCGAACGCCATGACGATGTCGCTGTCGAGCAGGCGCTGAATCTCCATCGAGCGTTCGGGCGTCAGCATATGACGGGACCCGTCGATATGGCTGGCGAAGGCCACCCCCTCCTCACTCATCTTCGTGAGCGCGGACAGGCTCATCACCTGATAACCACCGCTGTCCGTCAGGATCGGCCGGTCCCATCCCATGAAGCCATGCAGCCCGCCCAGCCTTGCCACACGCTCGGCGCCGGGACGCAGCATCAGATGATAGGTATTGCCCAGGATGATGTCGGCGCCAGTCGCGCGGACCTCGGCGGGTCGCATGGCCTTTACGGTCGCGGCGGTGCCGACCGGCATGAAGGCGGGGGTTCTGATCTCCCCACGGCGCATCTGGATCGTGCCCGTGCGGGCCTTGCCGTCCGTTGCGGCGATAGCGAAGGAAAAGCGGGATTGAGTCACGCTGCGCGCTCTAGAACATCGCGCGAAGAACTGGGAACCGCTTTTTGAAAATTATGCGGGATCAACCAGCCTTGCGCAGGCCGTCGAACGCCACGATCGCGTCGATGTCGAAACCCTCCACACGGCGGTAATTGCCGATGAAGCACAGGCAATCAGCCGCCAGGTTAAGAGTCCAGCTCGTCCCCTCTTCATCATGAAGCAGGAGCGTCACAATCTGTGGATCGGTGCGATGTCTGTCCATGCACCATTTCATAATTAATAAAGGTTAACAAAGCCCTGAGACGATCTTCATCTGCAAATTGGTTAACGGCATTTGTTGCATTAATACAACGTTAACCATAATGATCGCGTCATTTCTGCTACTTAGAGGCAACAGTCGGCGATAAAAAGGGTTAATGAAACACTCTTCGGGTTCGCGGCGGTTGCATAGGTCTGACAATATTGTTTTCCTTAGCACGTATCGAAATGCGGGGGCACAGATGATTGATTCCGGACAGTTTAATCCGGCGCGCAATGAAGTGGAGGACGCTTCGCCCGTGCATCTGCATGTCGAAAGCATTCAGCCATTTGCCGCTACGGAAGCTGCGCCTCAGGCACGCGACAACGGCCATTCGATGCTGTTCGACCTGGGTCAGGTCGACGTCAGCTTTGAAGAATCAACCGACACATTATGGGCGTTCATGACCCCCGCGAATCGGCCAAACTACAATTTGCCGATGCTGCGCGACATCCGGCTCTGGCAGACAGAGGCCAAGCGGCTGTTTGATGAAGGCGCTCTGCCGCTCAAATATATGGTGCTTGGCTCACGTTTTCCGGGCGTTTTCAACCTTGGCGGCGACCTTGAGTTGTTTGCTGGCTGCATCGAGCGGGGCGACCTGCCCGGCCTCGTCAAATATGGTCATGCCTGCATCGACGTGGTCCATCGCGCCTGGCGCAATGCGGACATGCCGCTAATCTCTATCGCGTTGGCGCAGGGCGATGCACTTGGCGGCGGCTTCGAGGCGCTTCTCTGCTTCGACGTCGTCGTGGCGGAGCGGAGCGCTCGTTTCGGCTTGCCCGAAATGCTCTTCGGCCTCTTCCCCGGCATGGGCGCCTATTCCATTCTGGCGCGCAAGCTCGGCCGTCGCATGGCGGAGCGCATGATCCTGTCGGGCAAGGTCTATACCGCTGAAGAGATGTACGACATGGGCGTGGTCACCATCCTTGCCGAGGATGGAGAGGGCGAACAGGCCGTGCGTGACTATATCACCGGCAACCGTCCGCACCATGCGGGCCATGTCGGCGTGTTCGAAGCGGGCCGCCGCGTCGATCCGCTCGATTATGCCGAGCTCAAGGATATTGTGGAGAACTGGGCGGCAACCGCGCTCAAGCTCGATCCCAAGGACCTGCGCATGATGCGTCGGCTTGCATCGGCCCAGACGCGCCTGACCAAATAGCCTTCAGGCGCGGCGACGGCTCTGCATGAGCGTGACGACGTTGCTTTTCTCACGCCGCATATCACTCATCATCTTGAGCAGGTCCTCGGCGGGCATGGGGCGGCTGAGCACGAAACCCTGCACATTGGTGAAGCCCATCTCACGCGCATAACGCAGCTGCTCTTCCGTCTCGATGCCTTCCGCCACCGTTTCGACGTCCAGCGAATGGGCCAGATAGGCAACCGACTGGGCGATCGCGCGATCCCGTCCCTTTTCACCCACGCTGCGCATGAAGCTCTGATCGACCTTCAGCGTGTCGAAGGAATAGTCGCGCAGATAGCCGAGCGAAGAATAGCCCGTGCCAAAATCATCAAGGGCCAGTCGCAACCCGATACGCTGAAGCTCCGACAGGATGAGGCTGGTCCGGCCACTATCTTCCAGGAAGATGGATTCCGTCACTTCCAGTTCCAGTCGCTTGGCCTTCAGGCCCGATCCCATCAGCGCCGATATGACAGCGCGCGGAAGCCCGTCGCTCTTGATCAGCGCGGGCGAGATGTTGACGGCGACGCGGACATGATCATCCCACAGCATGGCGTCACGGCACGCCTGCTCCAGCGCCCATGCAGTGATCGGTTCGATCAGGGAGCTGCTTTCGGCGACCGGTATGAATTCGGCCGGCGAAATCCGGCCCATGGTCGGGTGATCCCACCGCATCAACGCTTCGCAGATCGCGATCTTGCCTGTGACCGTGTCAAAGATCGGCTGATAATGCAGTAGCAGCTCACCATTCGCCATGGCGGTACGCAGCGCCATTTCCAGCTCATAGGTGCGATTCTGCCGCTCCTTCATCGACCAGTCGAACTGCGCATGGCGGTTCCGCCCTGTGCGTTTCGCCTCATACAGTGCCATGTCGGCGTGCTGGAGCAGTTCCTCGCTATCGCGCCCGTCGTCAGGCGCAACCGCAATGCCCATCGATGCAGTGACCGTCAGATGATAGCCGCTAACGTCGAAGTCGTGGCTGAACTCTGTCATCACATCGTGCGCGATCTGCTCGGCAATGGAGCGATCCGCGCCGGGGCAAATCACGATAAATTCGTCTCCGCCAAAGCGCGCGACATGGCCACGGCTATCAAGCGCATGGGAAAGCCGGGCAGCTACCGTGCAAAGTAGCTGATCGCCAATGATATGGCCGAGCGAATCGTTGATCTCCTTGAACCGGTCCAGGTCCATCCAGAACACGGCCATCGGATCCTGATCGGACTGACGCTTATCGAACAGTTCCCGCAAGCGCATCTGCATCGCCATCCGGTTTTCGACGCCGGTCAGGCTGTCGAACCGCGCCAGCCGCTCGAACTTCGTCGCCAGCTGCGACTTTTCATAATTGCCCTGCAATGCCTCCACGACGATTCTGTGGGTGGTGCGCGTGATCTCAGCCATGGCGAAGATCATCAGGAACAGCATGGTCGCCAGAACCCAATAGCCGAGCCCGCCCGCGATGCAGAGACCAAGGGAGGTTGGCAGCAGCGCGAAACATGTCTGGCCGATGGCGATATGGATTCGGCCAGCATTGCGGCCCGCGATGCCGCCTGAATAGGCCGCGACCAACGTCACGCTCAATATGTGCAAAGATGCGTCGCCGGTGAGGACCAGCGTGGCAAAAGCGAGCAGACCAAGCAGCGCCGCATAGCCCCACGCACCCAGTTCATAGGCAAGGCCCCAGATTTGCTGCGTGGGTCCTTGATGATCCGCCAACTGCCGCAGAAAATAGACTGCGGAGATCGACCGGCTCACCGCGACCAGGAAAATCAACGCTGCGATCGTGGTGATTTCGGCACGGCCAGCATGGTAGGCGACGACGAAACTGAGCGCTCCGCCAGCCAGTGCGCCGATCATCAATGATTTGGGCGAGGCGTAGAGCGATTGGACAAGGCTGTCCTGTACCTCAGCGCTCTGCTGAGTATCGGGCGCGAGATGCGCGCGCAATTTTGCGCTCCAATGAAGGAAGAGGCGTGACACGTCTCCGTCATCTTTGGCCAAACATGATTTCTATTTGGTAAATTCCGGCGCGGGAAGATGCCCGAAATGGAGCTATTGAGCGGCTGCCAGCTATGGGGCTTGCCCTCTCATTTTCCGCCGCTTTGTCCGGCCGCTTAACGTTCAGACTTCCCTACAGAATGCTCGGAAGGGGCCATCCCTTCAGCCCTCCTGCGCAAGCTGGAGCAGCATAGCTTTTATCCGAATACCCTGCCCCGTTCGGGCTGAGCTTGTCGAAGCCCTCTTCTTCCTGAAAAAAAATAGAACCCTTCGATAGGCTCAGGGCGAACGGCAATAGGAGGCTATGCCGATTTGAAGCATGATGCCCTAACATGTCGCGAAATTGCGCCATGCCTCTTGCGGGAAATGCCGCATCACCCACGGTCACAGGCCTGAAATTTCCTCGCTCCAGCGTCCCCCATAGAAAAGGCCGGTGGATCGCTCCACCGGCCCTTCTCATTTTCGCGTGAGCGAAGGACTTAGAAGTCCATGCCGCCCATGCCACCCATGCCGCCGCCGGGCATGCCCATCGGCGCCTTGTCGTCGGCGGGCGTTTCGG
>CAMPIM010000054.1 GCA_946886365.1 uncultured Novosphingobium sp.
CGACAATGCGGGTGCGATAGGGCAGGGCTTCCCCTCGTTCGACCTGCCACTGGCCATCCGGCGATGGGCCGGCTCCGTCTGCGAAGTGAAAGCGTGTGGCGGTGCCGGAGATGAAATATTCTTCCTCCCGATATCCGACGCTGGCGCAGTCAAACGGTGGTTGAATGAACGGCTGGCCACGTCCGCCCTCGACGGGTTCTATCATGCTCCATTCCGGCATTGGCATTCCTCTGGTGGGGCGGGATGTTGAGCCACCGGCATGGGGTGGCAGGCTTGTCGCGTGCCCAGTTGCCGCTGAAGCAGGCGCGCGAAAACAGGAAGCGCACATGCTAAACCGATCGCCAACAGGCCGACGATATTTGCGTTGCCCAAGCGTGGTCCGGGCAAGTCGACGAGGATTGCGCTCGACACTGCCGCGCCTCCTGCGGCTGCCAGATTTTGGAGGGCGCCGATCAGGGCTCCGAAGCCGGCCCGTTCCGCCGCGTCAGGCGCTTGGAGCGCGAGCGTGGTCATGGAAACGCTAAGCGTCGAAATCCCCATGATGACGATGCACATGGATACAGCCCCGATTGTCGGTCCGGATGGTAGCACATAGGTCAGGACTATGCCGCCGCTGAAGCTGGCCGCCGCCGGCAGAATCAACGCGAGCGGACCCTGGCGGTCCGAGACCCGTCCGACCAGTCGAAGCAGCATGAACGTCAGGATACCAGTGCACATGTAAAATGGCGCCAGCCAAGGGCGGGGCAAATACAGGTTTAGAAGTAGCAGAGACGCATTATTCGCGGTCAGCAGGCCGAAGGCGAGTGTCATCAGGAATATGCAGGTCATGGCCATCCGAAAGGCGGGCCGCCGCAGGGCATCTGCCAACCGAAAGCTCGTCGGGCGGCCATGCGTGCCCAGATGAGCGGTCATTGGGGGCAGGGCGAAACGCGCAATTGCCGTGATAGCTAGCGCCGTGCTGCCGAGCAATAAAAGTGGCAACCGCCAACTAGCGATCGCAGCCAACTGGATGGCTAACGGCAGGCCGATGATCGATACCAGCGGACCAGTGCCCAGCACGAGCGCAAAGGCGCTGCCTCGTCGCTCCGGCGCGATCGTATCCCCGATGATGGCCGTCAGCAATGCAGTGCAAATGCCGCCGCATGCGCCGGATATCGCGCGCATCGCCATCAAGATCGTCAAATTGTCGGCGAAGCTGGCGCAGATCGTGGCCAAGCCAATCAGCGCCAACGACGCGATGAGCGGTGAGCGTCGGCCGTAGCGGTCCAGCAGCCCCGCCGAACAAAGCGCAGCGACGAATCCAGCCAGCGCATAGGACGATGCCAGCAATCCAAGATGAGCGACCGGTAGGCCCAGATCGAGCGCGATGTCGGGGCCGACGGGCATGACGATGCTGAACCCCAGCATCACTGTGAATTGGGTCGCCGTGGCGATAGCGATGGTGCGGGATTCCATGCGAATGCTTCCCCGGTGTTCAGGCGGGAGGCGCGACGGCCAACTCCGGTCGTATTTGACCCCGAAGGCCGAGGACGATCAGGATCGCGCCGACCATCGCAGCGCCGCCCAGCAGTATGAAAGAGGTGGAGAAGCCGTATATCCTGTTCACGGGGCCGAAGACGATCGGGATGAGAAAGGGGCCGATATGGAAGGTGCTGAAAATCGCTCCCATCGCGAACGCGCGGCGGCTGGCGTGGATACGGTCCAGCAGGAAGCTGCTGAGAGCAGGCTCGAACATGACGGACGCCGCGCCGGTGATTGCTGAAGCAACAAGCAGCCCCGGAATTCCCTTGGCATGAACGAACAGCATCGTGCCTATGCCAAAGACCAGCAGGCAGAGAGCAATAATCGCCAGCGGATGCATCCGCTTTCTCAGTCGAATGAAATAGAAGGAACTGGCTATGGCAGCGAAAGTCGCAGGCAACATGATCGCCGAGAATATGCGAGGATCGGTAAAACCTTTGTCCCGGACCAGGAAAGGAAGCTGCGTGTAAAGATTATATTGGGCCAGCGCGAGGAAGACATTGCCGACCATCGCCAAAACAAACACGGAATTAAGCGTTTCCCGCAAGGGCTGCTGCTGGCTCGTTGGCTGGTCGGCCGATATCTCGGCCTTTGCCACGGTGGGCTTTACACACAGAAGGGCGTAGATGAACAGCGGGACACCGACGAAATAGAGCCACATCGGGGCGGCCCATCCGAAACCATTTGCGAGAAAGCCGGCCGCTTGCACTGCAAGCATCGCGAAGAACGTCATCGCAGCCCAACGATAGCCGAGCATCTTGGTGCGGGCCTCGCCGCTATAATAATCGCCGATCATGGAAAGGCTGACGGCCATCAAGGCAGCCACGCCAAGCCCCAAGACGAAGCGAAGCATGAAGAGGATCGTGAAATCGGTCGTCAACATGCATCCCAGGCCCGCCGCAGTGTCTGTGAACAGCGCGGCGAGCAAGATTGGACGCTTGCCCCAGCGGTCGGCAAGCCAGCCAAGCAAAGGTGAAGCGATCATCGCGATGCCTGGTATGGTCATCAGCATCTGGGCGTAGGCCACCCCCCGAGCGCCCTCCCCAAGCTGCGCGGCAAGCAGGGGGAGGCCGGGTGACAACAGTGTCGTCGTAAACGTATTCGGCAAGGTTGCGAAAAGCAGGAAGAGGAATATCGGCCACCCCGGTGCGAGGACGGAATTTGTTGTTTTCATGACCTTGTTCCTCTTCCCACGCGTAATTTACTGGCCCGATGCGCCGAAACGATAGCGCAACTGGAAACCCCACATACGCGGTTCGCTGTAGATGTAGCGGAGGAATCCGCTGCCATAGTTCGCGCCATTCTTACCGTAATTCGCCTGCAGCTGAATTGGGAAAGTCTTGTCGGCGACGTTCGTCATGAAGAACGCCAAATCGACCGGTCGACGTCCGACATTGTTCCATTCCACGCGCAGGTTGAGCAGATTGCTTTCCGGCAGGTAGCCAAAGGGTTCCTGTTCCGGACGGGTGATCTGCGTGTAATAACGATCGATGTGCGAGAAAGTAAGCGATGGCGCAATGGTCTGCATATCGTCCAGCTTGATGTCATAGCGAGCCGATATCGAATATTGGTTCTTGGGTGTAAAAGAAAATGGAACGGCTGATCTGTCATCGATCAGGACCTGACCGCCGGAGAAATAGGAGAATTGGAACTTGTCATATTTCGCCTTCGTGTAGCTGTAAGCGCCGCGAATGCTCAAATTGGGGAAAGGATTGACAGTGACGTCGGCTTCGATGCCCTGGATATGGGCCTTGCCCGCGTTGACAATAGCAGATCCGCCGGAGGAGTTTCCGCTAGGAAGACTGATGACCGTCGCTCCAGACCTTTGGATGTCCTTGT
Organism: uncultured Novosphingobium sp.; assembly: GCA_946886365.1. The sequence continues at coordinate 3,361 of CAMPIM010000054.1, forward strand.
AGCTGGTGTAATAATAGTCGAGGTTCAAACGAACAGGGACGGCGCCGAGGTGGAACTGGCTTTTCACACCGCCTTCATAGGCCGTCGCAAATTCTGGTCCGAAAGTCCGTACCTGCGGATTGACGCCGTTGAAGTTGTATCCGCCGCTCTTGTAGCCACGACTGACCTTCGCATAGACCATTGTGTCCGGCGTGACCTGATAGTCCAGCGAGATGAGCCAGTTGGGAGCTGAGCTCTTGTACGTCGCGTCTATCCGGCAATCAGGAAAGGGTGTCGTTTCAGCAAGAACGCAGGCGGTTGATGAGTAAAGTGCGCTGAATGACTCCTTTTTGTCCCAGCTGTAGCGATAGCCACCGGTAAGGCGAAAGCCTTCCAGCGCAGACGTCAGCGCCCCCATTTCGAGCGCGGCCTGTGCGTAGACACCCGTCGATTTACGATGGTCGCCCGAAGCAAATGTCAAAAACGATCCCTGCGCGCTGCCCTGGCGAATTTCTGATCCCACCGGCTTAGCGTCTTCATGATAGACGCCCGTCACAAAATTCAGACGATCGTCCAGGAATTTGCCCTGTAACTGGAACTCTTCGGTCCACTGGCGAGCATCGGTAGAATTTGCGTCTCCCGGCCCGGTCCCGTCCATATCCAGGCGCGACCCATCCTGATCGAAGCTCGCACGCGTCTTGTAGCGGGCATAGCTTGCGATGTTGCGAAGCGTCAGGTTATCCGACAGATCGATCTTCAGAACGTCCGTCACCATGAACAACCGCTGCTCTTCCAGCGGGACGATCGTCAGTTCTGTCTTCCGGGGGCCGCGGGCCTGCTGCTCGGCGAGTACCTGGGTTAGCAACGGGATGCCGTAAAATCGCGCATTGGATCCCTGAAAGTTGCCAGTAGCCGGGTTGATCGCTGAATTGAAGCCCGCGAAGACCGTCCCCGTGCCGTTCTGGTCGACCTTCACATTGGTCACCAGCAGATAGTTTTCGATCGTTTCCGTTGGACGCCAGGTCAAGCCTGCTCGCAGCGTCCAATAGTCTCGATTGTCGAGATCGCGGTTGGTGTTGATTTCCTGAGTGTATCCGTCACGCTTGGCATAGCGCCCTGCGACGCGCAGCAGCAGCTTGTCTTCTACAACGGGAACATTAACCATCGCCTCGAATTCACGGTCGTGATAATTACCGAGCTGGCCCTGCACATAGCCAGCGAACTGGTTTTTCGGTTTGGCAGGTTCCACCAGCACCGCGCCGCCAGTCGTGTTGCGTCCGAACAATGTGCCTTGCGGCCCTTTCAGAACCTGGACGTTTTCCAGATCGTAGAACAGAGTGCCGGTGCCGATCTGGCCCACGGTGTCACTACGTTGGGGCAAGGGCACTTCGGCGAAATATACAGCAACGCCCGGTCCGCCGCCAAAGGTCGAACCTTGCCCACGGATGGTGAATGTCTGCGTGTCGCGCTGTCCAGCCGCCTGACCGACGATGAGGGACGGCACCTTGCCCGCCAGATCCTGGTTCGACGTCACGCCTTCCCGGCGCAGCGTTTCACCGGTAAAAGCGGTGATGGCCGTCGGAACCTTTTGCATCGTTTCTTCGCGACGGTTCGCGGTCACGATGATATCGGCGATCTCGTTACCGGCTTTGTCTGCGCCCTCTTGAGCGATGGCGGGCAGGCTGTAGCCTAGCTGAAGTGCGCTTGCTCCACATAAAAGAGCTGTATAGAATTTCTTAGTATTCATGGTCATAATCCCGGCTGTATGCGTCATAATTAAAATAAAAACTTTTCATATATTGTTCATGAGTATATATTCGTTACTATAGAACAATTCATAAACTATGGAGGGTTATTTGGATCTTCGTCGGCTCCATTATTTCGTTACTATTGCCGAAGAGGGCAGCTTTCAAAACGCGGCCAATGTGCTCCATGTGGCGCAATCTGCCTTGTCCCGGCGAATTCATGAGCTGGAAGAAGAGCTTGGACTGCCGCTTTTCCTGAGGTTGCCGCGCGGCGCGCAGCTGCTGCCCGCAGGCGAAGTCCTGCTGAGGCACGCCCGGCCAATTCTTGAAAGCGTCGCTGACGCCAAGGCGCATATGGCTCGTTACGCGGCTGGAAGATCGGGTACCGTCAGGATCGGCATGACCGCGCTCGCCGGACAATTGCGTTTCGTTGGCGAGGCGTTCATGGCCTTCGGGAAAATCACGGACGACGTCGAGGTGATCGTCAAGATCGTGACCAGCCGTGGCGAGGTGCTTCAACACCTGCGCACAGGGCAGATCGACCTTGCTTTGGTTCAAGGCGATGTTAGCGAGTCGGGGCTGGTTGCTGAACGGATACGTACTTTTGACAGCCTGGTAGCGATGCCTGTCCATCATCCCTTGAGTGGCAGGGACAAAGTCAGTGTGGTCGACCTGGCTACCTATCCCATACTGAGTTTTTCGCGAGAGCTCGACACAGTCGCGTTCGACAAGATCGTCGCTGCGTGCGTCGCGGCTGGCGCCCAGCCGCGTATCGTTCAGGAGATCCCAATGGAAACCGTGCGACTTGCGCTGGTTGCCGCAAATATGGGTATCAGCATCACCAGTTCGTCGATCCATGAAAGGCCTCATCCGCAGGGTCTGTGTTTCCGACGCTTCGTGGGCATAGATTTTGATGCAGGCGTGTATCTTGCCCAGCGCCAATCCGGCGAGGGACCTGCAGTGCAATTGTTGGCGAAGGTCATAGGTGAAGCTGCGAAACGAGCGCAGCGCGTCGCCGATGGCGGCTGATTCGGTATATTTGGAGCTGCGATTACTGCATGTAGCGCGCAGCTTGCCGTGATTTCGGCGAACCCGTCTCACCCCGAATCCTTTCCCGCCCGTTTTAGCTTTGCAATCACTTAATACACAACCAACCGGCCGGTCAATAAAATACAGACATGCGTTGGCCTGGCGTCCCTGAGCTTGCGTCGGTTTAGCTGAATTGTCTGAAAAACGCCCGATATATATACAATCTGCGGCTAGATTCGTAAAAATAGCCCCATCAAACCAACATTTATATTGACCGATCGTTTGACTTGTAGTGTGATATGGGGATGGAAAACGACGTTCCTTCAGGTCAATCCGCTAACGATTCCGGGCTTGCGGCATTTGCCGGTCTACGCATTATCGAAGTCGGCTCTTGGCTTGCCGTGCCCAATGCAACTGCGATGTTCGCCGATCTAGGCGCGGAAGTTCTAAAAATAGAGAGTGGGGGCGGTGATCCGGTCAGGCGCTTTCCCCAATCCATGCGCGGCGATGATGTTTCCTCCGCAGCTTTTGCAATGCTCAATCGTAACAAGAAAAGCCTGGTGCTTGACCTTCATGAGCCAGTGGACCGCGCTAGGTTTGAAAAGCTGCTGGGTACAGCAGATGCGCTGGTGAATAACCTTCGACCCGCACAGATCAGCAGGTTGGGCCTGGATGCCGGCGATCTTGCATCAAGATACCCCAGACTGATCATAGCCAGCCTGACCGGACTTGGCTTGCGCGGGCCGGATGCGGATAACGGGGGGTTCGACGTCGGCGCGTTCTGGGCGCGATCCGGGTTTCTGTCGCAGGTGACGCAGGACGGCAGCGAACCGGCTGCTCTAACAGGTGGCTATGGCGACCTCATGACTTCGCTTGCCCTGTACGCGGCCATCGTTTCGGGCCTGCTGGAACGGGCAAGCACTGGGCGCGGCGGGCTGGTCGAGACATCGTTGTTGCAGACGGCGGCCTTTGCGATCAGTGGCGATCTGGTGTCGCATCAGGCCTATGGCCGCGTGCCGCGAGCCCGGCCCCGGTTGAAATCCCGCACACCGTTGAACAATAGCTATCGAACGGCCGACGGGAGATGGTTCTTCCTGACTTGCGTCGACGCCATGCAGCATGTGCCGGGTGTAACCAGGGCGCTTGGCCGACCTGAGCTGTCGAACGATCCTCTTTTTGCCTCCCCGCGTTCGATCGGGGAGAATGCGGCTGCGATAATTGCTCTGCTGGATGAAGTCTTTGGCTCACATCCCCTGTCTCATTGGGCCGAACGCTTCGCAGCTGAAGGGGTGACTTGGGAACGGGTTGCCTTCCCGGATGAGCTGTTGTCCGATCCGCAGGTAGCGGCCAACGAAATGACCAGCGAATGGAGTTGGGATTCCACTTCCTTGCATGGCGTGCCTTCGCCATTCTCTATCTTCCGCACTAAGCGGCCCGCCGCATCTGCGGCACCCGCGCTGGGCGCCGATAACGCATTGCTGAACGATGCCGGGCCCCAATAATTGTAAAGGCTAACCAATGTCGCTGATTACTGGAATTCTGGATTTTCCCGACGACGTCGCCGATCTGAAAAGCGCGACCGCCGATTTCGTCAGCCGTCGCATATTGCCGCATGAGGTTGAGATTAGCTCAAGTGGGGAAGTACCCGACGCGCTTCAACAGGAATTGTGCGACAGCGGCTATTTCGGCCTCACCATTCCCGAGGAATATGGCGGGTCGGGGCTTTCGCACCTGGCTTTTTACGCGATCCACGAAGAACTGACGCGCGCGCCCAAGCCGGTGTGGGTGCAGTTGAACAACGCCAACGGTATCGCGGCGCGCTTTCTGGAATTTGGCGGGTCGGAAGCGCTGAAGCAGAAATATCTGCCTGGCATTGCGAAGGGCACGATCCTGCCCGCCATTGCTGTCACCGAACCTGAAGCGGGATCGGACGTGCAGGGCCTCAAGACCAAGGCGGAGCCGACCGCGAACGGCTGGCTGCTCAATGGCGGCAAGCATTACATCACCTTCGGCGCGAGGGCGGACACATTGTTCGTTCTGGCCCGCACCGCCGGGCGTGAGGCGGGGTCCAAGGCCTTTACGCTGTTCCTCGTCGAAAAGGGGACGCCAGGCCTGAAGGTCGCGCGGCTTCAGGAAACGATGGGCGGCCGCCCGCTGGAACAGGCCGAATTGGTGCTGGACGATCTGGAACTGCCCGATAGCGCTGTGATCGGCGAAGTCGGCGGCGGCCTGAAACTCGTCTTCAAGACTTTTGCCGAAGAGCGGCTCACCATGGCCACCACGGCGCTGGGTACGGCGCAGCGCGCCATCGAACTCGGCGTCGATTATGCCAAGACGCGCAAGGCATTTGGCAATGTGATTTCGGATTATCAGGCGATCCAGCATTCGCTGGCCGACTGTGCGACCGAACTGTTCGCTGCCCGGTCCATGACCTTCGCCCTCGCGCGGCAGTTGGGCGACCGTCAGGTGGCGCCCTATGAGGCGGCGATGGTGAAGCTTTACGCTTCGGAAATGGCGGGCAGGGTGGTCGATCGCGTCCTCCAGATATTTGGCGGCGCCGGTTTCATGGCGGAAACGCCGATCTGCCAGATGTATCGCGACGTCCGTGTGCTGCGCCTCGCGGGCGGCACCTCTGAAATCCAGCGCAACATGATCGCGCGACACCTTTTGGGGCAATGATAATGACCGAAGAACGGGCACCAGGCGTCTATATCGAAAAGGCGGACGGCATCGCCACGGTGACGCTGCACAACCCGCGCGTCGGTAATGCGTTGACGCGGAAGATATATAAGGCGCTGAGCGACGCATGGGCGACGCTGGAAGGCGACGACGATGTAAGGGTCGTGGTCTTCACCGCTTCGGGAGACCGGCATTTCTGCACTGGCGCGGACGTCAGCGTCCTGACGACGCAGGGCGAATTGCGTCGTCCGGGTGAACGCACGGGCGAAGCGTGGCGGCTGACCTGGGCACATGCAGGTTTCACCAAGCCGGTGATCGTTTCGGTGAACGGCACGGCGGCCGGTGGCGGGCTGGGCTTCGTAGTGGATGGCGACATTGTGTTCGCGGCCAAGCACGCCCGCTTTCTCGACACCCATGTCAATGTCGGCCAGATTTGCGGCTATGGCGCTCTGCGGCTGGTCGGGATCATCGGTGCGAGCGAGGCGAAGCGGATCGCACTGGCGGGCGGCGTCCTGAGCGCCGAGCGTGCGCATGCGCTGGGTCTGGTCAATGAATTGCACGATACGGCGGAGGAGAGCCTGGCTGCGGCGATGGGCGCGGCGCGAAAGATTGCTGAAGCGTCTCCTGCGGCGGTGCGGGAAACCTTCGGGCTACTGCGCGCGCTGAGCAAATCGCCCCATGAAAGCGCAGTGATCGCTGCCGCCGACCGGGCGCTCGATGCGCATATGCCGCACCCCGATGCCAGCGAAGGCGCGCGAGCCTGGACGGAAAAGCGTGCGCCGCAATGGCAGAGCTGAACGACATAAGCGTCGTGCAGGTCGAGCGACCGACGCCCGATGTCGGGTTGATCCGGCTCAACCGACCTGCTGCCCGCAACTCGCTCACCTTTGAATCCTGGCGCGGGATAGAAGCCGCCCTTCGCCAGCTTTGTGACGAAGCGGACATAAGGGCGATCATAGTCGCGGGGGCAGGGGATTTCTTTTCGGCGGGCGGCGACGTTCGATCCCTCCCAGCGGAGGGATTCCGCGCGACTGCTCCGGCAGAGCGCGTAGCTCTGGGGCATCGCATCATCAAGGCTATCCGCACGGCGCCCGTGCCGGTCATGGCGGCGGTAGAGGGCGCAGCGATTGGTGCAGGTTGGAGCCTTGCGCTGGCCTGCGACCTGATCGTCGCGAGCCGGACGGCCATCTTCGCCGCACCCTTCGTCAAGCTTGGGGTGGTGCCCGACGGCGGCATCGCCCGGTTTCTGACGCAGCGGTTGGGACGGCACCGTGCCACCGCCCTGCTGCTGAGCGACACCCGGTTGAATGCCGAAGACGCCCTGCCGATGGGTTTGGTCAACCAACTGGCAGAACCCGGTCAGGCAGAGGCGGACGCTGTTGCACTGGCCGCTTCTCTGTACGGCCATGTACCGCAAGCGGTGGAATTGACCAAAGCGCTGATCGACCGCGCGGAAACCGAGGACCTGCAAAGCTTCATGCGGGCCGAATTGCTGTCGGCCACGCTGACTCAGCTTGGACATGAAGCGCAGGACGCCCGCGCGCAAGCAGCGCGAAACAGGAAAGATCAAAAATCATGAAGATTGGCCGGGCAATCCTGCCGGACGGGGCGACATCACTGGTCACGATATTGGGCGATGGGCGCGTTGCCGAAATCACCGGCGCTGGTCCCGACGACTTGGTCGCGGTTGCAATGACACGGCAGGCGCCTGCACTGGGGCGGACCTTTGCTGCTGGGAGCGTGCGCTTTCTGCCTCCGGTGCCGCAACCGCGATCGTTCCGGGACTTTTCAGCTTTCGAGATGCACACGAAGAATTGCGTTGAGGGCATCGGCGGTAAAATGAATCCGCTGTGGTATGAAATTCCAGTCTTCTACTTCAGCAATCCCAATTGCTTCATCGGGCCTGACGATCCCGTCATTGCGCCACGCAAGGCCAAGTCGATCGACTATGAGTTGGAGGTGGCCTTGGTGATCGGATCGCCGGTGCGTGACCTTGACGCCGATGATGCGGACTGGATTGACCATGTCGCGGGCTTCATGCTGATCAATGATTGGTCGGCGCGCGATCTCGGCGCGCAGGAAACCAAATTGTTCATGGGGCCGGCAAAGGCCAAGGACTTTGCCACATCGAGTGGACCATGGCTGGCGACGCCTGATGAATTCGACATTGTCGACGGGCGTATCGACCTTCCGCTATGGGGCCACGTTAATGGCGATCGCTGGTCATACAGTAATTTGCGTGAAATGTATTTCAACTGGCCGCGACTGCTTGCCCACGCATCCGCAGATGCAACGCTCTATCCAGGGGATGTGATTGGCTCCGGCACCTGCCCCAGCGGTTGCATCATCGAATTGCGCTTCACCAAAGGGCGGGAAAATCATGCCTGGCTGAAAGCTGGCGATGAAGTGGTGCTGGCGGCTCCCAAGCTGGGACAGTTGCGTAATCAGATAGCGGAGTAAGCTAGGAATTCGAAGTCCGTAGAACGATCACAAACGTATATCGGCCTTTGTTACTGAATTGATGAGGTGATACTATGACTAATGCGGATGCAGTCATGGAACAGCGAGTAAGTTGTGTCGTCATTTGCGTTGACGATGTTCCACTAGCTCGACAATTTTACGAGGCCATGGGCTGGCGTCAGTCGCCACTAAGTCGAGAAATTATACCGTTGTTCAACGTTAATGGATTCGTCTTCATGATAAGTCCACGGAGACTGGGCGCGGAGGAAGCCTTTGGATCTCCTCTGCCGCCACAAGTCGAAGAAGCGGTTAAAAATCCTCCTGCATTTGCAGGAGTCGTGCTGAGCTATGTGGTTCGGGACGAGGACGAATTGAAAAAGATCTTCGATAAGGTTGTTATCCACGGCGGCCGGATTCTTTCTGCTCCCAGAGAGCTGCCATTCGGGAACTTCGCTGGATATTTTGCCGATCCCGTCGGAACCATTTGGGAAGTGTCCCTGACTCGACGCACCAAGTTACAGCCAAATGGAAATTTCCAAATCGGTGAATGATATTCGCAAAAATTTGATGAGTATGACGGACGTTATCATTATGAATAGGAGCGAAAGTAAAATCTTCGTGACTCAATAAATGCATGGCTCAAGATAAAAGACATGAAAATGTCGATCCGTTTCGCGCCGAATTAACTCTCAAAATATATATGTGCGAAACATAGTTCATAATATATATAGGTTGTCTGGTGACAGACTATATATATTATTATGCCGTGAAATTTAACTGGGATAACTCAGAAGTTTCATTTCAGCCACTATTAGTACACAGGACAGGGGAGGTGCTCTTGAATACGCTCGTATCAAAGTTGGTTTTCGCATGTGGTGTCAGCACATCAGTGATGGGTGCTTCGCTTGCGCACGCGCAGAGCAACACAACTCAAACTCAAATTGACCGAACAGAAGCAAGTGGAAGTGGTCAAAATAATCTCGAGGAGATTATCGTTACTGCTAATCGTAAGGCGGAGCCCTTGCAAACGGTTCCTGTTACGGTTTCAGTAATCAGCGATACCGCGCTTCGGCGTGAAAACATTGTATCCAATCAAGATCTTTCTGGCAAAGTGCCGTCATTGGTAGTGGGTCAGTCGTCAGGACAGCGCAGTACGCAGAGCTTCACGCTTCGTGGTCAAGGCTCCACTTACGGCGGCGGACCCGGTGTGGCTGCGTATTTTGCTGAGGTTCCTGTGCCTTCTGCCAGCGACACCGTCGCGCAATTGGGTACCAACACAATGTTCTATGACCTGCAGAACATTCAGGTTCTCAAGGGTCCGCAAGGGACGTTGTTCGGCCGTAACACGACTGGCGGCGCGGTTCTGCTGGAGCCAAAACAGCCTCAAGACGAACTAGGAGGTTATCTCCAAGGGCAGATTGGCAACTATGACGATCGCGAGATCGAGGGTATGATGAACCTGCCGATCGTCAACGATAAGTTGCTGCTACGGGTGGCCGGCCGGTTCGTCGATCGCGAAGGCTATACTCGTGACGTTTCAGGCCGAGATTTCGACGACCGGCATTATTGGGCTGCTCGGATGGGCCTGACTTGGCGCCCTGTTGATGGCGTCGAAAATCAGCTTCTGGTCACGGCCTTTCGGTCAGACACCAATGGCTCCGGATCCGTTATCAGAGATTTCAACTTCGCTCGTGATGCGAACGGGCGCTTCGTTGGGGCAACCGCTCGGTTCTACGGCGAGGCAAAGCTGCGCCAAGTACTGGCAGAGCAGCGCGCGCGCGGACCGCGACGTGTCGAATTGTCGGTGCCCCAATATGAAAAGCAACAAATGTGGATGGCCGTCGACAAGTTGAATATTGAAGTATCGGATAATCTAACGATCCGAAATATCATCAGCTATGCACGATATAAAACCAGCACAGAGTTCGATTTAGATGGATCGATCCTGGATATTGATAACACCAGCTCCGGCGACTTTAATGCGACGGACGCAAGGCAATGGACCGAGGAATTTCAGATACAGGGTTCCGCTTTTGGTGATCATCTGGAATATGTGGCGGGTGCATATTATGAAGATGTAAAGCCGTTGGGCCCCGAATTTCGAGGTGGGCAAAGGCCTAGCCTTGGAACGCGCACGAGGATATTCTCTGGAGATACTCGTTACTCCGTCGGTGTCTATGCGCAAGGCTCACTAAGTCTGGGGGCATTTTCACCATCCCTGGAAAAACTTCGTATAACAGCAGGTGGGCGTTATACTTGGGATCGCCGGGACAGCTTCTATCAATATAACATAAATGGAAATTGCCTTCTGGCAACTGCCACGCTGCCCGATTGTGAGGTGTCGGCAAAGACGCGCAACAGCGCACCTACCTGGACGTTCGGCATTGACTATCAGATAACGCCGCAGTCCCTGATATTTGCGAAAGTATCCCGAGGTTACAAATCGGGCGGCTTCAATTTCAACGGAACAAATCCAGGTGTTTTGACATTCGGACCTGAACGCGTGACGACTTATGAAATCGGCGTTAAGTCCCAGTTCCATATCGCTGGCATGCCAACCCGTCTCAACACGGCCGCCTACTATTCGGATTATCGTGACATTCAGCGCGTTGGATCAAGTGTGATGGTGTTGCCCAATGGCCAAGCCCTAACCGGAAGTGCGACCACCAATGCCGGTAAAGCCCATATCCAAGGTGTCGAAATTGAGGGATCGATCGTTCCGACGAGTGGCCTTGTCATATCGGGGGGATATTCATACACTGACGCAAAATATGATGAGTTCTTCTTTCGAAGCATTCAGAACGGTGTCGTCGTAATTGATGATAGAAAAAATGTTCCGTTCCAATTTGCAGTAAAGAACCAATATAATATCTCAGTCTCGTACGCCATTGATCTTGGTGCGGCAGGGGAAATAACACCGTCCGCCACTTTTGCTCATGTGGATCGTTATTATGATGCAATAACGATGCCAAGCAGTGCTAACCCCTATAACTATATGCCTGCTTCAAATCTCTTGAACTTGAGGCTCGACTGGCATGATGTTGCTGGGAAGCCGCTTGATCTAGCATTTTTCGTCACAAACGCGACGAATAAAACCTTTGCGGTCCAAGGGAACACGTCTTTCGCGACTGGAGGTTCCGTTCGATATTTTTATAACGAACCGCGTATGTTCGGGGCCCAACTCCGTTGGCGCTTTGGTGGGGAACGCTAAGCGTTCCAAATCCACATTTGGTCTCCGGACGGTATGTTTAGCATGGCGCTCGGAGACCAAGCAAAGCTGGTGTGACCCCAACATTTCGCGCGTAACGGCCGTTGGACGGATGCCCTTCACGAAGATGGCCAATAATGTCAGTTTCTAAAAGATCGGAAGCCCGAAGATAATGTACGATCCCAGCGAAAATGCTGCAGCTGATATTGCAGCTCACTTCCATTCCTTCACGAATTTGGCGACCCATCCGGAGACAGGACCTCTGGTCATGACGAAGGGCGACGGCGTTTTCGTGGAAGACGATCGGGGAAATCGCTATCTCGAGGCTGTGTCGGCGCTGTGGTGCGTATCGCTGGGGTTCAGCAACGAGCGTCTTGCCAAGGCGGGTAGCGACGCCTTGCATGGATTGCCCTATTATCACACGTTTAATGGCCGATCCAATCCGGCGGTTATTGCGCTCGCCAGCAAATTGCTGTCGATCGCGCCCGTGCCGATGTCAAAGGTGTTCTTCGCCAACAGCGGATCTGAAGCGAATGACACGGCGGTGAAGCTGATCTGGTATTATCATAATGCCATCGGTAAGCCGCAGAAGAAGAAGATCATCGCCCGGCAAAATGCCTATCATGGCGTCACCGTCGCGGCGGCAAGCCTATGCGGTCTTGTCACTAATCATCGTGATTTCGACCTGCCGATCAACAACATATTGCATACCGATTGCCCGCATTATTTCCGCTATGCCGAACCTGGCGAACGCGAAGAGGATTTCGCGACCCGCCTCGCCGAAAGTCTTGAAAAGCTGATCCTGGAGGAAGGGCCGGAGACGGTCGCCGCCTTCTTCGCCGAACCGGTCATGGGTGCGGGCGGGGTGATCGTTCCGCCAGCGACCTATTTCGAGAAGGTGCAAAAGGTCCTGGCGAAATATGATGTGCTGTTCGTCGCGGACGAAGTTGTCTGCGGCTATGGCCGCACGGGTGAAATGTTCGGTTCGACAACCTTCGGTATGAAGCCGGACATACTGACCACGGCGAAGGGACTGTCATCGGGCTATGCGCCGATCTCGGCCGTGATGGTCAGTGAGAAGGTCTATACGCCGATCGCCGCCAATAGCGGAACTATCGGCACCTTCGGCCATGGCTTTACCTATTCAGGTCACCCGGTGAGCTGCGCCGTGGCGCTGGAAACCTTGAAAATCTATGAAGAAGACAATATCGTCGGGCATGTCCAGGATCTGATGCCGCAATTCCAGAAGGCGTTGCGGAGCTATGAGGGTCGCAAATATGTGGGTGAAGTCCGCGGCGTCGGGCTTGTCGGCGCCATTGAACTATATGCCGATCCCAAGACCCGCACCGGCTTCGATCCAGCGGCAAAGACTGGCGCACGCCTCGTCGAAATCGGGCTGACGCAGGGCCTGATCGTGCGGGCGCTGGGCGATACCATCGTTTTCTGCCCGCCGCTTATCATCACGGCCGCAGAGCTTGACGAGTTGTTCGCACGGTTCGAACGCACCATGGCTATCTTCGAAGAAAAACTATCGCCTGATAAACTAGCAGTCGCTCCAACTAGCTGAGGGCGCGGCTAGCTATGTGAACAAGTTTGCTTAGCCTCATATACCGGCGTGATCGGGTGTAAATGAAAGAAGGCTAGCGTTAACGGATCAAGGATCTATGGAGGCCGACCAAGATGGGCGTTAATATTGCAGTTGGGCAACCGCATAATGGAACAACGGCGGGAGGTCTTCCTCAGCAAAGCGCCAGTCACCTCGCCAATCTCCTTGCCAATGATCCTCAGATGAGCGCGACGCTGTCCGACCCCGCGATCAACGAGGCCAAGACGCGTCCTGGTCTGGGCCTCGCGCAGATCATGGAAATTTGCATGGAAGGATATGCCAGCCGTCCCGCGCTGGCTCAGCGAGCGGGCGAATTGATCATCGATCCAGCTACCGGCCGCACCGCCCGCAAGATTCTCAAGCGCTTCGATGCGATCACCTATCGCGAGCTATGGGCGCGGGTGCGCGCCCTGGCGACTGTTTGGCAGCTCGACAGCGCGCGCGCACTCGCTGCCAATGATTTCGTCTGCATGCTGGGGTCGAGCGGCATTGACTATACGACCGTCGATCTTGCGGGAATTTACAATGGTGCGGTGTGCGTGCCGATGCAGCTCAACGCCGCGTTCCAGCAATTACTTGCAATATTCGATGAGGTGGCTCCAAGCTGGTTAGCGACCAGCCCCCAATATATCGGGACGGCTGTAGAACTCATTTTGAATGGTCATCGCCCCAAAGGTCTTTTGCTGTTCGATTATGATCCGGAAGTAGATGATGACCGGGAACTGGTCGAGGCTGCCCAGAGCAAACTAGCCGCTGCCGGAATGGCGGAGCTGCTGGTGACGCTCCAGTCATTGCAGGCGCGGGGCGAGAGCTTGCCTGTCGCTCCCATATTCGCGGAACCTGCGACGGGCCAGCGCATGTGCACCATCTATTACACATCGGGCAGCACCGGCCTGCCGAAGGGGGCGATGATCCCCGAGTTGATGCTGACTCCGGCGTGGACCGGCGTTTCGTCTGTCCCGCTCATCAATATCTTGTACCTGCCGTTAAATCATACAGCCGGACGCAGCAGGCTCTTTTCCACGCTGGCTGGCGGTGGTGTTGGGTATTTTACAGCCAGCAGCGATCTGTCCGAGCTGTTCGATGACATCCGCATGGTTCGTCCGACCTCGCTGGGGATGGTCCCTCGAATTTGCGAGATGGTCTATCAGCAATTCCAGGTGGAGTTGGAGCGTCGGCGTTCGGGCACGGAAGATCTCGAGACGCTGAAGCGCGAACTTGCGCGCGAGATGCGCGATACGCTGCTCGGGGGCCGCGTGTTGTTATGCAATATTTCCTCAGCGCCCCTAGCGCGGGATCTTCGAGCCTTCATGGATGACTGTCTCGGATTTCCGATTGAGGAAAGCTATGGTGCCACGGAAATCTCCGGCGCGATCCGCGATGCCCGCATCCGGCGCCCTCCCGTAATTGACTATAAGCTCGACGACGTACCCGAGCTTGGCTATTTCAAGACCGATCTGCCCTATCCGCGCGGCGAATTGTTGATCAAGACGCGTACCGTGATGCTTGGCTATTACAAGCGACCTGATGTCACCGCTCAGGTTTTCACCGAGGAAGGCTATTACAAGACCGGCGACATCATGGCTGAGACCGGGCCGGACCAGCTTGTCTACGTCGATCGCCGCAACAATGTGCTGAAGCTCGCACAGGGCGAATTTGTCGCCATTGCGCGGTTGGAAGCACTATACACCAACGGCCACCCCGCGATCCGGCAGGCCTATCTTTATGGCACCAGCGTCCGCTCCTACCTTTTGGGGGTGTTCGTGCCGAACATGGACCTGATGCGGCAGATGGGGATTGCCGATGACGAGGAGGCAATCAGGGCCGCTTTGCGCGACGCAATCAAGGAGGTCGCGCGGACAGAGCAATTAAATGCATTTGAGGTGCCGCGAGACTTCATCGTCGAATATGAGCCGTTCAGCGCGGAAAACGGCCTGCTTGCCGGGATAGCCAAATATCAGCGGCCTAAATTTACGGAACGCTATGCCCCACGGCTGGAACTGCTCTACGACCAGATCGCGGCCAATCAGAATTCCGAGCTAGAGGCGCTGCGCCGGAACGGCCGTGACGCGCCGGTGTTGGAGACGGTCGGCCATGCCGTGCAAGCGACGTTGAGCCTCGAAACGCTCGACATGTCGCGACGCTACAGCTTCACGGAACTTGGTGGGGATTCTCTATCGGCACTGACATGTTCTCTCTTGCTTGAGGAAATATACCAGATTGAGGTGCCGGTGGCCGTCATTAACAATCCCGCTGGGAGCCTGCAGGAACTGGCGCGCTACATAGAGCGGGCGCGGAGCGGCCAGCTGGAAGGCGCAAGCTTTGCTTCCGTGCATGGCAGCGAGGCGCAGGAGATCAACGCAAGCGATCTTACGCTCGACAAGTTCCTGGACGCCGACGTGCTTGATGCCGCCCAGAGAGCGCAGCCCTGCGCCGCCGAAATTCGCACTGTGCTGGTTACGGGCGCGAATGGATTTCTCGGCCGCTTCCTTTGTCTCGAATGGCTTGAGCGCATGGCCGCAGTGGGCGGCAGAGTCGTCTGCATTGCACGGGGAGAGGATGCTGCGGATGCCAAGCAGCGCATCGTCGATGCATTCGACAGCGGTGATGCTGAGCTCAAGAGCCGCTTCGAAGAGCTTGCCGCCGATCATCTCGAAATACTCGCTGGGGATCTCGGCGTTGGCCTTGGACTGAACCCGTCCGACTGGAAGCGGTTGTCGGAAACGGTCGATCTCATCGTCCATCCAGCCGCTTTCGTGAATCATGTCTTGCCTTATCAGCAATTGTTCGGCCCGAACGTCATGGGCACGGCCGAGGTAATACGGCTGGCCATCACGCACCACCTCAAGCCGATCAACCACATCTCGACCGTTGCCGCAGCGTCGATACCCGGCGGCGGTTCTATCGACGAAGACGCGGACGTAAGAGTAGCAGCGCCGATCCGCAGTCTGGCTGATAATCGCTACGCCGGCGGCTACGCGAACAGCAAATGGGCAGCCGAAGTCCTGTTGCGTGATGCGCACGATCGGTTTGGTTTGGGCGTGTCCGTGTTTCGTTCCGACATGATACTGGCGCACAGCCGACATATGGGGCAGTTAAATGTGCCCGACATGTTTACCCGCTGGTTGTTCAGCATCCTGATTACAGGCCTGGCGCCGCGCTCCTTTTATAGCGGTGACACGGCCGCAGCGCACTATCGCGGCCTTCCGGTCGATTTTACGGCAGAAGCAATCGCCACGCTCGGTGGCAGCGCCCTTGCTGGCTATCAAACCTATCATGTCATCAATCCTCATGATGACGGCATCTCACTCGACAGCTTCGTTGATTGGGTAAGCAAGGACGGGCACGAAATCCACCGGATCGAAGACTATGACGACTGGTATGCCCGCTTCGAGACCGCGCTTCGTGCCCTGCCTGACGAGCAGCGGCGACATTCATCACTTCCCTTGCTGCAACAGTTGCGGCGACCTGCAGCGGCCAAGCAGGGCGCTGTGCTCCAGGCGCCGCGGTTCCGCGCTGCAATTATTCGTCACGGCGTTGGCCCGGACAAGGACATCCCGCATCTGTCGGTCGCGCTTATTCGCAAATATCTGGACGACTTTCGCCATCTCAGCCTCATTTAAGAAAAGTGATTCATTCATGGTGCAAACAGTCTTCATAACTGGCGCTTCATCCGGAATCGGGAAATCAACCGCACAGTTTTTTCATGACAAGGGTTGGAACGTCGTCGCGACGATGCGTAATCCCGAACAAGAAACAGATCTGAATGGGCTTGATAACTGCTTCGTTACGCGGCTCGACGTCACCGACCCGCAATCCATCGATGCAGCCGTGGCTTCAGCCATGGCGCGCTATGGTCGGATTGATGCGTTGGTGAATAATGCGGGGTACGGAGCGTTCGGGCCGCTTGAGGCATTCTCGCTAGATCGCATTCAGCGTCAGTTCGACACCAATGTCATCGGATTGCTGGCTGTCACCAAAGCCATACTTCCGCATTTTCGTGCCCGAAAGACCGGTGTGATCGTCAACATTTCGTCTATAGGAGGCCGAGTTTCCTTCCCCTTGGGCGCCCTTTATCACGGGACTAAATTCGCCGTTGAAGGGATTACGGAGGCGCTTCAGTTCGAACTTGAAGCAATCGGCGTGCGCGCGAAACTGATCGAGCCGGGCAGTATCAAAACGGACTTCCGCACGCGTTCTGTAGATCAGGCGAGCGAGCCTTCAATATCTGAATATTTGACTGTATCCAAACGTCGCGCGACGCCGTCCCAAACACCCAATGCGGTTCAAACCATGCCGGACATGGTCGCAAGCACCATCTTTCAAGCAGCAACAGATCTTTCGTTTCGACTTCGTTATATCGTCGGAGAAGACGCGGAACAATATATGACGCTTCGCCGAACGCTTGACGATGACGATTTTTACAACGCCATCAAGGATCGTCTTGGTATTATGTCTTAGAGCGTTTGCTAAGCCGGCGGAATCAGCTGCTCACTCGGAAAATGCGGAAAACAAAAGACAATGAGAGCATGATCCGATTCGTTATGAACGGATTTGCTCCAGATCGACAGGGCGAGGGAATAGAACGATGGAAACGGTGAAATCCGCTCGACGCGTTTTCGAATTCCTCGAATATTTTGCTATGGTGCAGCGCGATGTGTCCGTTGCGGAACTTGCGCATCACTATGGTTCTCCCAATTCCAGCGTGTCTTCGATCATGCGAACGATGGTATCAATGGGATATCTTTCCTACAACAACAAGCGCCGTACTTATCTGCCGACGGCGCGCCTGCCGTTTTTGACGAACTGGGTTGGTTCGAAACTCTTCCACTATGATCGACTTCGCAGCGTCATGGAACAACTGAGCGAAGAGACAGGCGAAACGATCATGGCCGCCATCCAGAATGGCACTCGCCTGCAATATCTTCATGTGATTGAGGCAACTGGGCCAATCCGCGTTCAAGCGGTTGCCTACAGTTTTCGGCCGCTCGCTTCAACGGCCATCGGGCAACTGATCCTAAGCCGTTACGACGATGCGCATGTGGGCCAGCTTATACGCCGGATCAACGCGGAGGAAAAGGACGCTTCAAAACAGGTCGATCTGCCATCGTTGATCGAAAAGCTGAAGCGGATCCGCTCTGAAGGCTATTCGCTGTCCATCGGCGGAACGTTTCCAGGTGGTGGCGCGATTGCCTGCTTTCTGCCGGAGATGATGAACGGTCATCCCCTCGTCATCGCTATTGGCAGCGTGGAATATGTGCTCACGCATAACACCGATCGTCTTGTGGGCCTAATCCGTGCATCGATCGCACAACACTATGCCCTTGATGCGCCATGATGTTATGAGACCTGTGCGCGAGTTGGCGTAGACGACTGAAAAGGATCGTATTTTTGGTACATCCTGTGATTGTTCATGGCCCCGACCCAGTTGAGCAGGGGAGAGGTAACTTTCACGCCGCTGCGGCGACAACGTTCATGGTGCGCTTGAGATTGTAATACCACCCTGCTGTGATACTGACTCACATAGGGGATTCCCAAAGAGCGGAGTTTCTGAATCTATGGCTGCCGGTTGGAGGGCATGGCCATGGGTACAGCGATTGGATTGCGGGACAACTTTGACGCGCGGGTTTGAGGCGACGGGCGCGGACAACGAAAAGTGCAAACCAGAGCCGCCGACTGTTGGCGCTGGCGGAAATTTATGATGGCGGGAGCCGCAGCGATGCGGCGCGGATCGACGGGGTGACGCTGCAGATCGTGCGGGACTGGGTGATACGGTTCAATGCTCGAGGTCCTGATGGGCTCCTCGACGGCAAGGCGCCGGGCAAGCCCTCCTTGTTGAATGATGCCCAGCGGCAAGCCCTCGCGGAGATCGTTGAAAGTGGACCGATATCGGCGATCCATGGGGTTGTGCGCTGGCGCCTGATCGACCTTGCGCGTTGGCTCCATGACGAATTCGGGGTGTCCCTGACGGAAACAACCGTGGGGCGGGAGCTGAAGAAGCTGGGTTATGTCAAACTGACCGCGCGCCCACGTCACCATGCTCAGAACGAATATGCGATGGAGGACTTCAAAAAGGGGGCTTCGCAGCCGAGCAGGCAAAGATCAAAGCCTCTCTCCCGCGCGACACGCCCATAGAGATATGGTTTCAGGGCGAAGCCCGGATCGGCCAGAAAAACAAGATAACCCGCCGCTGGGCCAGGCGCGGCACCCGGCCTTCCGCGCCCAAGGACCAAAGGACCAAAGGACCAAGTCGGCCTACATCTTTGGCGCCATCTGCCCTGAGCTTGGCAAGGCCGCTGGCCTGGTCCTGCCCTTTTGCAATACCCAGACCATGTCGCTGCACCTGGCGGAGATATCGCTCGCCATCGAACCGAGCGCCCATGGCGTGCTGCTGATGGATCAGGCCGGGTGGCACATGACCGGGAAGCTGGAAGTGCCCGAGAATATCAGCATCGTTCCGCTGCCGCCGAAATGCCCTGAGCTCAACCCGGTCGAAAATATCTGGCAGTTCATGCGCGATAACTGGCTGTCCAACCGCATCTTCACATCCCACGACAACATCATCGACCTTTGCTGCGACGCCTGGAACAGGCTGGTCGATCAACCCTGGCGTATCATGACGATCGGACGCCGAAAATGGGCGCGTGGGTCGTGATCAATGCAGGTTGGTATAAGCGATGGCGGTGAGGTGAACTTGGGCAGCGGCTTTGGCGAGACCTCGCCATCGCATTCGGCTGAGGCCGTAGCATCGCTTCCATGTTCCGAAGATCTTATCGATCCGCCCCCTCACGCGATGGATTGGTTGGTTCCATTGGCGGAGCGTAAGACCGTATGTCCGCCTCTACTCCGGAGGTGGCTCGCCCTACACTATGGATCCGAGGGTTACTCGGATGGACCGAGCCGATCCTCATCGCAGGAGAGCGAGCCGTGGATCACCATACAGGTTTTCGTCGGGATTGATGTAGAAAGTCGGTAAGCGGGGCCGCGGCCCCAACTTGCGGACGTAAAGGGTAGCCCGGAGTCTGCGCCTCCTGATTAGGATGGAGGACTCAAAGACCGGCAGATATTCGTCGCTGGTGAGATAATCGACATACATATTGAGCACATAGTCATGCACCGGGACACCGCGTATCCGACCGGATTTCGCGCGGGCGCCATTGGCGTTGTCCTCGCGTGAAATGACCCAGATGACCTTTTCCAGCAGATCGATATCAATATGGTGCAGGCCCAATGCTTCGCCGATCCGCAGGCCCGTATTGTAAAGCAGCACGATCAGGAACGCATCACGAGCCAAGTTGCAGCCCTCGATCAGCCTGAGCACCTCGGTCGGTGTCAGCCGTTTCTTGAGCACCTTCTGCTGGATGCGCGCGGTATCGCCGGACGGGGTAACGGTCCTTGCGTCGCGTCGTGCAGCGCTGGCTGATGTGCTCCAGGAAACCTTGTAGATGCAATAACCGTCGTAGGCCTTGGCAACCTCGGCCGTATCGATCGTAAAGTCGTCGGCACCATTGAAGAGTAAGCGCCGACGGAACGCGGCCTTGTTGCCGGCACCGGAATAGGAAAGCTCGCGGCCTTTGAGGAGGCGTGAGCATGGACATCGAGCAGTCAAATGAGCCTCGTATGAGCGGTCGCGGTGATGGCGGAGCGCTTATACGGGTGGAGCGGCGTCGGAACTGGAGCGACGAGGAGATGGACTTGTAACGGTTTTGTGCCGGTCACTTGAGAGTTTAAGGCTCGTTCAAG
>CAMPIM010000055.1 GCA_946886365.1 uncultured Novosphingobium sp.
CACCTATCGCCGTCTTGGCATGAAGCCCTTCAAGGAGGCGATCTATGGTTGAGTTCCTGACTTTCCGCGACGGTGAAGCCGCGCAGGAACCCGCTGTTACGGTCGAGTCTTTCACCGGCCAGTCCAATTCGACCGCCGTGCGGATCGAGGCGGGCGAGGATGCGCGCGAGTTGCTGCCCTATCTCGACCGGCTGTCGCTGGTTGAGGTGAACTTCCCCGCCTATGGCGACGGGCGCGGTTATTCGGCCGCCCGTATCCTGCGCGAGGCTGGATATTCGGGTGAACTGCGCGCGGTGGGCGATGTGCTGGTCGATCAGATCAATGCCATGCGCCGCTGCGGTTTCGACAGCTTCCGCCCCGACAAGGCGCTGGACGATGCCGCCGTCGATCGCGCCCTTAATCGTTATGCCGACGTCTATCAAAAGACCGTCGATGGCCGCAGCCCGGTTTGGGCGAAGCGGCACCCGGAGAGTATAGATGGCTGAACCTGCCCGCCAGCTTGACGTAATCGACGCCCGGCCTGCCTTCACACAGGCTGACGCGGACGCGCTGAATTCGCGCTTCGAAGGCGTGGATGCATTGACGATGCTCAAGACCGTCTTTGCCGAAGGTCTGGCAGGCAAGGTGGCGGTTGTGTCTTCCTTCGGCACGGAAAGCGCCGTGCTGCTCGACCTGGTGGCGCGGGCGGACAAGAACGTGCCGGTGATCTTCGTAGATACGCTCAAGATGTTCACGGAAACGCTGAACTATCGCGACACCCTCATCAGCCGGATGGGTTTTTCCGACAGCCGGTCGGTCACGCCCAATGCGGAAGTGCTGGCGAAGAAGGACGAGACGGGCCTGCGCTGGTCCTATGATCCTGATGGATGCTGCGACATCCGCAAGGTCGAGCCGATGCAGCGCGCCAAGGACGGGCTGGACGCTTGGATTTCTGGGCGCAAGGCGTTTCAGTCCACCACGCGCCAGAATATGCCGCGTTTCGAGGTGGAAGACGGCCGCCTGAAGATCAACCCACTCGGCGATTGGACGAAGGACGATCTGGAAGCCTATTTCGCCGAGCATGACCTGCCGCGCCATCCTCTGGAGGCGCAGGGTTATCTGTCGGTGGGTTGCGAGCCGTGCACGTCCAAGGTGCTGCCGGGTGAAGACCCGCGCGCGGGACGCTGGCGCGGTTGGGACAAGGTAGAATGCGGCATTCACGCGCCCGTGACGCCTATCCCGGCACCCGTGGTTGATCCGGAAGACCCGGCTAATCAGCCAGTGTTCTGATAGACTGAGCCGACTTCGGTTGGCGAAATGAATAGCGGCATCGCGTACTCCCAGCGGAAGCTGGGATTTCGTGATGCTCGTTCGATACTTTGCGTCTGTGATGCCAGCTTAAGGCTTTCGCTGGCGCCACGTCAGAAAATGGCTGGAAGGATGCCGGGATAACTCCCTCAATCCCCCATCCCACTGACATCCACTTCCTTCAGCCCTATCCCGATCGAAGCCCGTGGCTGCTCGATTTCCGCCGATGAAACCGGATAGGCGCAATAATCGGCCGCATAAAAAGCGCTCGGCCGATGATTGCCGGAAATGCCTAGGCCTCCGAACGGCGCGGAGGACGAAGCGCCGTTGGTCGGCCGGTTCCAGTTGACAATGCCTGCCCGGATATTCGCCCAAAACTGATTATATTGCTCGGGCGACCCGCCGATCAGGGAAGCCGACAGGCCATAACGGCTATTGTTCGCCTCCGCGATCGCCGCTGGGAAATCGGGAACGCGGATTACCTGTAGCAACGGCCCGAATAGCTCCACGTCGGGCCGTTCCGTCATCGCGGTCACGTCGATAATAGCTGGGCTCAACAACGGCCTGTCTTCCGACAAGCGCACGAGATGCTTTATCGGCCGCCCGCCATGGCTCATCAGATAAAGGAAGCTTTCGGTCAGCTGGTCCGCCGCATGATTGTCGATCACCGGCCCCATGAAGGGGGCAGGGTCGGCATGCGGGTGATCGACGATCAGCCGGTCGGCGATCTTCTTGACCTCGCCGATCAGCATGTCGGCCAGCTCTTCCTTGACGATCAACCGGCTCGCCGCCGTGCAACGCTGGCCGCTGGACAGGAAAGCCGACTGCACCACCAGGACGGCGGCGCTGGCGATATCGCCGGTGTCCCAGACGACGATCGGATTATTCCCGCCCATTTCCAGCGCCAATATCTTGCCCGGATTGCTGGCGAACTGCCGATTGATCGCCAAGCCCGTCGATGCCGAACCAGTGAATAGAATGCCGTTCACGTCGGCATGGGCTGCAAGCGCCTTGCCCTCATCCGGCCCGCCCAGCACCAGACGAACCACATCCTGCGGCACGCCCGCCTCATGGTAGAAGCGCACCAGCATTTCGCCCACCGCTGGCGTTTTTTCGGACGGTTTGAACAGCACGCCGTTCCCGGCCAGCAGGGCAGGAATGATATGGCCATTGGGCAGATGAGCGGGGAAATTATAGGGGCCTAGAACCGCCATGACGCCATGCGGTTTGTGCCGCACCGACTGGCGAGCGCCCATCGCCGATTCCAACCGCCGCTGCCCTGTCCGCTCCGAATAGGCGGCCACCGAAATGTCGACCTTGTTCATCACGGCCGTGACTTCGGTTCGCGCGTCCCAAAGCGGTTTTCCCGTCTCCCGCGCGATCAGGTCGGTCAACGCCTCTTCATTGGCGCGCACGACATTGACGAAGCGACGCAGCGTCTCGATGCGATAGGAAATCGGTTGTGCAGCCCAGGAGGGCCACGCCGCCCTGACCCGTGCGACCTCGGCCTTTACATCGCTGGCAGTCCCCTGCCACAACAGTGCGCCAGTGGCGGGTTCAATCGAAGTCAGCGTCGCGGACATACAGTCGATATGGCGGATAACCGGTCGTTAGGGAAGCGCCGCAAAGCAACTAAAACTCCCTCTCCCCTTCAGGGGTCGATGAGAGGCACGTGACTCTCATCGAGGCGGGGGAGAGGGGGGCGAGCGCAGCGAGCAAGCCCACCGCCTCAAGGCACGTCCGGACGATCCCCCATAGCCTCACCCATCCGCCGAACCGCCGCCACTTTCTCGTGTAACAGCGACCAGTCATCCCGCTCGGCAATGGCGCTCCAGATCGCCTCAACCTCATCGATATGCATCGAACAGGGCACCTCATCGCTCCAATAGCCATGCCCTCTGTCGCCACTCGCCTCCATCTCCGCGACAACCTCACGGAACGGAGCCCACGCCTCACCCGAATAGTCCGCCCCGTCACGCGGCTCTCCACCGCGCCAGTCATGGAAAAAAAGGTCGATCGGCGTCCCGCTCGCGGCCATGCCATTGACGGCCGCCTGGATCATGGCGTTCGCCTCTCCTGAAGGCACGACGCCCATCCGCCAGCAAAAGCGCCGAACCATCGCTTGCCCGAACAGCTCGGGAAACCGCTCCAACTGCTCGATCAACGGCTCGGCCTCGACCAATGGGCGCAAGGAAGCAGCCAGTTGCGCCACGTCCCAATGGATCGCCTCTGCTTGTCGCCCAAAGGCATAAAGTCCGGCATGATCGAAATAGGCCGCCGTAAAGCTCGGCTCCCACAGCGGCGTGAAGCGCCAAGGCCCATAATCGAAGCTCTCGCCGGTCACATTGATATTGTCGCTGTTCAGCACGCCATGCACGAACCCTGCCACCATGTAGCTTGCCGCCAGATCGGCCGTCCGTTCGACCACGCGCCCAAGCAATTGCGCGGGGGCGTTGTTGCCCGGCTCCTCATCATAGAGCGTCCGCAGCGAATAATCGGTCAGCCGCTCCAACAAGGGTTTGTCGTCGAAATAGGCGGCGCGCTGGAACGATCCAATACGGATGTGTGAATGGCTAAGGCGCGCCATCACCGCCGCGCGGGTGGGGGAGGGCTCATCATTACGCTCCAGCGCCTCGCCAGTCTCGATCAGCGAGAAGGTCTTTGATGTGTTGACGCCCAGAGCCTCCAGCATTTCGGTCGCCAATATCTCGCGAACCCCGCCTTTCAGCGTCAGGCGGCCATCGCCGAAGCGGCTATAGGGCGTCTGGCCCGACCCCTTCGTTCCCAGGTCCAAAAGCCGTCCCGCATCGTCGCGCAGCTGCGCGAAAAGGAAACCGCGCCCGTCGCCTATGTCGGGATTGTAGGTCCGGAACTGATGTCCATGATAACGCAGCGCCAAGGGCTGGGGCAGGTTGCCGGGAAAGGGGGCGAATCGCCCGAAATGACGAATCCACTCGTCATCGCTCAGCGTTTCCAACCCCACGCTGGCTGCGGCCCGGTCGTTACGATATCGTAAAATCGTCTGCGGGAAGTCGGCGGGGGCGACCTCATCGGCGAAATCCGGCTGTAATCCGAAGATTTCCTTTGCCGGATTGT
The DNA here is from genome assembly GCA_946886365.1 of uncultured Novosphingobium sp. The sequence continues at coordinate 4,384 of CAMPIM010000055.1, forward strand.
ATCTGTTTGCTTGCGAGGATTTGTCCATGCGGCGATATGGGGGAGCGGGGCAGGAAGTTGCAACCGCTGGACATTTATTTGAGGGCGCACGACCGTTGACCAGCTTCACCGACGGCTATTGGTGGTCTCCCGACGGCCTCAGGCTCCATTATCGCGATTATGGCGGCGGTGAAGATGGTCGCCCGCCGCTGCTTTGCCTTCCCGGACTGACCCGCAATGCGCGCGATTTTGAACCCTTGGCCGATCGTCTGGCGGGCGATTGGCGCCTCATCTGCCCCGACATGCGCGGCCGGGCCGAAAGCGCGCAGGCCAAGGATCCGATGACATATGTCCCGCTGACCTATTTGCAAGACATCAGCCGCCTTCTCGCCGACCTCGCCATCACCCGCTTCGTCGCGATCGGCACCTCGCTCGGCGGCCTCATCACCATGTTGATCGCCGCGACTCACCGCGAGTGGCTGGCGGGCGCGCTTTTGAACGATGTCGGGCCAAAGCTCGAACAGGCGGGCCTAGACCGCATCCGTACCTATGTGGGCGTTGGCCAATCGCACCAAAGCTGGGTCCAGGCCGCCCGCGCCCTCGAAGAGGCGAACCGCGACATCTATCCCCGCTATGGCCTCGAACAATGGCTAGCCATGGCCAAGCGCCTGTACCGACTCAACAGCGGAGGCCGCGTAGTGCTGGACTATGACATGCGGATAGCCGAACCCCTCCGCTTGGCCGGAGGTGAGGCCGGGGTCGACCTATGGCCCGTAATGTCTTCCTTCCATGGCATTCCTTCACTGATCCTGCGCGGCGAACACTCCGACGTTATCAGCGCTTCAACAGCCGAACGCATGCTGTCAGATATGGGCTCGAGCGCTGAACTCGTGACCGTTCCCGACGTCGGCCACGCGCCGATCCTGGACGAACCGGAAGCTGCCGCCGCCATCGACCGCCTACTCGCTCGAGCCCTGTATGGCTGACGCTCATCAGCGGCCGCCCCGCCTTCTTCATGTTCACGGCAGCTTCTCGCTTGGCGGCAAGGAAGCGCGCGCCGTCCGCCTGATGAACCTGTGGGGCAATCGCGCCAGCCACACGATTGTCAGCGCGGCGCCCGAAGCAATGGGCGCCCGATCGGCGATCGCGCCGGGAATAGATGTCAGCTTCCCCGATCCTCCACGGCTCACCGGCCGTCCCGGCCCAGGCCGCTTCCGGGCACTGGGGCGATTCATGTCCAGCTTTGACCTCGTCCTCACCTATAATTGGGGCGCGATGGATGCCGTCATGGCCCATCGTTTCTGCTCATCCTTTTTCCCGATGCCCCCGCTCATCCATCATGAGGACGGCTTCAACATCGAGGAGGCTGAGCGCCTCAAGACAGGGCGCAACCTCTACCGTCGGCTGGCGCTCCAGCGCGCCCAGGCCGTCGTCGTGCCGTCCATCCGGCTAAACCAGATTGCCCGCGCGATGTGGCATCAGCCTGCGCGGAAAGTTCATCTGATCCGCAACGGGATCGACGTCGCACAATATCTCCAACCCGTTCCCGGAGCCATTCCAGGGTTGGTGCGCTCACCGGGCAAGCTGCTTGTCGGCACGCTGGCCGGTTTGCGCCCGGTTAAGAATATCCCCCGGCTGGTCCGCGCTGTCGCGCCGCACCGTGATAAGTTGCAACTGGTCGTTATCGGAGAAGGGCCTGAGCGCGACGCGATCATGGCTGAAGCCGCGCGGCACGGGCTCGATGACATCTGCATGCCCGGGTTCCTGCCCAATCCTTCGTGTTTCATCGGCTTGCTCGATATCTTCGCCCTTTCCTCCGACAGTGAACAATTCCCCATCTCGCTGGTGGAAGCGATGGCCGCGCGCCTGCCGGTGGCGTCAACGGACGTGGGAGATGTCGCTCAAATGGTCGCGCCGGAAAACCAGCCATTCATCGCCTCTGATGAGGCGGCGCTGTCCGACGGGCTAGGACGGCTGGCCGCAAGTTCCGAGCTTCGCGACCGTCTGGGTGATGCGAACCTGCACCGGGCGCAACGCGATTTCGAAGAGGCTGCGATGGTGGACGCTTATGCGACGCTTTATGGACAGGTACTATCCAGCCCCCATATTTTGCGGTAGGGCGCGGCCGTAAATTCGTCATCGGTCGTGAAAGCTGCTATAGAGCGGCCCATAGTCGGCGGGTGACCCAGCAGCTGTTGCGCGGGAGATTAGGTTGTTCAAGGGTTTGAAGCCCATCATCTATGGTGGTCGTGAAGTATGGCCGCTGGTCGAGGGCGGGAAAGGCGTGGCCGTCTCCAATCACGCCAGTTCCGGTGCATGGGCCGCTGCGGGCGGCATCGGCACTGTGTCGGCCGTCAACGCCGACAGCTATGACAGCATGGGCAATGTCATTCCCCAGATTTATCACGGTCGTACCCGCCGCGATCGCCATGAAGAACTGATCGCTTATGCCGTCGATGGCGCGGTCGAACAGGTGAAGCGCGCCTTCGAAATCGCCGGCGGTAAAGGCGCGATCAACATCAACGTCCTCTGGGAAATGGGCGGTGCGCAGCGCGTGCTGCACGGCGTTCTGGAAAAGACCAGGGGCATGGTGGCGGGCGTCACTTGCGGCGCGGGCATGCCCTACAAGCTCAGCGAGATCGCGGCCTCTTATGGCGTGAGCTACCTCCCTATCGTCAGTTCGGGACGTGCCTTTCGCGCCTTGTGGAAGCGGGCTTACTCAAAGGCGTCTGAATGGCTGGCGGCCGTGGTGTATGAGGACCCGTGGCTGGCGGGCGGTCATAACGGCCTTTCCAATGCCGAGGATCCGCGGGAGCCTCAGGATCCTTATCCGCGCGTCAAGGCGCTTCGGGAAACCATGCGCGAAGGCGGCATATCCGACGAAGTGCCAATCGTCATGGCAGGCGGGGTCTGGCACCTCAAAGATTGGAACGACTGGATCGACAATCCGGAACTGGGCACCATCGCGTTCCAGTTCGGCACACGCCCGCTGCTGACGCAGGAAAGCCCTATCCCCCAGCTTTGGAAGGAACGCCTGACCCAGCTGGAACCGGGCGACGTACTGCTTCATCGCTTCTCGCCAACCGGCTTCTACAGCTCGGCGATCCGTAACCCCTTCCTGCGCCAGCTTGAAGCCCGGTCGGAACGCCAGATCCCGTTTAGCACGGAACAGGCGGGCGATCACACGCATCAGCTTGATGCAGGCGTGAAGGGCAAGAATTTCTGGGTAACGCGCGGCGACCTGTTGCGCGCGCGCGAATGGGTGGGGCAGGGCCTCACCTCCGCTCTCAAGACTCCCGACAACACGCTGGTATTCGTCACCGAAGAGGAACGCGCGGAGATCCGCAAGGATCAGACCGACTGCATGGGCTGTCTCAGCCAGTGCGCATTCTCTAGCTGGATGGACAGTGAAACGAACTCCACCGGCCGTCTTGCCGATCCCAGGAGCTTCTGCATCCAGAAATCCTTGCAAGAGGCGGTGCATGGCGGGGACCTGGACAAGAACCTCCTGTTCGCCGGACATGGCGCTTACAAGTTCAAGCAGGATCCTTTCTATTCCAACGGCTTCGTGCCGACGGTGAAGCAGCTCGTAGACCGTATTTTGACGGGCGACTGATGGCTGAAATTCAGGGGTTGGCGGTGCTGGAATATCACACGCCACATTTCGACATAGTGCGCCCGGGCCAGTTCGTCCTTTGTGCGATTTCGGGCGCACGTATCGATCTTGACGACCTTAAATATTGGAGCGCTGAGTTTCAAGAGGCCTATCGGGGTCCCGTTGAGGCGACCGAGTCCTTCCTGCGTCATCGCGGCTTAGTCACGGCCTGATCGGCGCCGCACTTTTTGTTCCCTTTCCTGGTTTGATGCGTTATCCTGTCCACGCAGGCGACAAAGATCGCCGCGTGCGGAAGGATGTCGGCGATGTCGCGAATTGATATCTATGGCGATCGGATATGTGTCGTCACCAGCTTCCTCATTGTGGGCTGGTTTATTTACGACATTCTATTTTGATCGAACCTCGGCAACGGCGGCAAGCGTAAGTGACTGCCGTTAAAGCAAAGCTATGTTTCCTTTCAAAAGCGGCATTGTAGAAAGGCGTCGAGCTTAAGGCTCCGCGGCTTTTGAAGGATGACAGCTTGCTCCGCGTCAACAACGGCTAAAGCGCACGGCCCCCATGCGACCACGCAAGGTTTCGTGTTCCTCTGCATAAGGAGAAGACGATGAGCCCTCGACCCATTTTTGCACGCCGCAAACGCCCTCGCTACACAGGGCGCGACATCTACATTCCACACTCATCCTGGTCGCGGAAGCCCAGAAACACAGCTGATGCCGTGATCGCGCCCGAAGATTTTTGGGCCAAACTCGGCATCTGATCAGCGGAAAACGACGGTCTTTCCACCATTCAGGAGCACCCGGCGGTCAGCGATCCAGCCAACCGCCCGTGCCAGAACCTGCGCCTCGATGTCGCGGCCGATGCGGATCATGTCTTCGGCCGTGGCACGATGGTCGACGCGCTCTACGGCTTGTTCGATGATCGGCCCTTCATCAAGGTCGGCGGTCACGAAATGCGCCGTCGCGCCGATCAGTTTGACGCCGCGCTCATGCGCCCGGTGGTAGGGCCGCGCGCCCTTGAACCCTGGCAGGAAGCTGTGATGGATATTGACGCAACGTCCTTCGAGCTGTTCAACAAGCTGTTCGGACAATACCTGCATGTAGCGTGCAAGGATCAGATAATCCGATCGTGATCGGCTGAAAACGTCCAGCAAAGCGGCTTCCTGCGTTGCCTTATCTCCGTTCGGCGGAAGCTCATGATAGGGGATGCCATGCCATTCGGTAATCCGGCGCATGTCCGGATGGTTCGACACCACCCCCATGATGTCGATGGCCAACGTCCCTGTCTGCCAACGGTGCAGGAGGTCGGCCAGACAGTGCGAGCCCTTGGAAACGGCGAGCAGCATCCGCGGCCTTTCCTGCGCAGCGGTGATACGCCAGTCCATGCCGAAGCGCGCGCCTACGGCATCGAACTCGCCTTGCAGCTGCTCGGTATCCGCGATCCGGCCATCGGTTGCCTCAAAGGCCACCCGCATGAAGAAGCGCCCCGCTTCCCTGTCGGCATATTGCTGGCTGTCCGTGATGAAGCATCCGCGTTCCGCCAGGAACTGGCTGACCGCTGCAACGATTCCCACACGGTCGGAGCAGACAAGCGTCAGCACCCATGATGGGATAACCGGATTTTTCAAAGGGAGCCTCCGCGAATGATCGGGAAAGCCGTTGCCTTATGCCGCCCCCATGATCAAGCCGTTAAAGGACTTCAACCATTGGCGCTCGTCATCGCGAAAATTCCGGTGGCATTCCCCGCGTCGAATGACAGGTCCAGCAACCCGTTTGCGGGATCGACATCCCGGCTGATGAATTCGTAGAAAGAACCGGGTACTTGCCGCACCTTGTTTCCGGCAAATAGCCGTTCGACCGGGTCCGCGCGAAGGGCGGTCTGCTTCACGCGGCCATTGCGGGAAATTTCAACCTCATCCTTGATCGGCCATCCTTCAGCTTTCAGCCATTCGGCCAAGGCCGCGACGTCCGCCACCCGGTCGGTGGCATGATTGAACGCGTTACCCTCCGTCGCGATCCACGCGGCTTCAGGCGACCGCGATAGCAACAGCTCATAATCTTCCAACGTGGCAGGATCATGCTGCCGATCGAAGGCAGACACCAGAACCGGCAAGGCCGTCCGCGCATGCTCGAATGGGACAAGCTGTCCAGCGTCATAGGCGTGCAATACTGCCAGCGTTTCCGGATCGAGCGGATCGCGCGACGTGCCAAACACGCGCGCCGCGATTGTAGCAAACTCGGCATCAAACCGATCGACATGCAGTTCCGAAACGAAGAATTGAGGAATGTCTTGAGGCGCGTCGGCATGCGCATAGGCGCGGCCGGTCATTTTCAGCCGGTCCAGAGGATAAACCCCAGCCAGCCTGTAGCCCAATGGCGTTAGGATACGGGTGAAAGCGTCTTCCCCAGCGGGCAAAGCTCCCGTGGGGCCTTGGGGCAGGCGGATCGTCCTCAACGCCCCATGATCGAACACCACCTTGTCACCGCTGGCTAACCTGTCCGCCACATAAGCAGCGCCGCTCGGAACCCTTTGCAGCAGGCCGTGAAAAAGAACGACGTTCAAGGCCATGGCAAGCGCTGCCCGAGAGACATAAGGGCCGGTTTCCGCCAGCAAAGGCGGTGCGATCATAAGCGCCGCAAGCACTTGCTCCGCAGCACTATCGCCCAGCGTGGCCCTGACCAGCGCTTCTACATTTCCCTGATCGCTATCGACGGCCATGGCGCGCTCCATATCGAAGATGGCCTTTATCGCGCGCCGATCCCCGACTTCCAAGAGCCAGTATTATGTCTCGTCACATTTTCCGGGGCATGCAATCGGCACCGGCAGCCTTGATGGCACTGCATAGCCGAGACGCTTCCGCGTTGTTTGCCAACGGCCCAGCCTGCAACCTGGTCATTGCTCCGCCTTTCACCAGAAAAAGCTGATAGGCCGACAGGCCAGCCACTTTGCCGCGCAGACTGGTCCAAAGCGCGCGGGCGCGGGCTTCTTCGCTAAATGCTCCCAGCTGTACGCGCCAGGGTCCGCTGGCTGCCACCTTGGGCTCTGGCGTCTTGCTGGCCTTCGCCTTTTCAACGACTGGCTTCGGCGTTTGGGCGGCGGCCACGGCGGCCACGGCGGCCTTGGGCGCATCAGATTTCGGCTTCGGCAATGGCTTGACGGGCGCAGGCTTTTCCGGAGTGCGCGCAGGTCGCAGATCGGCGCTCGCCATCGATGGCGCTTCTTCGCGCAGAATGGGCATGGCGGACAGGCGGCCATTGGCTTCCGCCAGCGCCGCTACCTCGTTCTGGCCCATCTCCCCCGCCAGCGCGAGCCCCTGCTGACGTTGATCATCAGGGATATATTTATCCATCTGCTTCAGGCTGGCCGTCGCCTGCGCCAGGCCCGCCGCCGCCGCCCGGCTCATCAGGGCATAGGCGCGGGGCCAGTTCTTGGTCGTCAGATCTCCGTTAAAAAGGGCCGTGCCGACGATATATTGGGCGCGCGGTTCGCCCCGCGCCGCGGATCGCTGCAGATAGGGAAGGGCGCTCGCACGCTCCCCTTGCTGAAACATCAGCAGGCCGAGATTGTCCTCGGCGCGAACGTGACCCTGCGCGGCGGCCTTCCGATACCAATCGAGCGCGACGGCCATGTCGGCTTTGACACCGCGTCCAAGCTTGTTCGCCTGGCCCATGTTGAATTGCGCATCAGGATCGCCTGCCTGCGCAAGCGGCCGCCAGACCCTGACGGCTTTTTCATAATCACCCTGCTGCCAGGCATCGACCCCGGCTTTTACATCGGCAAGGGCAGGCGGCGCCAGACTTAGCATCGTTGCGGCGGCCAAGATGCCCCAGATGTACTTCATGTGCATGTGCTCCTGAAAGAACAGCGTAGCCCCAGCCTATGAGCGAACAAGGTTAACGCTCGCTTAGCATTAGAAGGCGCATTCTTCATACCATGCTTCCTTTTGAAGGATGCGCCGAAGTTAACCAATTTTTAGGTGCCGCCGTGGCAGTCCAATAGGCAATTGGATTTTCTGGGGGAAACGCGCGTGCGCATACTCGCATTGGCATCGCAAAAAGGCGGATCGGGGAAGACCACCTTGTCTGGTCACTTGGCCGTTCAGGCGCAAAGGGCAGGCGCTGGCCCGGTCGTCCTGATCGACATCGATCCCCAAGGGTCCCTTGCCGACTGGTGGAATGAACGCGAGGCCGAATTTCCCGCCTTCGCCCAGACGACGGTCGCGCGTCTCGCGGCCGATCTTGAAATTCTGCGTCAGCAGGGCTTCAAACTTGCCGTGATCGATACGCCCCCGGCGATCACCATGGCCATTCAAAGCGTCATTTCCGTGGCCGAACTGATCGTCGTGCCGACCCGCCCCAGCCCTCATGACCTGCGCGCTGTTGGTGCGACGGTGGACCTGTGCGAACGGGCAGGCAAGCCGCTGATCTTCGTGGTCAACGCCGCTACGCCGAAGGCGCGGATCACATCGGAAGCTGCTGTGGCGCTTTCCCAGCATGGCACTGTTGCGCCCGTGACGCTGCATCACCGCACTGATTTCGCCGCATCGATGATCGACGGCCGCACGGTGATGGAGGTTGATCCCAACGGCCGTTCGGCGGGCGAGGTTACGCAATTGTGGACCTATGTCTCCGACCGTCTGGAAAAGAATTTCCGCCGCACGGTCTTCTCGGTGCCCAACGGCACGGCGGGCACCAGCGGCGCGGTTCGTCCAGCGACGGGTGGCTTCGGCCGCCGCGTCGTAGGTCAGTAAAGGAAGGGAAGACATCATGGCCGAACCCAAGCCACTCGCTTCGCTGACCTCCGGACTTCTCGCTCGCAAGGGCGCGGCTCAGCCCGCCATGCGCCGCCCCATCATGGGCTTTGGCCATCAGGCAACGGCAGCGCTGCTGCAGGATGATCTGGGCTGGAACGACATGGGTTTCGATGTGACCGAGCCTGAACCGGTCCCTGCCGAACCTCGCGCCGTTGTCGGACTTACCCCGATGACGCTGCCGCCGGTAGCCGCGCCCATCCCTTCCGTCGTTGTCGAGCGAGAGGAATTGGCCGAGCGCATGGAAGAAGCGGTCAAGACGATCGCTCCCGCCATCCGCACCGGAACCAAAGGCCGCAAGGCCGCCTTCACGCTGCGGCTGGACGCGGATCGGCATCTGAAGCTTCGCCTTGCGAGCGCCGTCGCGGGCTGTTCTGCCCAACAGATGGTGACCGAAGCACTCGATATTTTCCTCGCCAGCCTGCCGGAAATCGACCGGCTCGCGCAGCAACTGCCGCGCGACGAAGCAGAGTAAGAAGGATCAAGCCATGAAGCGCAGCGCTCTTTCCAAGGCGGCACTTTCGTCGCTGATCGTTGGAACCACGATGGTCGGCTGCACCGGCGCGGCATTCCGTCCGTCTGCGATCGCAGCGGCCAAGGAGGATCCCAGCCGTGTGACAGCAGCCATCGACAAGGCGTTGATCAGCCGGGATGGCGTTCGCGCAGTCGCGGCGGCAGAGGCGGCGGTCAAAGCTGCTCCACAAGACGCAAATTATCGGCAGTTGCTGGGCCGCGCCTATATCGCGAGTGGCCGTCTCATTTCCGCCGAAACCGCGCTCACCGATGCCATGACCCTTGGCAATCGCGATTCCCGCACGATCGTCAGCCTCGCCCTGGTGAAGGTAGCGCTTGGGAAGAATGATGCTGCGCGCGAGCTGCTCGCAACCAATTCAGACGTCGTTCCCGCAAGCGACTATGGACTCGCCATGGCAATGGCTGGCGACGCGGCAGAGGGTGTTCGCATCCTGTCCGAAGCCATTCACGATCCCTCGGCCACCGCGCGCACGCGCCAAAATCTCGCCTATGCCTATGCGCTGGCGGGACGGTGGAAGGATGCGCGCGTGATGGCGGGCCTCGACCTCGAACCGCTCGCCGCCAATCAGCGCATCGCTCAGTGGGCGCAGACCGCTGCTCCCGATTTCGCGCAGCAGCGCATTGCCGGTCTGATGGGCATAGCCGTTGATGGCAGCGACGCGGGTCAACCCGTCGTGCTCGCCCTCGCCACCGAAGCCGCGCCGGTCCAGATGGCAGAGGCAAGTGCGGCCGAAACGCCGACCGCTTCCGTTGCCGAGGAGGTTGCCCCCGAAGCGACGCAGCAGGAACCGGTTCAGCAGGCGTTCGCCTTCACGCCTTATGTCGCTCCGGCGGTGCCCATGAAAGTATCTCATGCTCCGGCACAGGCCGCAGGGCTCCGTCAGCAGACAGCCGCTCGTGCTCCGCTCGCGGCTCGTCCAGCGCTTCGTTTCGATGGCAATGGGAACAGCCCATGGGTCGTTCAACTTGGCGCCTATTCAAACGCTGCGATCGCCAAGGAGAAATGGTACGATATCGCTCGCCGGAACAGCGCGATAGCCGCGTTGCCGGTCCTCACCAGCCAGATTACCGTGAACGGCGTCAGCTATGCCCGCCTTGCGGTCAGCGGCTTTGACGATCGTGTGGAAGCGGCGGCGCTATGCCGCGCAATCCGCGCTCGCCGTGGCCAATGCTTCGTTCGGGAAAAAGCCCCCGGCGCGGCGCCGCAGCGGTGGGCGCTGGCATCCAAGCCGCGCCAGTTCGCTTCGCGCTGACCTAACGTCTTTCAGATCGATGACCTCATCCCCTCATGGGGATGGGGTTTGTCGTGTTTACGCTCTTTCGAGACAGCAAAGGGCGTCGCTTCGGTGGCGAGCAGTTCATCTCTACAGTCTCAACATAAGAAGCGACGCAGCGATATTCCGGCAAGCGAATATGGGCGCGCTTGTCCGTCCGATCGGACGAATCCGCTATATTCCGCAAATTTCTGGAGCTGCCCAAGTGGGCGAAAGTGGCTCCCCGAGTAGGATTCGAACCTACGGCCATTCGATTAACAGTCGAATGCTCTACCGCTGAGCTATCGGGGAGCAGCCCGGCTCTCGCTGGGCAGGCCGCGCCTATAGCAGCGAGATTCTTCGGATGGCAAGGACAGAATTGCGAATTTTTTCAGGCGATGAATTGTTCCGCTGCGATCCGGTCATCCAACGTATGTTCGGGGTCGAAAAGGAGGGTGAGCGGCGTCCCTCGATCGATCTGCACCTCGACCTCGGCGACGTCACGGACTTCGCGCTGATCCGCGACCGCGCTAACGGGGCGCTTCACCGGATCAAGCACGGTGAAACGGATCGCCGTGCTTTCAGGCAGGATCGCCCCACGCCAGCGGCGGGGACGAAAGGGGCTGATCGGCGTCAACGCGACCAGGCCCGAACCCAGCGGCAGGATAGGACCATGCGCGGACAGATTATAGGCCGTAGAGCCAGCAGGCGTTGCGACCAGCACGCCGTCGCATACCAGTTCAGTGAGCGCTGTTCGGCCATTTACATGGACTTCCAGCTTCGCCGTCTGGCGCGTCTCACGCAGCAGCGACACTTCATTGATGGCGGGAATCGAAAAGCGTTCGCCATCGATGGTATCGACCGTCATGCGCAGCGGATTGACCTTGAAAGGCTTGGCCGCCTCTATCCGCTGCTCCAGCCGCTCCAGCCGCCACTCGTTCATCAGGAAGCCGACGGTGCCAAGGTTCATGCCAAATACAGGCATGATCCGGCGGTTCTCCAGCATGGAATGCAGTGTTTGCAGCATGAACCCGTCGCCGCCCAGCGCGATGATCATGTTCGCCTGTTCCACAGGGACGAACTCATAGGCGGCGCGAAGCCGTTCTTCGGCGGCCTTCGCAGCTTGGGTGGGGGACGCCAGCAGAGCGCGCCGCGGCTCTTCGGTCATCCGCCCGTCACGCTCATATGGCGGCTAACCGCTGCGGCAGGTGCATCGCCTCCGATGCGAAAATCATGCCTGGCCGGCTTCAAACGCAGCGCACGATCGATCAGTGGTTCGACCGCCCCGATGCCGCCTTCACGGAAGGCGGTCTTGAGATCGACATGATCCTCATGCCCCAGGCACATGAATATCTTCCCTTCGCAGGTCATGCGCATGCGGTTGCAATCTGCACAGAAATTGTTGGTCAGGGGCGTGATAAGCCCCAATTTCACACGCATCCCGTCAACCGCATGGTAGCGCGAAGGCCCGCCCGTGCGATGTTCGATGGGCCGCAGTTCATGCTGTTGCCGCAGTTGCTCCACTACTTCCGTCAGCGGCAGATAATGATCCGTGCGATCTTCGCCAGTCTCGCCCAGCGGCATTGTCTCGATCAATGTCAGGTCAAATCCCTGCTGGTTGCACCATTGGAGCATGGGCAGGATTTCATCATCATTGATGCCTTTCAGCGCCACCATGTTGATCTTGACCGCGAGACCCGCCGCCTTCGCCGCCGCCAGCCCCTCAAGAACCGGCCGGATGTCCCCATTGCGCGTGACATGGGCGAACCGCTGGGGATCGCGGCTGTCGAGGCTGACATTGATCCGCCGCACGCCCGCGTCGAAAAGCGCCTCCGCATGCTGGGCCAGCCGCGTGCCGTTGGTAGTCAATGTCAGTTCGTCGAGCTCTTCGCCCAAATGGCGTCCAATGCGCCGCACCAGATCGACAATGTCCCGCCTGACCAGCGGTTCGCCGCCAGTCAGCCGGATCTTGCGCACGCCACGAGCGATGAAGAGGTCGGCGAGCAGCGCGATCTCCTCCAGCGTCAGCACCTGATCCTTGGGCAGGAAGGTCATGCGCTCAGCCATGCAATAGCGGCAACGCAGGTCGCACCGATCCGTGACCGAAATCCGCAAATAGCTGATCCGGCGGCCCAACGCATCGGTCATGGCCGTGCGCCGAAGATCGGGCTTGTTCATGCTCGACTAGCTAGGCCATGGCAAAGTCCGGTGCAAGCACTGCCGGTTGCAGGAGCGTGAACGGGTCGCTAACGCCTGTCTGCTATATGCCCGCCATGCGCTGTACCCCGGGAGTTTTGATGTGAGCGGTGAATCCGCACTGCATGGACAGCGCAGCCTTTTCATTCTGTCGCCCGGTGACAGGGATGGCTTGTCGCGCACGGCTGGTCTGGCTGGCTGGCGTGCCATCGCGGCCCGGCGCACGAAGGATGCGCCGCAACGGTTCCTGCATAGCGACGCGCAGATCGCCCTTGTCGACATGCGCGATGCGACGGACGGAGCCAGCGGCCTCATCGATGCCTTTTCCCCGGCTGTCGAGGCTGGCGGTGGAGCGCTCATCGCCCTGATTGACGCGCAGGCGCTGGGGTCTGTCACGGCGCTGCTGGAAGCGGGAGCGACTCATTTTCTCGCCGCTCCATTTTCATCCGATCAACTGCGGGCGACGCTCGCTTCGGCGCAGCGCCTCGTGGACCGCTTGGGCGGGGGTACGATGCCCAGCCAGCGCGCCCAGCGCATACGCCGTGGCGACGCGCTATTCTGGGAATTGGAGCGGGGAGGGCGATCCCTGCGTCTCAGCGACAATCTCGCCCGGCACCTCAACCTCGATCGCCAGACGATCAGCCCTGCGCAGTTTGCTCGCTGCCTGCCTCGTGCGGAACGGCGGTCGGTTATTGCGGGCCTGCGCGGCATGATGCGATCGGGTCGGCCAGAATCCTTTGCCCATGCCGCGCCGGGGCGACCGGGCGATCGGCTCGTTCATCATCTACGCCTGATCGACGGCGTCGTGGCTGCCGATGTCGAGTGGTTGTCCGATAGGCATGGAGACGATGCGACGGGCCGGGACGACCTGACCGGCCTTCGTTCGCGGCAGGCGGCGCTGGAGTGGTTGGAGAAGCGTTCCGGCCTTGCCACCACGATCCTCCTGCTCTCGATCAGTCAGTTCGACCGCATGAACGCCGCCTATGGTCAGGTGGTCGGCGACGCCCTGCTCGGCCGGATTGCGAGGAGGATCGAGCGGATGGCGGCAGACGCCGCGCCCGGCGCTATCGTGGCCCGCATCGCCGGGACCGAATTTCTCGTCGGCCTCACGGGCGAGGCAGCTGCCAGTGACCGAGCAACCTTCCTCGCGCGCCAGTTAATCGGCGTCATCGTCCGGCCCTTCAGTGCGGGCGACCATCTAATCCGCCTGACGGCCCGCTGCGGCATCGCTCAGTCGCGAGCAGACGATGATGCAACCCGACTGCTCCGGCGGGCGGGAACCGCTCTGGCGGACGCGCGGGCAGGGGGCGGAGAGGGTATTCGCATCTTCTCGGCCGAAAAACGCAGTCGTCAGGTCGATGCCGACCAATTGGAAACCGACCTGCGCCTTGCGCTGCACCGGGGAGAAATCGGTATCGTCTTCCAGCCGCAATATCCGGTGGGGGGCGATCATATGACGGGGGTTGAGGCGCTGGCCCGCTGGAACCACCCTCAATATGGCCCCCTCGGCGCGGGCATGCTTTTCGCGACAGCCGAACGATCCGACTATATGCTTCCACTTTCGGCCCACATCCAGGCCGAAGCGCTGCGTCAGGCGGCGGCCTGGCCCCGGACGCTCTCGCACCTTCGTCTGTCGATCAACGTGACCGCCGCCGACATCGCGCAGCCCGGCTTCATGTCGCAGTTCCTCAACCTCGTTGACGAAAGCGGCTTTCCCCGCTCACGCCTGACGGTCGAGATCACCGAAAGCGGCCTCATCGAAAATATCGCTGCGGCCACCGCGCTCCTCACCGCTCTTCGCGCGGAGGGTCTGGCGGTAGCGGTCGATGACTTTGGCACCGGCTATTCCAGCCTTGCCTACCTAAAGAGCCTCCCGCTCGACTATCTCAAGATCGACAGCGGCCTGGCCCAGGACATCGCTGGGACTGCTCGCGACCGGATCGTGGTCCGGGGCGTCATCCACATGGCCAAGTCCCTCGGCATGAGCGTCATCGCCGAGGGGGTCGAGACACAGCAGCAACTCGATCTGCTCGCGCGCGAGGGCTGTGACTATTATCAGGGCTTTCTGCGATCCGCCGGGATATCCTCCGCTGAACTGGCCGCGATGGCGCTGAAGGGCTGAGGCTCCCTAAAAGACGATTCCGGCCCGGCCGATCAGGGTTGCTCCTGAGTGACGCGCGTCGCCATCGTTGCTGCTGTTCGCATAACGCACGCCCGCAAACCATTGCCGCTTCAGATAATCGATGCTGATTCCGTGGTCCCAATATGTGCCATCAGGCCGCAAGCGCGCTGCATCGCCCACATCGCGGGTCCGGCCGCTCGAACGACCGACGTGCGCCGAGACGGTAAACGGTGTGCCAGGGATGCCAGCCGACGCCGACGCCGAGAGGTAAAGATTATCTCCGCCAATCGAGCTTTGCCGTGGTGCATAGCTGGCGTTGACGTCGATATTTGCCGGGCCGATCAAGAAGCCCGCACCAGCTCCAACCTCGCCATATCCCTGTCCCGACGCACCCGGAGACAGGTGATATACCCCTCTCGCAGAAAGCCGCCATGCGCCCATCTGCCGGGTATAGGATGTGCCAAGGTCCACCACGGCATCGGCTCCACCGTAACGGCTGCTGTCCCACAAGGACGTCACCGCGGCATCGAAGCTCAATCCCTCCGTCGCCAGTATAGCGATTGTTCCTCGCACGACCGGGTCGCCATCGCTCCAGCTCAACCCCCGCCTGCGTTCATCGCTTGCCACCTCGGCGGTTGCCGAAAACCGGTCAGCATATTGCGCGAAGGCGGGGGAAGAGGTGGCGGCCAGCATCATTGCCGCCGCCACCGTCAAGCGTGCGTCAGTTTGAGGCAAGATTGCGAACCGCATCCAGCTCGGCCACCAAAGGCGCGCGATCCTTCTCGGCCACCGCTACCAGATGTTCACGGATCGCCGCGTCATGCTGTGCCATATTGCGTTCACCCGATTTGCGGCCGGGGGTACATGCCCCATGCTCGCTGCCGGAAAAACGCTTGTCATGGGAAACCGTGCGGGCCAGCGCCGGACCATGATTGAGTGCGCGGTCCACTATGACTGTCGCGGTCCACTGGCACCGTTGCATATCCACGCGGTTGGGTGTTTTCGCACCAACCGTCTTGGTCGTGAACTCGACGCGAGCCGAATAATTGGCTTGCACCGGCGTTCCGCCATGGTCGATCTGCACGCTGTGCGTGGCGGCAACCGCCGCCATCGCTACAAAGGTCGAAATCATGTCAATCTCCTGCTCGATGCCGGACTTTGCTGTCCAGTCATCGACGCAGCATTTAGATAGCCGATGTTGCTGCTACTTTGCTGACGCACGACAAAGCGGTGCTGAAGGAGGCTGAGACAGCTGTCTCATGCAGCCGACTTCGCCAGCCCCTTTGACAATTGCAGCGCCCCGTTCAGCCGCGCCGCCGGGTCTGCCCAGGCGCGATTGACCACGACCTTGCTATCCGGCCGCAACCGCGCCACGCCATTCAGCCGCTGGATATAGGCAACCAGTCCCTCCGGCTTGGGGAAGCGGTCTTCGAAGAAGCTGACCAGCGCGCCCTTCGGGCCTACGTCGATCTTCGAGATATTGGCCGTCACGCAATTCTGCTTGATCTCGATGATCTTGAACAGGTTCTGCGTCGGGGTTGGCAGCTTGCCGAAACGGTCGATCAATTCCGCCGCAAAAGCTTCCAGCCCCTGCCGGTCCTCGACTTCGTTCAGGCGGCGATACAGCCCCATGCGCAGGTCAAGATCGGGCACATAATCCTCCGGTATGAGGATGGGCGCATCCACGGTGATCTGGGGTGAGAAGCTTTCCCGCTTCTCGATCCCCGCGCCGCCTGCCTTGGCCTCAAGGATCGCGTCCTCCAACATTGACTGGTAAAGCTCGAAACCGACCTCCTTGATGTGGCCTGACTGTTCGTCGCCCACGAGGTTACCCGCACCGCGAATATCGAGGTCATGGCTCGCGAGCTGGAACCCGGCCCCCAGCGTGTCGAGGTCGGAAAGAACCTTCAGCCGCTTCTCCGCTGTCTCAGTGATCACTTTGTTCGTGGGCGTCGTGAAATAGGCATAGGCCCGCGTCTTCGACCGCCCCACGCGTCCGCGAAGCTGATAGAGTTGCGCCAGCCCAAATCGATCCGCGCGATGGATGATGAGCGTATTGGCCGAGGGAATATCAAGGCCGCTCTCAACGATCGTCGTCGACAGCAGCACATCATAACGCTTGTCGTAGAAGGCCGACATGCGCTCCTCAACTTCGGTAGCGCTCATCTGGCCATGGGCAACGATGGGCTTCACCTCCGGCACTTCTGTTCGCAGGAACTCTTCCACCTCGGTCAGGTCGGCAATGCGCGGCACGACGAAGAAGCTCTGCCCCCCGCGATAATGCTCGCGCAGCAGCGCCTCGCGGATGACGACCCCGTCCCAGGGCATGATGTACGTCCGCACCGCCAGACGATCGACCGGCGGCGTCTGGATCACGGACAGTTCCCGCAAGCCCGACATCGCCATTTGCAATGTGCGCGGAATCGGTGTCGCGGTCAGCGTCAATACATGAACATCGGTCTTCAGGCTCTTCAACCGCTCCTTGTGCGTCACGCCAAACCGCTGTTCCTCGTCCACAATGACGAGCCCCAGCCGCTTGAACTCCAGCCCCTTTGCCAGCAACGCATGAGTGCCCACCACAATATCGACGGTGCCATCGGCCAGCCCCGCCTTAACGGCCTTGGCCTCCTTGTCCGGCACCAGCCGCGAGAGCCGCCCGATATTCACCGGAAAGCCCCGGAACCGCTCCTCGAAATTCATATGATGCTGCCGGGCGAGCAGGGTGGTCGGGCAGATTACCACCACCTGCATCCCCGCCATCGCCGCCACGAAAGCGGCGCGCAAAGCCACCTCGGTCTTGCCGAAGCCCACATCGCCGCACACTAGCCGGTCCATCGGCCGCCCCGCGCCCAGATCCTCGACCACGTCCATGATGGCGCGGTCCTGATCTTCGGTCTCCTGATAGGGGAAGCGATCGACAAAGGCCGGATAGCCCGCGCTATCCGGCTCCGCCACCGTAGCCGCCCGGAGCGCGCGCTCGGCCGCCGTCTTGAGCAATTCACCCGCAATCTCGCGGATGCGCTCCTTCATCTTGGCCTTGCGTCGCTGCCACGCCTCGCCGCCCAGCCTGTCGAGGCTCACCCCCTCGCTGTCGGAGCCGTAGCGGGAGAGAACCTCCAGATTCTCCACCGGCACATACAGCTTGTCGCCGCCCGCATATTCCAGCGCCACGCAGTCATGCGCGGCCTTGGCCACCGGTATCTGCGTCAGCCCCTCATAGCACCCGATCCCATGGTCCATGTGCACCACCAGATCGCCGGGCGAGAGCGTCGCCAGTTCCTGTAAAAAGGCGTCTGAACTTTTCTTCCGCTTGGCCCGCCGCACCAGCCGGTCGCCCAGCATGTCCTGCTCGGTCAGCACGGCCACATCGGGCGCGGCAAAGCCATGGTCCAGCGGCAGGACGGTCAGCACCGTGCTGCCCCCCGCAGCGATCCCCAGCGCCTCTTGCCAGCTATCCGCCGCCGCGACCCGTTTCAGCCCATGATCGACCAGCAGCCCCGAAAGCCGCTCCCGCGCGCCCCCGGAGTAGCTGGCGATGACGACTTTCTTCTTCGCCCGCTGGAGGGAATCGATATGCTTCCCCACCGCCTCATAGACATTGGCGTTCTGCGCCCGCTCCGGCGCGAAATCGCGCGGGCCGTCCACCGCGAAATCAAGGACGGTCGCGCTCTCCGGCTCGTGGAAAGGCGTGGTCGCGTGCATCGGCCATTCGCGCACGATGCCGTCCCATTCTTGCTGCTCCAGATACAACGCCTTGGGCTCCAGCGGCCGATAAGCCCCCGGATCGGACGACTTCGCCTGTACCCGATTGGCGTGATAGTCCCGGATCGCCTCGAACCGAGCCTCCGCCGCGCCCGCCACGCCATGATCCAGCACGACCACGGTATCGTCGCCCAGATGCTCGGTCATCGGCACCAGCCGTTCCTCGAACAGCGGCAGCCAATGCTCCATCCCTGCCAAGCGCCGCCCATCACTCACCGCCTGATAGAGCGGATCGCCCGTTGCCGTGGCCCCGAACGTCTCGCGATAGCGCCCGCGAAACCGCTTGATCGTCTCTTCATCCAGCAAAGCTTCGGACGCGGGGAGGAGGGTGAAGCCTTCGACACTCCCGCTGGTCCGCTGATCGGCGGGATCAAAACGCCGCACCGTCTCGATCTCGTCTCCGAAGAAATCAAGTCGCAGGGGCTGTTCCTCACCACCGGGAAACAGATCGACTATGCCCCCGCGAATGGCGAACTCGCCCCGGTCATGCACAGTATCGGTGCGGACGTAGCCATTGGCCTGCAACATCTCTGCGAGCCGCGAAATCGCTATCCGCTCCTTGGGCGCGAGCTTCGCCACCAACTGCCGCACGCGGAAAGGCGTCAGCGTCCGCTGCGTCAACGCATTGAGCGTTGTCAGGACAAGCTGCGGCCCCTTGGGCTTCTCCTGCAACGCATAAAGCCCCGCCAGACGCGCCGAAGTCGTCCGCAGCGAAGGACTGGCCCGGTCATAGGGAAGGCAGTCCCAAGCCGGGATTTCGACAATCTCGATCTCCGGCGCAAAATAATGCGCCGTATCTGCCACCGCTCGCATGAGTTGCTCATCCGGCGCGACGAACAAGGCGCGCGAAGGCGCTGCCCGAGCGATGTCCGCCAGCAACCATGGCTGGAATCCTGCCGGAACCCCGGAAAGGGTGATGGGGGAGGAGGCTTTGAGGATTTTCAGAAGGTCGGTCATCTACATCTCAGTCCCCCTCCCGCAAGCGGGAGGGGCTAGGGGTGGGCAA